>JAFGJN010000278.1 GCA_016929055.1 Candidatus Zhuqueibacterota bacterium
ATTAGCAATACTGGACACAGCTGCAAAAGGCGATTTTGTAACTTACACACTTAAAATTGGCACTTGCCACTTTTTCTTCTCCGCCTTTATCGGCCGCAAGAACAGCGGCCTGCGGGGTCGCGCTCCGTTTACATCAAAGGGTGTTGGGTGCTTGCCTATCCCCGGCCCTGAAAGGGCCAGCCATATCAGCCCTGGGCGCAGCCCAGGGATTGAAAACACCGGTAAAACCCAAGCCCTGAAGGGGCGCCCCACAAATCCAGGGACAGCGCGGTCCAGCCATCCATAAAAAAAACCTTGCATTGCAATTCAACTGACAATGATCGATTTCCAGCGACTCTTCAATTTTAGGAACGCCCTTTCAGGGCTGAAAAAAGAAGGGATGAAAGCCTTGTCCGTTCCCGGGGCTGGCGCCCCGGGCTGATATGGAGCGCCCCTCCGGGTCGCGGTATGCCCACGGACGAAATCGCCAAACACTCTAAATCAGAATACAACAAACAAAGCGACTCACCGCGCATAACCCGCCTCATAAAATTCAGCGAAGCGCGATCGCCGAGTCCGCCGCTTTTGCGGACGAGGAAGCGCGCGAAGCCGACGGAGGCTCCTGCCTTGCGCCCGCGGTAACGTTCGATCTCTAAAAACCGCATGCTTACTCCCCTGCGCAGGATGTGCCAAAAACATGCGCAAGGCAGAGCCGGAGTCGAACTCAATAATCTCCTTTTCAATAAAACCAAAAAAAAATATCCTGCACATTTACCCCGTGTTTCTTATATTCTCTCAATCCCTTTGGCCAAAATTGCCTCGCAACGGAGGTCCGATGAAAACCCGCCTCTTTTTTGCTTGTCTGCTTTTCTTCCTGGCGCCGCAGCTTTTTTCCGCCGAACCGCCCAAACGCCTCAAACGTTCAGAGAGCTTTCTCGGCATCCATTTCGATTTTCACGCCCGCGATAGCTGCATCGCCATCGGCAAAAACGTCGATCGCAAAATGGTCGAATTTATCATCGACGAGGTGCAACCCGACTATCTGCAGACCGACAGCAAGGGGCATGGCGGTATCTCGAGTTATCCCACCCACATGGGAAATCCCGCCCCCTGCATCGAGCGCGATGTGCTGCGAATCTGGCGCCAGGTGACCGCCGAGCGCGGCGTCGCGCTCTATGTCCACCATTCGGGCGTCTGGGACGCCAAGGCGGTCGAGTTGCATCCCGAATGGGCGCGCATCGACGAAACCGGCAAAACCGACGACCGTCTGACTTCAACTTTTGGACCCTATGCCGACGAGCTGCTGATTCCCCAGCTCGGTGAACTGGCATGCGAATACGGCATGGATGGTGCCTGGGTGGACGGCGAGTGTTGGGCCACGGATCGCGATTACGGCAAAACAGCGATGGAACGATTCACCGCCGAAACCGGCATCGAACAGATCCCCCGGTCGCCGGCAGAACCCTACTGGTACGAATACTCACAGTTCTGCCGTCAAGCGTTTCGCGACTATCTCAAGCACTGGGTCGATAGCGTGCACAACCGCTATCCCGGATTCCAAGTCGCCAGCAACTGGGCTTTTACGTCGATGATGCCCGAACCGGTATCCGTAAATGTCGATTTCATCTCTGGCGATTTTTCCGCGCACAACAGCGTCAACAGCGCCCGCCTGGAAGCTCGCTGCATGCGCAACCAGGGCAAACCCTGGGATCTCATGGCCTGGAGCTTTCCCTGGACCGATGGGCTGTTCAGCACCAAATCCGTGCCGCAGTTGCAACAAGAAGCGGCTATCGTTCTGGCCCTGGGCGGTGGGTTTCAGGCCTATTTCCCACAAAGGCCCGACGGCTCGGTTCGGCTTTGGCAGATGCAGTTGATGAAAGAAACGGCGAAATTCTGCCGTGACCGCCAGGCAATCTGCCATCGCGGTCAGACCGTTCCCCAGGTGGGAGTGGTCTATGACACCGATGCATTTTATCGACGCAACACCAAACTGTTCGCTGCCTGGTTCAACGAGCTCGATCCGCTGCAGGGCATTCTCAACTGTTTGCTCAATGGCCAGAATTCAGTGGATATTCTCATGTCCCACCATCTGCTCGCAAAAGGAAGCGACTATCCCCTGCTGGTCTATCCGGAATGGGCTGATGTCAGTGAAGAGATGAAAAACGATCTGCTCGACTATGCCGAACGAGGCGGCAATCTGCTGATTATCGGCCCGCGAGCGGTGCGCCATTTCAGCGATGTGTTGGGTTTTGCATTCGAGGGCGAACCCCGAGTGCAGGTCAACGGACTGGCCTACAACGGCTGGATCGCCGGCATCAACTCGGCGTTTCAAAAGGTGGAACTTCCGGACAGCGTCCACAGCATCGGCCGGGTCTATACCGAGAACAGTTTTGCCGGACCCTCCGATCCGGCAGCGGCCATCGTGCCGTTCGGCCGAGGCCGCATCGCCGCTGTCTTTCTCGATCTCGGCGAGCGCTATTATCACGGCCGCACCACAGTGACGCGCGATTTTCTCAACGGCATCGTACGCGAGCTGTTTCCCGATCCCTTGGTCACCGTCACTGGCTCACATGACGTCGATGTTTCGGTCAACCGTCTGGACGGCAAGCTGATCGTCAATCTGGTCAACACCGGCGGTCCGCACGACGACGACGAGGTCTTTGTCTATGACGAAATCCCGCCGCTGAGAGCGCTGCAGGTGTCGGTCAAGGCCGCGAAAAAACCCGCCCGCGTCTGGCAGGCACCGAAGGGAACGGATTGCCAATATCGCCTGCTCGACGGCCGACTGGAAATCGAGCTGCCACGGCTGGACATTCATACAGCGGTGGTGGTGGAATAGAGAATTTTGGTTCCCAGGCAGAGCCTGGGAACCAAAACACTTGGCATGTGGGGCGCCCAGCGATTCTTCCAGAGTGAGCCCTGATTCTTCTCGTTACGGTCAAAAGCCAGACTCTATCAGAAAAAAAACAGTTACCATATCGGCACACGGTCTATCCCCGCTATCGATCGAGGAAGGGTAAACCGGAGTGCCGATTCCCGTTCCCGTTGCTCGTCGCCGGAAACGGCGCTATTCTGCACCTATTGCAGCAGCACCATTTTTTTCATCGCTGTGTATTCTCCGGCTTGCAAGCGGTAGAAATAGACCCCACTTCCGACGTTTTGCCCGCTCTCCTCACATCCATCCCACACGACCTGGCGAATTCCGGCGCTCTGTTCGCCATCGACGAGCACGCGGATGCGTTGCCCCTGCAGATTATAGACCGCCAAATAAACCCGGGACGGTTGCGGCAGGTGGTAAATGATCCGGGTATCCGGATTGAAGGGATTCGGGTAATTTTGCTCCAGTGCAAAAGTGTTGGGGCGATCCGGTTCTCCTGGCGGCACGCTTACAGAAGTGCCGATGGAAATGCGATAATCCTCGACATTGCCAAAAGCCGCCACTCCGGTGTAACCGATTCCCGAATCCACACTGATGCGGAATCGGGCAAATGTATAGCCGCTGACCGCGGTTTCCGGGACTTTGATTCGTAAGGTGTCGGGGTGGCCGGCATTCCAGACCTCGAGGTCGTCGATGCAGTGCTCCTGGTCGTCGTCCCAATCGCCGTCCGCATTGAAATCGATCCAGCCATTGATGAATCCGTGATCCGCCGGCCAGTACTCGATATCGGCCAGCTGACCGATGATGATGGGGGAGAGAAAACGAATACCGTCTTCGTCGTTGTTCCCATCGGTATCGTCGCCATCGGCCAGCAGCGTCGGCTGGCCGTCCGGTTCAGAATCGGATAAACTCAACCAGGTACGGTCGCCGAGAATATGCCGCGCCCCATCGCTGGCGGCAAGAGTCGGATAAGGCGGATCGGGCGCATCGCCCCAGTCCAGAGAATCCATGCCGGCGCCGATGGGAACGATATAATCTTCAACCTCGCCGCCCACGGCGGCTCCATAATAGGGCAATTCTGGCGTGCTGCCGATGCGAAACCGCGCAACCACATCTTCCCTTACCGCGTCGGCGGGAATGCGAACCGAGTAAACCGAAGGCAATTCAGGGTGATCGGTTCGCGGGGCAACCGGTTCGCGTCCCGACAAAACCCGCTCATAATCATCATCCCAGTCCCCGTCGCCGTTGAAATCGACCCAGCCGCTCACATAGCCTTCCTGGGAAGGAAAGACTCGAATATCGAAATGGTAACCCGGAACCAGGGGACGGGTAAACTCGATGCCGTCCTCATCATCCATGCCTCTTGCATCGTCCCCATCGGCTCGAACAGAGGGGATGCCATCGGCCTCCCAATCGATTGAATCGCCGAGATAGAGCCCGGAGATCAGATGTCGGGCACCGTTTTGTGCTAAAACAGTCTGAAAAGGCTCCGGCGCATCGCCAAAATCGAACCGCAACACGTAAATACAGATGCGATAATCTTCCACCTCGCCATCTGCAACCGGCCCGGTCGCATCCTCGATCGGCTGCAGGCTGAAACGGAAACGCGCATAGGTCGAATCCGCTTTGGCATCATCGGGGATTTCGATCATCAGAGTATTTTTGCCAGCGGCCAACTGGATGTCGAGCACGCATTCGCCCGCATCATCCCAATCCTGGTCCTGGTTATAATCGACCCAGGCTTTGAGCATGCCGCCGACAGAAGCTGTCACCTCGACCTCTGCTGTATCGCCGGCGACCCATTCGTTCAGGAAAACCACGCCATCTTCATCATCCTGACCGCTGCGATCATCACCCATGGCCGCATCATCCGGCTGGCCATCCTCCTCCGCATCGACAATCGAGCCGAGGCAGATGCCCTGGAACAGGCGATGGCTGGCCCCATTGTCCGCCAGCACGGTGAGAAAAGGCGCGTCGCCAAAATCGAACAAAACATAATCGGGCGTGATCTTGATCAGATAATCTTCGCTTTCACCTTCATTAAAAGCACCCGAGCCATCCCAGGGCAGGGAAATCGGTGTCTCGGTGATGGTCATGCGCGCCCAGACAAAGCCCGGATTGGGGCCGATGAGGAAAGGAAGTGGATCCAGAGTGCCCAGATGGCCGGCGGTACCGCCCGGAACGTGAAAATTCTGCAGGACGTGTTCCGGACAGTCGCGCGGCGTGCCTCCGCCACCGCAGGTGCTGGAGCCGCCCCAGCTTCCATTCTGATCCCAATCGAAAAGAACATTGACATAGGCCCC
>JAFGJN010000279.1 GCA_016929055.1 Candidatus Zhuqueibacterota bacterium
CTATGCGCTGACTCTGTTTATCAGCTTGACCGTCTTTTTCAACCGCTACTGGGTTCGGTTCACGCTTGACGAGGACGGCGTCCTCTATGAATCGGTGCGCTGGAGCCGTAAGGTCAGCGGCGCGATCAACGCAGGGGCAGTGGTTTTGGGTCTGCTGGCCGCCATGCCGGCTGCAGCCGGAGCAGGGCTCATGGCTCGCTCGCGCCAAACCGTGTTTCTGCCCTGGAACCGCGTGCGCAAAGTCAGATGCTTTGACCGTTTTCGAGTCATCACCCTGTCGAACAGCTGGCGACCGTTTCTGCGCCTGCATTGCCCGACCGATGAACACTATGCCCAAGCGCAGGAAAAAATCCGGATGGCCTTACCGACGATGGAATAGATCCCCCTGCTTGGCTTTTCTTCAGTCAGGCCTATAAAAAAGAGGAGCAAACGCCCGCTTGAACGTCTGGTCCTCTTTTGAAAAAATGGAGAATCGAATTTTTCTCAGTGATGGTGATGGTGCTCGTGGTCGTGATCGTGGTTATGATCATGATCGTGGTCATGGCCGTGCTCTGCTTCGTGTTTGGCGATCTCTTTGCGCACCTCGTCCATGTCCAAATTCCGAACTTGCTTGATCAGATCTTCGAGTGCGTTTTCCGGCAGAGCACCGGGATTCTTGTAAAGCATGATCTGATCGCGAAAAATGGCCAATGTCGGAATCGACTGAATACCAAAAGCACCGGCCAAATCGCGCTGTTTTTCGGTATCGACCTTGGCAAAAGCGATATCCTGGTGTTTCTCGGATGCCTTTTCGAATATCGGCCCAAACATCTTGCATGGACCACACCATTCGGCCCAAAAGTCGATCATTACGATATCATTATTCGACAGCGTATCCTGAAAATTTTCCTGACTCAAGTTGATCGTTGCCATGTTTTCTCCTTATTTTTGTCAAAAAGAGTTATTCGTTTTCCTATTAGATGAATCAGGAGCAAAAAGATTCAGCGAAAACTTGAATTCTTATCAAGATGAAAGCTCAATGATCTGGACTTTTCCAAAAAATTCAATGGAATTGCACTTTTCGAAATGATTTCCTTTTAGCGGCCACAGTCCCCGCAAGCGCCTTGAGGTTCAGGCACAAGCCCGACTCATTCACAACGGTAGCGATCCTTATGTAGAGAACGGAACGTTGAAATTAAGGAATTCTATCGACCTATCGCAAATACAGTATCAGATTTCCGACAATTCTGCAGCGATGGAAGAGGCTGTTGATATTTTGAAAAAGTTGAAAATAGAAATCATTTGGTGACTTACCGGATTCCAGTTTAATGACAAACGCATTAAATTTCCCGGCATTTTGCCGAAATCCAAATTGTTTTCAATTACGATAAACCATTTGAGAAAATTCCATTGGAGAAATGACTTGCTTGTATTTCCTTTCGTATCTTGCGATTTCAGCCTTGCATTTTATGGGGCATTCGGGTATTATTTAAGTAGAGATTGGCGATGCTTTGATGACTAACGAACTTGATTCTCACAAGCATACACGCTTTTCCCGACTCGGGCTTCCCCTCTCGGACAAAAAGGACCACGCAGTGCATCGAGTGGTTCGACCGGCACCGGATTTATAAGACACTTTTCGAACAGGCTATACTTTCCGTTAAAATCGGGCAACTCCTTTCCCGAGCTGCAACTGAAATCGTGTCGCGTAGCCGCGTTACATCCACCTCATTGCTTCAGACTTTCAGGACATTAAACGATCAGAACCTAAAATGCCGCAAGAGAGGAATAATAATGGATCAAAAAGAACAGACGAGGGGAATGAGCTGGAGCCGATTCGCGGCGATGATCGCAACGAGTACCTTTGTGATGTTTTTTTTGATGTATCAACTCGTCTACTCATTTTCCCATGCAACATTCAGTGTCAATCGTCTAATCGCTTCATTGATCATGGGGTGCATCATGACAATCGTGATGCTGTCCTTTATGTGGCCGATGTACAAAGGGATGCGAACCAAAATAACAGTTCTCATATTGGCAGCGCTGCTAAGCGTGGTCTTGTTGTTAACGAATAGAAACCAAACGGTCATCGGCGATGTCAGTTTCATGAAGGCGATGATCCCCCACCACTCAATTGCTGTAAACAATGCAAGAAAGGCAAATATCACCGACCCACGCGTTCGCAAGCTGGCGGATCAGATTATAGCGTCTCAAATGCGCGAAATAGCCGAGATGATGCTGCTCATCGATGATATTGCACAGAATGAAATAAGAGGATCGGCAGAGATTGCCCCTCGTTCAACCGATATTCCCGCTGAAATGGAACACCGGGTTGAAGAAGCGGTGAAGTGAATGACGCTGCGCTGTCAGCGATCTGCTGATCTGGTGCGAATCCGCCTGCTGCTCTTTAGACATAGGGGCTCACGCATGTGTGCACAATCTGCGCTTTCAAAGTGAAGGGCGCAGGCATCATAGATCCTGTCGTTGGTTCAGTGACGGCAGCAAACAGGGGTGAATTGGCGATTATGACGAAAAGCGAATCTCTCAAGAAATACCGCGAGAAACGGGATTTCAACCGCAGTTCCGAACCTTTTGGCGACGACAAACCGTCCAAACCGAAAGCCATTTTCGTGATCCACAAGCACGATGCCAGAAACCTGCACTACGATTTTCGCATCGAGGTTAAAGGTGTACTCAAGTCCTGGGCCGTACCCAAAGGGCCGTCCACTGATCCCAGAGAAAAACGCCTGGCTCTGCCCACCGAAGATCATCCGTTGGAATATGCCGATTTCGAAGGTACAATACCAGAGGATGAATATGGAGCTGGAACCGTGATGGTCTGGGATGCCGGCACCTACCGCAACTTGAAAACAGATGCGAATAAAAAAAAGGGGGCCATGACGCAGGCAATAAAAGCCGGTCATGTCACCATCTGGCTTGAAGGCAAAAAGCTGAAAGGCGGTTATGCCCTGATTCGGACCGAGCAAGACAAGAACGAGCGCTGGCTGTTGGTGAAAACAGATGATGATAAAGCCGACGCCCGCCGCAATCCGGTGAGCACCGAACCCAAATCAGTCCTGACCGGCCGCACGCTGGCAGAAATCAGAAAAGAAACAACCCCAAAAAGCAAAGATTCTGAATCGCGATGATCGATTTGTTCAAAAGACTTTTTGAAGGAGAGCTGAAAAAGCCGATAGTTCGTACGTACACAGTCGTTCAAAAAATTGGCTGAAATTCAAGTGTGTTCAGCAGCAGGAATTCGTCATCGGTGGTTATACAGAGCCAAAAGGAGAGCGCATAGGTTTTGGAGCGCTGTTGATCGGTTATTATGAAATGCGCCATCCTCGTTTTTGGGGAGTGCACCGCGACAAAAATCCACAAGACGTGACCAGAGAAAAAACAGAGTAACCATGAGCCTGTTAAGGTTTGGCAAAATCACAGTCGAGTTATCCAATGAAGACAAACTCTTATTTCCTGATGCGGGGATCACCAAAGGAGAGGCCATCGAATATTACCAAAAAATCGCCGATCGTATGCTTCTCCATTTAAAAGATCGGCCGATCACCCTGCAGCGCTTTCCTGATGGCATCACCGGCAAGGGATTCTATCAGCATCAAGCCGGAGACTATTTTCCAGAATGGATTCAACGGATTGAGATCGAAAAAAAAGAAGGCGGTACAGTCGAGCACGTTCTGTGCAACAACACCGCCACGCTGGTCTATCTCTGCAACCAGGGTTGCGTCACGCCGCATGTGTGGCTGAGCCGGCGGGACAAATTGGATTATCCCGATCGCTTGATTTTCGATCTCGACCCACCACCAGATAAGGATTTTGAACCCGTGCGATTTGCCGCCAAGGCCCTGCATGAATTCTTGTCCGGCAGACTAGAGCTACCGTCGTTTGTTATGACTACAGGATCGCGTGGTGTTCATGTGGTGGTGCCGTTGGATAGCAAGTCGAATTTCGATGAGGTGCGCTCCTTTGCCCAGCTCGTCGCAAGATCCGTGGAGAACCAGTATCCCAATCGCCTGACCACGCAAGTGCGCAAGGATAAACGCGGGAACCGGCTCTTTCTCGATACTGCGCGCAATGCTTATGGCCAAACCGCAGTTGCAGCTTATTCGCTCAGGCCGAAACCCTACGCACCCATCGCTACACCTTTGGATTGGAATGAGCTATCCGATCAAAAACTGCATGCTCAGAGCTTTACCATAAAAAACATTTTCAGACGATTGGGACAAAAAAGCGATCCCTGGAAAAAGATCGGAAACAAGCGTTATTCATTGAAAAAAGCGCGGCAGCGCCTGCAAGAGATTAAAGATGAGGAGCCGGATTCGGTGCTTCGCACCAAATCCGGTAGATTATCGTAGCAGGTTTAGTCAAACGGTAAAAAGAAACTTGCCAAACGGTAAAAGAGCGGAGCTGACCTGCTGTTCATAAAAACCTTTGCTATTTTTGAAAAGAATGATTTTTGATTTTACATTGATAGTAATAATTTGTACCATATAGAGTACCCTGCTCAATTGCGGTAAACATGCGTGAATAGCCCAGGGGCAAATCGGTCAGCAGTCAAAACTTGATTGATAAGGTTGAAACCACAAATATGAACAACAAGAATCAATCCAATCAAGAGAACGCCGGTACTGTGGTTTCAGTGCGAGGCAGTGTTATCGACGCTCATTTTCCGCACCGGCTGCCTATGCTTAACAATCTGCTGCAGGCCGGCGATGACGGCAACATTCAAATCGAAGTGATGACTTTGCTGGACGCGCACACGGTCCGCGGCATCGCTTTATCACCGACGCAGGGATTGGCGCGTGGCGCAACGATCATCGATACGCAGCGTTATCTGCAAGTTCCGATCGGCAAAGAGATACTCGGCAGAATGTTCAATGTCTTTGGGGAAACCATCGATCGCAAAGAGGCTTTGCGAGCCAATGACAAACGAAGCATCCACCGAAAGCCCGTTCCGGTGGCGGAACGAGCCACCACGTCGGAAATCTTTACTACCGGCATAAAGGCGATCGACGTCTTGTCGCCACTGGAGCGCGGCGGCAAAGCCGGACTTTTCGGCGGCGCCGGGGTCGGCAAGACAGTGCTGATTATGGAAATGATTCACAACATGGTGGGGCAATACGAAGGGGTAAGCATCTTTTGCGGCATTGGCGAGCGTGTTCGCGAGGCAGAAGAGCTTTATCGGGAGGTGCAGGAATCCGGCGTGCTTGAAAATACAGTTTTGATTTTCGGCCAAATGAACGAACAGCCGGGAGCGCGATTTCGTGTCGGCCACGCGGCCCTGACCATGGCGGAATATTTTCGCGATGATGCCAAACAAGACGTTCTTTTGCTCATAGACAACATTTTTCGCTTTATTCAAGCCGGAGCAGAAGTTTCGGGTCTTCTGGGACGGCTGCCCTCTCGAGTGGGCTATCAACCCACCCTGGCAACGGAGCTCGCCCAATTGGAGGAACGTATCTGCAATACCCGCAGCGGCTCGATCACTTCTATTCAAGCGGTATATGTTCCGGCTGACGACTTTACCGATCCAGCAGCTGTGCATACTTTTTCGCATTTATCCGCCTCTATCGTCCTTTCGCGCAAAAGAGCCAGTCAGGGGTTCTATCCAGCCATCGATCCTTTGCAATCGACTTCAAAAATGCTGGCACCGCATATCGTCGGGGAACGCCATTATCGCATCGCCCAGCAAATCAGACAAACGTTGGCCGAATACGAAGAATTGAAAGACATCATCGCCATGCTGGGAATGGAGGAGCTCTCGCGTGATGACCAGCGCACCGTGTACCGTGCTCGCCGGCTGGAACGATTTTTGACCCAGCCGTTTTTTGTAACCAAGGCGTTCACCGGCAAGGATGGGAAAATGGTCGATCTCGAGGAAGCGCTTACTGGCAGTGAAAAAATTCTCGCTGACGAGTTTGCTGACTATCCGGAAGATGCGCTTTACATGATCGGAAAAATCGATGAGGCTGAGAAATCATGAAATTGAAAGTCCTGCTGCCAAGAAAAGTCCTATTAACAGAGGATGTTCAAAAAGTTGTCGCCGAAGCCGAAAACGGCGCATTTGGACTGCTGCCGCGCCATATCGACTTGACCGCCGCGCTGGTGCCTGGCATTCTCTCTTTTGTCACCGCAAATGGAGAGGAGAAATTTCTGGCCGTTGATGAAGGGATTTTGGTTAAGTGCGGTTCGGAAGTTCTGGTGTCTGTCAGCAATGCCTTGAGCGGCGCAAACCTGGGCGAGCTGCAGGAAAGACTCGAACAGGAGTTCAAGGTGCTGGATGAACATGAGAAAGAATCGCGCTCGGCTCTCGCCCGACTCGAAGCTGGGTTTATTCGGCGTTTCATCGAACAGGAATAAGGAGTGGCACCAGCGAAAATGATAACCAATGATTCAGAACAACAAAACCAACCGCAAAAAAAATTCAGTGCACAAGTCGGTTCCAAAGAAAAACGCAAGCAACGGGCACTGGAAGATAAGAAAAACGACACGGTCTGGTTTGGGCTCGGCATGTTTGGCCTGGTCGGCTGGGCAGTGACCCTGCCCACATTGATTTTTCTTGCCATTGGAATTTGGCTCGATGCAACTTGGCCGGGACGAATCTCCTGGACGCTGACGTTTCTGTTTGTTGGCATTGTTGTTGGCTGTTTCAATGGCTGGTACTGGGTAAAAAGGGAAAGCCGTCATGACGAGTCGTGAAATGCCTTTACCGTTCTCATTTAGTCATACCGCGCGATTATTGGGCAGCTACTCGTTTCTCCGGTGAAACCCCTATTGGCGCCCCGTTTTAGATGTACGGGCTTTTGCAAGACGATTCACAGTCAACAGCAAGGAAAGCGGAATGAATGTTCACCAGCTCGCATTCTCGTTTATCTTGGGCCTCGTTCTCGGATTCTTTTTCTTTGGCACCTTGTGGTTGACCGTGCGCTCTCTCACCCATACGCGGCATCCCGGTCTTTTGGTGTTTGCCAGTTTTCTGGGGCGTATGGGTGTGCTGCTTTGGGTTTTTTATCTCATTGTCAAAGACGGCCACTGGCAAAATCTTTTGGCCTGCCTGCTGGGTTTTCTGTTGCTGCGACTGGTGTTGGTGCGGCGCTGGCGGCCCAAACAACTTATAAAATCGGCAAATGAAGGAGTGATGGAATAAATGGACATCAGTCCCGACAGCATTATCTATTGGCAATGGGGAGCGATCAAACTGAGTGCGACCATCCTGTTCTCATGGGTGGTGATGGCATTGCTGGTAATCATTTCATGGCTGGTGACACGCAATCTCTCCGTCAAACCGGAAATGCAGCGTTGGCAAAATCTGCTCGAATCCATTGTGGAGTACACGAGAAGCCAGATAAAAGAAGTGGTTCATCAACAGCCAGACCAGTATCTGCCCTTTATCGGTACATTGTTTTTGTTTATTTCATTGGCCAACCTTCTCGGTCTTGTTCCTGGATTTAATCCCCCCACGGGTTCAATCAATACCACCGCGGCATTGGCCGTCTGTGTCTTTTTTGCCGTACCCCTTTACGGCATTATGCAGAGCGGGCTGAAGGGCTATTTCAACCGTTACCTCCAGCCCACCGTATTCATGCTGCCCTTTCATATCATCGGCGAATTGTCGCGAACCCTGTCCCTGGCAGTCAGACTCTTTGGAAATATCATGAGCGGAACATTGATCGTGGCCATTCTGCTCTCTGTGACGCCGTTATTCTTGCCCATCGTGATGCAGCTCTTGGGCTTGTTGATCGGTCAAATTCAGGCCTATATTTTTGCCATGCTCGCATTGGTCTATATCGCCTCTGGCGCAAGTGCCCAACAAAAAGGCGAAAATCACAAAGACGAGGAGAATCAATAAATGGAACAGGTCACAATTATCGGTCAGTATTCCATTATTATCGCCGGATTGACCATTGCCATCGGTTCGATCGGGCCAGCAATTGGTGAGGGGATGGCTCTGGCCAAAGCCTTGAATGCCATTGCGCAGCAGCCCGATGAATCCAACACCATTACCCGCACCCTTTTTGTCGGCTTAGCCATGGTTGAATCCACGGCCATTTACTGCTTTGTGATTTCCATCATTTTGATTTTTGCCAATCCTTTCTGGAATCATGTTGTACAGCAGGCCGGGGGGTAAATCATGCAGATGGACTGGTTTACCTTCATCGCGCAGGTCGTCAATTTCCTGATCATCGTCGTCTTGCTCAAGCGTTTTCTGTACGACCGCATCATTACCGTCATGGACAAGCGGGAAAAAAGGATCTCCGAACGCTTGCAGGAGGCCGAGGAAAGCCGCAAACAGGCGGAGGATGAAAAGGATCGCTTTGAAGAAAAGTCAAGGGATTTGGATAGTCAGCGGCAGGAACGTCTAAAAAAGGCCGAGGAAGAGGCGGAGGCCGAACGCAAACAACTGGTGCAACAGGCCAGAGCAGAGATCGAACAACAACAAGCGCAATGGCGGGAAGCGCTGCAACAGGAACAAAAGGCGTTTATGCAGGAGCTGCGCCAAAGCCTGGGGCGGCAAGTCTACGCCCTATCTCGAGAGCTTTTACAGGATCTGGCAAATGAGGATTTGGAGCATCGCATCATTCACGTGTTCATTGAGCGCCTGCAGGAACTGGGTGACGATGAGCGCGACGAGATCATGAGTGTCGTCGCGGATTCCGACGAGCCGGTGATGATTCGCAGCAGCTTTGAAATCATTGATGAACAACGCCAGGCGATCAAGCAGGCGCTTGCAGAGCTGATCAAAAAGAACCATGAGGTACAGTTCGATAGCTCTGAGGATTTAATCTGCGGTATAGAAATGCGTGCGAATGGACGGAAACTTTCCTGGAGTGTTGGCGGCTATTTGCAAAATGTGGAGGAAAGGATTTCCGAGGTTTTAAAACAAGAGATCGCAAAAGAAGATTCATCGTCTGGGAAAGCAGACAAGAACAGCAAAGCCTCGGAAAAAAAGCGAGGAACGAATTAGGGAATATCAAAATGTCAAATATCATTCATCGACTCTGAAATGGCAAAAACTGATATGCAAAACGAAACGTCCCGGCTGCAAACCCTTCTCGATGAGACATTCGCTTCTGTGGGACAGGCTCGAAAGGCGTACAAACACGGGCTCAAAACCCAGGAAGTGGGTACCGTAAGTTACGCCGGAGAAGGCATCGTTCGAATCACAGGACTGCCGAACGTGAAATCAGACGAGCTGCTGCACTTTAGCGGCCATAAGCTCGGCATCGCCTTTGACCTGGACCAGCGGCAAGTCGGCGCCATCCTCCTCGATTCCGGCAAGAAGATTGCGATGGGAAGCGAGGTGCGGCGCAGCGGGCAAGTCATTGATGTGCCTGTCGGAGAAGCTCTGCTCGGCCGAATCGTCGATCCCTTGGGACGACCGCTGGACGACCGGGGCAGAGTGCACGCCGCCGAGCGCCGTCCGATCGAGCGGGAAGCGCCGGCGATCATGGACCGAGCACCGGTCGAGGTGCCGCTGCAAACAGGTCTCAAAGTGGTGGACGCGGTGATTCCCATTGGGCGCGGGCAACGCGAGTTGATTCTCGGCGATCGACAGACCGGCAAGACTGCTATCGCCCTGGACACCATAATCAATCAACGGGACAAGAACGTTTTGTGCGTCTATTGCGCCATCGGCCAGAAAAGCTCGGATGTTGCCAAACTCATCGCGAACCTGCGTGAGCAGGACGCACTGGATCATTGCATCCTGGTTGTCACCAATGGCGAGAATCCCCCCGGCCTGCAATTTGTGGCGCCCTACGCCGCCACCAGCATGGCGGAATATTTCATGGATCAGGGGCAGGACGTCTTGATCGTTTACGATGACCTGACCCACCATGCGCGCAGCTATCGCGAGTTGTCATTGTTGCTGCGACGCCCCCCGGCGCGAGAAGCCTATCCCGGTGATATTTTCTACATCCATTCTCGTTTGTTGGAACGTGCGACGCATCTCAGCAAAGAGAACGGCGGCGGTTCTCTCACTGCGCTGCCCATTGTCGAAACCCAGGCGCAAAACATTTCAGCCTATATTCCAACAAATCTGATTTCCATCACCGACGGCCAAATCTATCTTTCACCGGAACTCTTTCGCAAAGGGATCTTGCCGGCTGTGGATGTTGGAGAATCGGTGTCACGAGTAGGCGGCAAAACTCAACTGCCGGCCTATCGGGAAATCGCCGGCGATCTGCGGCTCTCCTACTCGCAATTTGAAGAGTTGGAAACATTTGCCCGCTTTAGCACTCGACTCGATGAAAAGACGCGCAAGACGCTTGAGAGAGGCCGACGCGTGCGCGAAATCTTAAAGCAGCCGCAATACCAACCCCTACCCGTACCTGAACAGATCGCTGTGCTCATGGCTGTTAACACCGGACTTTTTGATGAAATCCCCCTTGATGAGATTTCGAATAGGGCACAGAAAATCCGGCAAACGGTGACGGAGCAATTGCCCGAGCTATGCGAAAAGATTTTACAGGGCAATAAACTCGAAAACGCAGAGCGCGAAAAAATAATCGAGGTCGCAAGAGAGGCTCTCGAGGAAAGCAAGAGGACACCATCCGAACAGCAACAAGAACAGAATAACCAAATTTAGCGCCATGCAGACACTTGAGTCGATCCAAAACAAGCTGGAAAGCGCCACAGATTTGTTTTCGGTGGTCAAGACCATGAAGGCCATGGCCGCAGTCAACATTCACCAATATGAAGCGGCTGTGGAGTCCCTGCAGGAATACAACCGCACGATCGAGTTGGGATTGCAAATCGTGCTGCGAAACAGAACCTCTTTGCTGTTCGCCAAAGCGACAAAACCACTCCTGGGCGCGATTGTATTTGGTACGGATCAGGGCATGTGCGGCCAGTTCAATGATCGAATCGCTGCCTTTGCGATCAATGAAATAAATAAAATACAGACTGATCCCAAGAACAGCAACATCCTCACCATCGGACTGCGCGTAATGCCGCCGATTCAAGACGCCGGATTGCGCGTGCATGAGAACCTCTCTCTGCCCGGCTCCATCGGTGAAATCACCTCTCGTGTGCAGAAGCTTGCTTTGCTGATCGAAAAGTGGCGCGACGAACGGGGAATCGAACAGATCCTGCTCTTTTACAACAAAAAGCTTTCGGGATCATCCTATGAGCCCTACAAATTCCGGCTGTTGCCACTCGATTCCGAGTGGCTGTATCAATTGCAAGCAAAAGAGTGGCCGACACGACTCCTTCCACAATATACCATGACTTTTAGCGATTTGTTTGCGGCTTTGATTCGCCACTATTTTTTTGTCTCGTTGTATCGGGCCTATGCAGAATCCATGGCCAGTGAAAACGCCAGCCGTTTGGCGGCGATGCAGGCAGCAGAAAAGAACATCAAAGAACGCCTCAGCGAACTGCGCTCACAGCACAATCATCAGCGCCAAAGCGCCATTACCGCAGAGCTTCTCGACGTTGTTTCCGGCTTTGAGGCTTTGAGGAAAGAGACTCCCCAGGAACCCTCATAGAAAAATGATTGAGGTTCGATTGTGAAAATCGTCACCCTCACCCTGAACCCGACCATCGACAGCAACACCAACGTAAAACAAGTCGTACCCGACCATAAATTGCGCTGCACCCGTCCGCATCATGAACCGGGAGGAGGCGGCCTCAATGTTTCGCGCGCTATCAAAAAATTGGGCGGAGAATCTCTGGCGCTCGTAACAGCTGGTGGAGTAAATGGAGAATGGCTGAAAACTGTGCTCGATGAAAATGGCATTTACCATTCCACTGTTGCACTCTCTGGCCTGACCCGCGAGAACTTGACTGTCTTCGAAGAAACCAGCGACAACCAGTATCGGTTTGTCATGCCGGGACCAGAAGTGAGCCTGGAAGAATGCGAAATATTCTTAAAAAAGCTTGGAGAGATCAATCCCACTCCAGAGTACATCGTTGCCAGCGGTAGTCTGCCACCGGGCGCTCCTGTGGATTTTTATGGGCGTGTCGCTGAGCTGGGGAGAAAGCTCGGCAGCAAGGTCATCGTGGATACCAGCGGCGAGCCGTTGCGGCAAGCCGTAAAGGCCGGCGTTTTTATGGTCAAGCCCAATATGCGCGAACTCGAGCACTTGGTCGGGTGCAAAATTAAAGGCGAAACTCAAATGAAAATGCATGCAGAAAAGATGCTCCGTGACAGGAAAAGTGAGGTCGTGGTCATTTCCCTGGGTGCGGGGGGCGCTTTTATGGTGTCCAAAAACGAGAGCCTGCATCTGCGCGCACCTACGGTGCCGATCCAGAGCAAAGTGGGAGCCGGTGACAGCATGGTAGCGGGAATGGTCTTGAGTCTGGGTCGTGGCCGTTCTTTGCTGGAATCGGTTAAATTTGGCATCGCAGCGGGAGCAGCGGCAGTGATGACACCCGGCACCGAGTTGTGCCGGCGCAAAGATACAGAGCGTTTGTATAAACAGATGAGCGCTGAAACAGACTGAACATTCAAAACAATTTCGAAAACCACGGCTTTTAAGCCACCAAATGAGGGGCAGTAAAGAATAGTTTATAAGCTCCGGGGCTTTGGGCAGAAGATTTGCAAAGCCGTACCCTGCCCGGTGATGGCTCATGGTGAGTTTTGTGGCAGCGCAAGCAAATATTTACCCAAGACACCGCCTGGTCGAATGCGACAGGCTTTGAAACGCTCAATAGGCCATAGGCGAAGCAATAGAACCGGCAGCGCCACGAGCCACTCATCGTGAGGCTGGCCGTCAGTCACTTTTAAAAGGTGTAAAATGCCCAATCACCTCCTTCATGAAACCTCTCCCTACTTGCTTCAACACGCCCACAATCCCGTTGACTGGTTTCCCTGGGGAGCGCAGGCGATCGACAAAGCCAAAAAAGAGGACAAACCGATCTTTCTCAGCATCGGCTATGCGGCCGGTCACTGGTGCCATGTTATGGCGCATGAATCGTTCGAGGATTCGAAAACGGCCGACTTGCTGAACAGCCATTTCGTCAGCATCAAAGTCGATCGCGAGGAACGCCCCGACCTGGACAGCCTCTACATGAGCGCCACTGTAGCCCTTACCGGTTCTGGTGGCTGGCCGATGTCGGTCTTTCTTACGCCCGACTTGCAGCCCTTCTATGCTGGCACCTACTTTCCGCCAGTGCGGCGCTACAGTATGCCCTCGTTCCGGGAAGTGCTGGAGGCGCTGGCGACCATCTGGCAAAAAGAGCGCGAAAAGGCAGTTTCTTCTGCGGCTCAATTGGTAGCCCATATTCATCAACAGCAGACCCCGATCAGCCGCGGCCAAGTGGTGCTCGGCCCGCAACAGCTCGATCAGGCTGTCGAAACCCTGCGCCGGACCACCGATTTGAAATCTGGCGGTTGGGGCAGCGCGCCCAAGTTCCCCCAGCCGATGACAATCGAATTTCTCCTTCAGCGGCACTGCGCGGGCAATCCCCAGGCCCTGGAACCGGCTGTCCATGCACTGCACAGCATGGCGCGCGGCGGCCTGTACGACGTGGTGGGCGGTGGTTTTGCCCGGTATTCCACCGACAACTTTTGGCGCGTGCCGCATTTTGAAAAGATGCTCTACGACAATGCCCAGCTGGCGCGCGCTTACTTGCACGCCTGGCAGGTCACCGGCCAAACAGCTTTCCACCGTGTGGTGACCGAGACGCTCGATTTTGTCGCCCGCGAGATGAC
>JAFGJN010000032.1 GCA_016929055.1 Candidatus Zhuqueibacterota bacterium
ATCACTGGTGTCCGGTCGAACGACCGGACACCAGTGGTCGCTGATTTTATGAAAATTTAGGTATTGTGGTGCCCCCGATTGCGACACCAGTGATAGAGTCTATCAATCGACGTTCGGTCGATGTTGTTTGTGGGTCAATAAGGAATTATTATAGATTATGCAGTGCTTGCCGGCATTTGTTTGATATAAACGTCCCTTTGAGGGAAGGGAATCTCGACACCCGCCTCTTTGAAGCGATTGAATATTTCATAATAGAGTTGGCTCTTTAACACGCCCGGTTTGTCGATATAAGCGCTCGTCCACACTCTGAGATTGAAAATCAAAGCGCTATCGCTGTATTCATCGAACAAAACATCAGGAGCAGGAAATTTTTGTACACCCGGATTTTCGTTTGCAACCTGCAAAAGAAGATCTTTTATTTTCTCGGGATCTTCTTTGTACGACACACCGACCTTGAAATTGAATCGGATGTTTCGATCGTGATGGCTCCAATTGATCACCGTTGACGAAATGAATTCCGAATTCGGAACGATGATGGAAATATTGTCGTTGGTGATAATCGTCGTTGCGCGCATGGAAACTCTGACAACATCGCCTGAAACGCCCCCCACTTCTATGCGGTCACCCACTTTAATCGGGCGTTCAAAAAGAATGATCAGGCCACTTACAAAATTATTTGTTATATTTTGAAGACCGAATCCGACACCGACACCCAATGCGCCAAAGAGAATGGTCAAGCTGCTGAGATTGATGCCTACGGTCTGCAAAATAACGATCGATCCGATGGTTAAAATCGCATATTTGATGATTGAACCGATCGCCAGGCGCACGCCGATCTCGACCTTGCTTTTAACAAAGACTTTGTATACTACAAGCTTGATCACTCTTGACGTAATTGTTTGGAGCAGAAAAAATAGCAGAACCAGGTAAACCAGTGTCCAGATGGTGAAGGTGGCGTTTCCAGCAGAAAAAACAGGTGTACTGAAAATTACTTTGACAGTGTTGACAAAAGCCTGTATTTTATCCATTGACGCTCCTCAATAGAAAAACTGACAGATTTTATTGCGGAACACGACAAGATTTTCCTCATGGTCGATACAGGTTACCTCGACAGAAAAGTGCATCGCACGAATCCGTTCTCGGCGTTTTTACGGACAGTTGCCGGCAATTGAATTCATGTTGACATCTACACCAAACGATAGCTTCGTTCCTATATAATGATAGCAGAATTCAAACCAAAACAAAAACCTTTTTGCGCTTTGGAACCAGTACTTTCCGTTTTGGCAACCAAAACCCATATCTCGAAAGAGGTAAACCGATGCAGAGTCAGATCGTTCTTGTTTTATCAGCCCTAACCCTTGCAATCGTATCGAACCTGTTCGGGGAATCCGGCTATACCTGGCTTGCCGAACAACAAAATGGCGAATACCTGCACGATCGCATTGCCCCGCCGCCGGGGTATCGGCGTCTTGCGGTTTCCCAGGGCTCTTTTGCGGCGTGGCTGCGCGGCCTTCCTCTGAGACCACAGGAGACGCCGGTTCGATTATTCGATGGACGGCTGAAAACGCGTCAGGACGCCGTTTTTGCCGTCGTCGACATCGATGTCGGATCGAGAGATTTGCAGCAGTGCGCAGACGCAATCATTCGGCTCCGCGCCGAGTACCTTTGGTCAGCAGGATTTAGCGATCGTATTGCCTTTAACTTTACCAGCGGACACGCCGCACGCTGGCCGGACTGGCGGGCTGGTTTACGACCCGTGGTTAAAGGAAGTGATGTATCCTGGATTTCGAGCTGCAAAGCCGATTCGTCTTATGCTTCGTTCCGGCGCTATCTGGATCGGGTTTTTATCTATGCAGGTTCTTATTCCCTTGCTCGAGAGTTGCAAGTCGTAACCAATCCGGACAGCCTGCTGCCGGGAGATGTATTCATCCAGGGCGGTTTTCCCGGCCATGCCGTTTTGGTCGCAGATGTGGCCGAGAATGAACAGGGCGAAAGGGTTTTTCTTCTGCTGCAAAGTTATATGCCGGCTCAAGACATCCATATTCTCACCAACCCCGCGAACAACTTCTCCGCCTGGTATACCGCTCGCAGGCAGGGCACGATTGTAACCCCTGAATGGACCTTTAGCTTTAAAGATATCCGACGTTTCCCCTAATTCGAACGCACCAGCGAATACAAAAAAGTTGGAATGGAGAGAACAAGCAATGACTGGAATCGAAAATTACCAGCGAGCGATCGATTTTAAAGGGCCGGCTTATCTGCCGTGTACTCTGGAAGTGAATTTGGAATGGCTGTGCGAAAAAGATGAAAACAAACATCGTTCGATCCGTGAATTGATCTCGCAGTTTCCTGATGATTTGCTCCCCTGGATCGATGCGGCGCGCAATGCAACAGAACCTCTGTGTCAGGACGGTTTAAAACGCTGGAGCGATGAATGGGGAACCGGATGGACGGATGACGGACACGGTGCAAAAACGGAAAGCTATCCGCTGAGCCAGGGCTATGAAGGACTGGAGACCTATGCATTTCCGGATCCCTATTTGCCCGGCCGGTTCGTTGCAGCGGACGATCAATTGAAAAACCGACGAGAGCGTTATCTTCGGTCGGTTGTCTGGTTCACACTCTTTGAACGTCTGTGGATGCTACGAGGTTTTGAAAACATGCTGATGGATCCCTATGTCTACGAACGCGACTTTTGTCGCTTGCGCGACCGCATCGTCGACTACAACCTTGCCATCATCGATCATTGGCTCAATCGAGGTGTTCATGCCGTGTTTTTTTCCGACGACTGGGGTAGCCAGAGAGGATTGCTCATGAATCCCGACGATTGGCGCCGTTTCTACAAGCCTGCCTACCAGGCTCTGTTCGATCGCGTCCGAAACGGCAACGCCCACGTCTGGATGCATCTGTGCGGTAACATTACCGCCATCCTGCCCGACCTGATCGACATTGGTCTGAACGTCCTCAATCCGGTGCAGCCTCAGGCGATGAATGTAAAATGGCTGTCCAGGCAATTCGGCGGCAAGGTCTGTTTCAACGGCGGCGTCGATGTCCAGGGTACTCTGGTCAACGGCACACCGGAAGAAGTGAAACGGGAGGTGCATGAACTGGTCGAGCTGTTCGGAAAATTCAATGGCGGCTATATTGGCGGAACCAGCCACTCCATCATGCCCGAGACACCTCTGGCCAACGTCATCGCGCTTTACTCGGCCTTTGCCGAATACCAGACGCCGGGGCGGCATGACCGTTCAGCCCCGACAGCTTCGCTGCGGCGCGGATAACTCTAAAAAAGGGGGGCGCCAAAAGACAGAAGGAGAAATTTCCCATGAAATACATCTGTGCCCTGGTGGTGGTAAGCGATGTCAATCGATCGAGACTTTTATATGAAAAATTTTTGAGGCAGAAAGTTGTGGCGGACTATGGAGAAAACCTTCTCTTTGAAGGCGGATTCGCTCTTCATCAAAAAAGTCACTTTCAGCAGCTGATCGATGGCCGACCAATCCACATCGGCTCGAACCATTTCGAACTCTATTTCGAGGATGATCAACTGGAAAGTATCGAAAAAGAACTGCTGGACAACCATTTCGCCTTTGTGCACAGAATCCGCGAGCAACCTTGGAGGCAAAGGGTCATGAGGTTTTTCGATGACGACCAGAACATTGTCGAGATCGGCGAATCCATGGCACACCTCGCCTATCGTCTCTATCTGGAAAAAACCCCGCTGCAAGAGATTGCGGGCTTGACTTTTCTTACGGTCGACCAAATTACAGAGGCCATTAAAACCTATAGGCAGCGTGAAACAAATCTCAGCTGACCGCCAGACAAAACTTTCCGCATATCCTTTCAGGACCGAAACCCGTGGCGGTCAAAATTTTTCTGCAGTCGAGGGGCTCTGCGCCTCACGCCTTGCAGGCAGCGCCATTTGCAATCGTCAATGGCATGCAATTTTGTTGACATTGTGTGATTTTTTTTCAACATTAAAAATCCATTCAATTCTCTTGTCTCGGAGTCCTGCCATGAAACGATCCTGTTCGCTTTTGTTGCTCGCGGCTTTGGCCATTCCGTCTCTCGCCCTTTCCCGCGACGTCATCGCCTGTTTCGATTTCGGCGGCGCCTTTCAGCAGACGGCTGTCGGCTATACGCCGGTATCACGCGTCTATCACAGTCCGCGCTATGTCTGGACTCACAACGTGCGAGAAGTCGCTCGCATCGGGTTTCCCGATCCGCTTCTGCGCGATTTCGTTGAGCTCGATGAAGCCGAATTCTGGGTCGGCCTCGACAACGGTCCGGTCGACGTCGAGCTGATCTGTCACGATCCCCAACAAGCGCACGGACCTTTTTCGATCTGGGCCCAGGACTCCCTGGTAAGCGAATCGATGACTATCGCCCGCGGCGATACGGTTCACATCGATTTCAGCGCTCGGGCCAGCGACGGCCGTCTGCGTTTGCGCTTTCAAGCCGATCCCGGCCAATCCTTTCTCTGTAACGCCCTGGTTTTGCGCGCAGAACCGCACACCGCCTTGCGGCCGATGTTTCCCAGCGCTCCCCCGGATATCTTGCCGGATACCGACACGGTGTTTCGCCACGGAGAGACCGACGTCCGGCAACGTCTGCAGGAATTGTGCGATTGGATCCTCGACCATCGCCTGGAAAACGGATTCCTCGGGGATTTCGAGCCCGGGGAAACCACAACGATGTTCTGGTGGTATACGTCTGCTTATCCTCTGCGCACCCTGCTCGCCGCTTCGCAGTTGCTGGACCAACCGCGCTACCTCGAGGCGGCCGAACTGATTCTCGACCGGTTTGTATCGGAACAATTGCCCAACGGCGCCTGGCATCAAACCTACCGAAACAAACCAACCGAACACTTGACCCAGGCCGAAATCGACAGCATTATGACCTACCATTGGATGAACATGGCCGATATCGGCAGCACGGCCATCACACTGGGACTCGCCTGTTCTTATGTGGACAAGATCCGCAAACAGCGCTACATCGCTGCATTGGAACATTTTTGCCGCGACTGGGCCATGCAGTGGCAACTCGAGTCGGGCGGATTCACCAATGGCATGGAAAGCGGGGTGGCACAGACCGAGGTTTATGGCGTCGCCACCGCCTTGCAGGCGGCCAACTTTGCCGTACTCTATTCCCTGACAGGTGACGATGAATTCCTTCGAGTGGCAGAGCGCGCCGCCCGGTTTCTCACTGACAATTGGAACCGGGACGGCCGGCCCATTGGTTATGCCCATCATGGCGAGCAGGTGGAACGCATCTATGACCAACCGATCCTCCACTTTGGCGCGGCATTCTATTATATCGAAGGGGTGATGACGGTCTATCACCATGGTCAGAACACCGAGCTGAAAGAAAAAATCGAAACCGTCCTGGATTGGTATGTGCGCGGCGAAAAAGGATTGCTGGCGGTAATGGGGGACCGGCCCTGGTGGCCGCTGCAGGATGCCTGGGACAATTCCAAGACCGCGGGGATTCCCCTGGCAGTGCTCGCGGTGCAACAGCAGAATCCCGATCCCGCAGTTGATCGTGCCGCCGCTCTGACCAAACGATTTTTATGCACCAACGATTTCGCCCGGCGTATCGGCGTGATGGTCAAGGACGCCGACCTGCCCTGGGGCAGCCACAACCTGCAGACCTGGGCGGCTCTATCCATGTCCGCCACAGGATTTGCCGGCCTGTCGCTGGTGGAAATGCTCCAACCCGGCCTGGTCTATGGCAAACAAAGATAGCCGTTTAAACATGATCGCCCCCAATGGAGAATGCCGTGAACATCCGTCAATCGCTGCAGACCCTCGACCTCGTCGTCATCGTCACCTATATCATCGCACTGCTTGGCCTTGGTTTTGGCATCAGTTACCGCCGGCGCCGCAAAAGCGACATCTTTCTCGCCGGCCGCGATTTGACCTGGCCCAACATCGGCCTGTCGATTTTCGGCACCAATATTTCGCCTTCGATGATGCTGGCGGCTTGTTCGGTGGCCTACACTTCGGGTATGGTGGCAGCCAATTTCGAGTGGCTGGCCTGGTTCTTTCTCCTGCTTCTGGCGATGGTCTTTGTGCCGCTCTATCTGCAGACACGCATCAGCACCATGCCCGAATTCATCGAGCGCCGATTTGGCCGCGCCGGCCGCACTTTTCTCTCCTGGTATGCGCTTTTTACCACGGTGGTGTTGTGGCTCGGAGGCACCCTGTATGCCGGCGGATTGCTGTTAAACCAGATCAGCGGCTGGCCGCTGTGGCTTTGTCTGGTCTTTCTGGTAACGATTGCCGCCAGTTTTACCATTGCCGGTGGCCTGGCCGCTGTGGTCATCACCGACAGTTTTCAATCCATTTTGATGATCGTCGCATCAGCCCTGCTCACTTGGCTCGCTTTTGACAAGATCGGCCTCGATCGACTTTTGCAGGAAATCCCGTCCGATTATTGGCGGCTGTTCCGCGACGCCGACGATCCCACCTTTCCGTGGCCGGCCATCGTTCTCGGCTATCCAGTGCTCGGCGTCTGGTTCTGGTGCACCGACCAGACCATCGTCCAGCGCGTCCTC
>JAFGJN010000280.1 GCA_016929055.1 Candidatus Zhuqueibacterota bacterium
CCGACATCTCGTCCCCCACTCTGACAGCCACGCGTTCGATGCGTGCCAGCACCGAATCGGTGGCCGCCTCCTGTCGGCCCGGCACCAGGGTGACGTTGATCGGCAGTGTGTCACCGTCCAGAAACGGAAAAAAGGTGAGACCGATGAAACCGCCGCCCACCAACCCCACCGTCACCATCACCAGAGCGACCGGCATAACCACGGTCACCCATTTGTGCCGCAAGGCCCGGCGCAACGAAGGAGCGTACAGGCGATGGGTCAAAAAGGCGATTGCCCCCTCGATGCGCTTGCGCAGGCGCGAATCCTGTTGATGCGGGTGCAATCCGCGGGAATGAGCCAGATGCGCCGGCAGGATGAGAAAGGATTCGACCAGGGAAAAGAAGAGAGCGGAGATCACCACCAGCGCCATCTGCCAGATAAACCGGCCAAAAGTGCCATCGAGAAAGAAAAAGGGGGTAAAGGCGAGAATGGTGGTGGCCACCGAAGTGAAAACCGGCGCGGTCATCTCTCGAGCACCGTCGATTGCGGCGCGCACTGCACTCTTGCCGCGCTCGAAATGCACATAGATGTTTTCAGCCACGACGATGGCATCGTCCACCAGAATACCGACGACGAGAATCATGCCAAACAGGGACATGACATTGATGGTGATACCGGAGAGATTGGCGACGAGAAACATTCCGGCAAAGGAAAAGGGGATGCCCACCGAGACCCAATAAGAGAGTCGCAGATTGAGAAAAAATCCGAGAGTGATGATGACCAGCAGCAAGCCAAAGAGTCCGTTTTTGACCAGCAAACCGATGCGCTGACGCAAGGGGATGGTGCGGTCGTCGAGGATGCGGGCCTGCACGGATTCACCACGGTCGTTAAAACGGGCGACAATCCCCTTGGCCCGGTCGGCGATCGCCAGAATATCCTCCTGCTCGGTCTGATCGATATTGAGCACGACTGCCGGCCGGCCGTTGTAATGGATCTTGTTGGGCACATCTTCCCACTGCTCGACGACGCGCGCCACTTCTTTGAGATAGATCACCGTGCCATCGGGATTGCCCCGCACCGGCACATTTTGCAATTCCTCCGCCAGATAGCGACGGCCATAGGCGCGAATGAGAATTTCTTCCGCTGCAGTTTCCAGCTTGCCGCCGGAAAGATTAATATTCGCCGACGCCACAGCCCCTGCGATCTCGTCAAAGGTCAGGCGATATTTGCGCAGGTCCGACTCGGAGACCTCGATGGAAAACTCGAGATTGGGCAAACCGGCTATCGATACCTGAGAGATCTCTGGCGTGGCGATCAAATCCTCGCGCAGATTGTCGGCGATGTGCTTTAAATTATAGAGATCAGCGGCGCCATAGAGAACGACGGACAAGGAACGGGTGCGAAACTGTTGCTCAAAAATCACCGGTTTTTCGATACCGATCGGGAAAGAGCCGATGCGGTCCACCGCGTTGCGCACATCGGATAAAACTTTTTCCATGTTCGCATTTTTGGTGATCTCGATGGTGACTGAACCGAGGTTTTCGCGCGAAACCGAGGTGACGCGTTCGATTCCAGAGATGCCGTCGATCTCTTCCTCGATCTTGACAACCACCCCCTCCTCCACCTCTTCGGGAGAAGCACCTGGAAAAACCACCTGAATAGTCAACAAGCTGGGCTTGATTTCGGGAAAAAAAGAATAGCGCATCTGGCTCAACGCGATCAAACCAAAACCAAAAACGCTGAACATCATCACATTCGTCCAAACCTTGTTGCGAACGAAAAAGGCAACCAGCCGTGTCATTCTTTCACCCCCTGTTGCTGCGAATCGGCAAAATAGGCTTGAACCGGCAAACCGTCGCTCACACCTTGCAGGATTTCCATTACCAGGGTGTCACCGGCGGCGAGATTGCCGCTGATGATCACTCGATCCGTTTCTAGCCGGGCAACCTCCACCTCTTGCAAAACGAGCCTGCCGTTGCGAACAAGATAGACGCTGCGATCGCCAACCAACGACTGACGCGGAATAGAAACGGCGTCTGCGATGAATTTGCCGGGAATGACCGCACGCAAAAAAACACCGTCATAGAGTTCCGAGTGGCCTTTGCCGGCGATGCGCAAAAAGAGCGGCAGAGTCTGGGTACGCTCGTCGATGCTCTTGCCGATGCGGTCGATGCGGCCGCTCCATTCACCCGCTATTTCACTCGAGGTAAACCGCACCGGTTTTTCCCGATCGATCCATTGCGCGTCCATGGCCGGGACGGGGAGCTCGATCTCCATTTTTTCCAGATTGATGATCTCGCCCAGACGCGTTCCGGGACGCACCGTGGAACCCTCACGCAAATCGGCGCTGCGGATCACACCGGCAAAAGGCGCGACAAGGCGATGCTTTTCCAACACGATTTCCAGGTTTTGCACCTGAAAATAGAGTTTGTAGACGTTAAAACGGGATAAATAGAGTTTGATGCGCTGATTCGCCGCTTCGGGAAGGGGTTGCAGACACTCTTTGAAATTGCAGCTGTTGAAATAGTCCTGCCAGACAGGAAATTCCTCGGGGAAATCGACCTTGATCTCGGGCAGAACCGTGGCCAGAGCATTCATCAGGTCGCTCTTGGCGGCATGAAGCTCGAGGCGCGCCTGGCGTTCATCGATTTGCAGCAGCAGATCGCCGCGGCGAAAAGACTGGGCCGGTTGGAACGGAACCGTACCCGCCTGAACCACACCGGTGACCTCGCTGAACAGCACCACAGGCTGGGAGGAAGCCAGGCGTCCGTAAGAGATAATTTCGCTCGGGACCTCGCCCAACTGCACGACCATGGACTGAACCTTGCGCGACCGCATGGCGGCCGGACGGCTTTGCGGTTCACGGCGAGAGTTGAGCAATAAACGCATCAAAAAAAATCCGGCCAGCAGAATGATCACCGGGATTGCTATTCGTCTCCAATTCATCGTATTCTCTCCGTTTCGGCACTCGACCGATTTTTTGATCAGGAACAGACGCCGCAAATTGCAGCGAATCACTTTTACAAACGGCAGCCGTTCAGCCGTTATTCCGATTAAGTGACGACCGACCTGTCTGAGCATTCGTGTTTGTGGAGGATGCCAAAAAAAAGACTTGGGCAATTCCCCGCTTTTTTTGTATGTTACAAAGGGATTGTAAAACCCGCGGAGAGGCGCTCAAGGGGACGGGCGACGATATCCGGCAGGGAGACGGTTCACACGAGAGGAGAAGGCCATGTGGAACAGTCCATTCTTTTGCCGGGGGGAGAAACGCGTTTTCGGGATCCTTTTTTGCCTGATCGGCCTGGCCAGCAGCGTCGGCCGGGCAGACGAAACCAAACTGACGGCCAGTGACGGAGCAGTGGATGACTATTTCGGCCAATCGGTGGCGATTTCGGGTGAATTCGCCCTGGTGGGCGCACCCTTTGACGATGTCGGAGATTTTGCCAATGCCGGTGCCGTCTATGTTTTTCGCCTGCAGAGCGGCGTCTGGAATCAGATCGACAAATGGGCGCCGGCCGGCACCGGCGACTTGTTCGGCTTTTCGGTGGCTCTTTCGGGCAACCGCGCCGTGGTCGGCGCCAAAGGCGACTTCGAGGGATCGGCTTTTGTCTACGTCTGGAACGGCACCGCCTGGAGCCTGCAACAGCAGCTGACCGCCATCGACGGGTTCAGTGGCGATGAGTTCGGCTATGCCGTCGATATCTTTGGCGACTATATCATTGTCGGCGCCAGCAGAGACGATGTAGGAGTGACCGATGCGGGTTCGGCCTATATCTTTTACCACAATGGATCTTCCTGGGTGGAACAGGCCAAACTGACGGCCGATACCCAGGCAGCCAACGATTTCTTTGGCGAATCGGTGGCCATCGACGGCACCACCGCGGTCGTCGGCGCAATACAAAAGGACGGCAAAATCGGCGCCGCCTATGTGTTTGTGCGCAGCGGCAGCAGCTGGTCGCTGCAGCAGAAACTGACAGCATCCGACGGAGCCACTCGAGAATATTTCGGCAAATCCGTGGACATCGAAGGATCGCAGATTCTCGTCGGCGCCTGGGAAGCCGATGCGCCGGGCACGAATTCCGGCGCCGCCTATCTCTTTCAGAACAGCGGCGGCAGCTGGAGTCAGCAAAAGAAACTGGTCGCCAACGACGGCACGGACGACGATCGTTTCGGCACCTCGGTGCGTCTGATCGGCGGATTTGCCGTGGTCGGCGCGAGAGGGGTGTCGGGCAGCACCGGTGCGGTCTATACTTTTGCCGGCAGCGGCAACACCTGGGAACAGCGCACCAAGGTGACGGCGAGCGATGGGGCAGCCAACGACTGGTTTGGCGTTTCAGTTTCCACAGACGGCGTTCATGCGCTGGTGGGGGCGCTTTTCGACGATGACAACGGTTCGGATTCGGGCAGCGCCTATCTCTACGATTTTGTTCAGGATCTGTCGTTGCCGGTGCAGCTCGCCTCGTTTCGCGCGCAAGCCGAACCCGGGGCCATCGTGCTGAGCTGGCGTACAGAGAGTGAAATCGACAATCTCGGTTTTCACGTTCGGCGGGCGACGAACGAGAGCGCTCTGTTTGAGCAGCTGACCATCGAGCGGATTCCCGGCGCCGGTACCAGCACTGAAGCACACGACTATAGCTTTCGCGACCGCGATATCGTTCCCGAGCAAATCTATTATTATTTCATCGAAGCGATCGACATCGCCGGCCGGCGGCAGCAGTCGGAAATTCTGGCGGTGCAGGCATTGGCGAATGGATCCGTGCCGGAGACCCTGACGCTGCATCCGCTCTACCCCAACCCCTTCAACGGCGGTACGGCGATTTCCTTTGAATTGGCCGAGCCCGGACGG
>JAFGJN010000281.1 GCA_016929055.1 Candidatus Zhuqueibacterota bacterium
CGAACGCATGCTGCGGGTCACGACCAATAAGGTAATCGAGTCCATCGCCATGCGCAAACCCCTGATCACCGGGCGCAATCAACCGGTACAGGAGCTGCTTCAGCACCGGAAAAGCGCCTATCTGGTCGAACGCGCCAATCCCCAAGCCCTTGCCGACGCGATTCGCGAACTGCGCGACGATGCTGATTTGCGGCAGACAATTGCCGACGGCGGTTACCGGGTTTTTCAACAGCACTGCACTCTGGAACAACTGGGCAAAGGCTTTGCGCAAATCTTTTATGTATGGGAAAAATAATGGATCTGAAGCAACTTTCGGGAAAACGAATACTCATCACCGGCGGTCTGGGTTTTATCGGCAGCAATCTCTCTCATCGTCTGGTGCAACACGGCGCGGATGTCAGGATTTTCGATGCCAAACTCGATCCTTACGGTTGGAATGAGACCAATATTCGCGAGATCCGCTCGCAGGTGGAACTGATCGTCGCTGACGTCCGCGACGAAGCCGCTCTTGAACGTGCCTTGCAGGGATGCGATCTGGTCTATCATTTGGCGGCTCAGGTTGGCCGCGAGATTTCGATGGAAGATCCGGAACTGGATACGGCGATCAATTGCAACGGCACGCTCAACCTCTGCAGGATTTTGAGCCGCATCGATCACCCGGTCAAAGTGGTCTATGCCGGAAGCCGGGGACAAATCGGTGAGCCCGTCTATCTGCCGGTGGATGAGGAGCACCCCACATTGCCGACAGATGTCTATGGCATCAACAAACTTTGCGCCGAGAAATATCTGCTGCTTTTTGGCCGGGTGAACGGGTTTCCCGCCGTCTCGTTGCGCCTGAACAATGTCTATGGGCCGCGTTGCCAGATGCACCACGGCTTTTATGGTATTCTCAATTGGTTCATCAGAAACGCCATGGCGGATCAGCCGATTACAGTTTACGGCGACGGATTGCAGACCCGCGACTATGTTTATATCGATGATGTGGTGGACGGTTTTGTCCGCGCCGGCCTGATGCCGCAAACCGACAATCAGATCTATTTTATCGGATCTGGGACCGAAACTGTTTTTCTCGATATGGTCAGGGAAGTGATCAGCGCGGTGGGACAGGGTTCGTTTGTGCATGTGCCGTTTCCACCGCAACGGGAAAATATCGACATTCGCAAATTTGTCGTCACCACGGAAAAATTCCGGCGCGATACCGGCTGGACACCGCAAACCGATCTGGCGGAGGGTGTGCGACGCACGGTGACATTTTATCGACAACGATTGGATGATTATCTCGCCAAAGAGGGAGCGCCAGCATGACCCGGGCCGGTTTGAAATCGCGACCGAGAATCGCCTATCTTCTCAACGGCTTTCCGCTGTTGTCGCAGACCTTCATCATCAATGAAGTCATCGATTTGCGTCGGTTGGGTGTCGATTTGGAGGTTTATTCCTTTTTTGAACCGCCTGCCGATAAGGTCAATGCCGATGTCCTGCCTCTGAAAGATACGACTGTTTATTTGCTGCCCGGTCTGGGAGCGTGGCGGCTGGTGCGGGCTCATCTCTCGCTGTTGTTTCGCTGGCCATGGCGATATGTAAAGACCCTGGTCTTTGCTTTTCGGAACCGACAACCAAAAACCGGTTTGTTGCGGCTGGTGTTCAAAGCGTTGGCAAGGGGTGAATCCAGCAAGTCGGAACGACAGAATCTTTTGGTCCATTTTATTCTAGCCGTACCCCTGGCCGGTCAGATATCGGCTAGGTCTTGTGAATTCATTCTGGCTCATTTTGCCGATGCCGCCGCCAGCTTTGCGATGCTGGTATCGCGTTTGCTCGATGTCCCTTTTGGCATCAGCGTTCATGCATACGATATCTTTACACCCCAGGTGAATTGGCGTGAAAAATTTGTGAATGCCGAGCTTTTGGTGACCTGCACCCGATTCAATCGCGACTTTATGATCGAAAAATTTCCTTATCTGAATCCGGAACGCATTCATGTAGTGTATCACGGAGTCGACGTCGATCGCTTTGTCCGACAGAATCGCCGCAAGACGCACGAGCCGATCCTGCTATCGGTCGGACGTTTGGTGCCCAAAAAAGGCTTCGGTACGCTGATTCAGGCGTGCAAAATTTTGCGAGAGCGTGGATTTCATTTTCGCTGTATAATTATCGGTGAGGGGCCGGAACGTCCTCGCCTCGAGATGCGCATCAAACTCGATCGGCTGGTCGATGTGGTGCAGTTGAAGGGATCCGTCCTTCCTTCCGAGATTCTCGACTATTATTCCGAGGCATCTCTTTTTGCGTTGCCCTGTATTGTGCAGGAAGATGGAAACCGGGACGGTATTCCCAATGTCATTGCTGAAGCGCTGGCGATGGAGTTGCCGGTGGTATCGACGCCTATTTCGGGGATTCCCGAACTTGTGGAGGACGGGACGACCGGTTTGCTGGTCGAGCAGGGCGATTTTTATGGTTTGGCGGATGCCATCGAGCGGTTATTGAAATCCGCTTCATTGCGAAGCCGTCTGGGCAAGGCCGGTCGCAAGCGTGTCGAGTCGGTTTTTATGGCAGATCGATTGCATGCGCAATTGGCTGGAATTCTAGAACAGGCTGCTATCACCTCAAACCGTCAGTCCTTGCGCGTATGAAAATACTGATCGTCAATGCCGACGATCTCGGATTGGACAGATCGGTTAACAGAGGAATTTTACGCGCCTTTGAAAAAGGTATCGTCACCCGTGCTTCTCTTTTGATGAACGGGGCCGCCTCAAAAGATGCGCTGCAATGGGCGCGTTCAGCCCAATTGCCGGTTGGCCTGCACTGGAATTTGACCATCGGTCGTCCGCTACTGCCGCCGCATCAGGTTCCCTCCCTGGTCGATCGGCATGGGTGTTTTTATGGAATGTGGCGTCTCTGGAGCCGAAGCCGGCGAGGTAAAATATTCGATCGACATGTGGCCGCCGAACTCGACGAACAATGGCGCCGGTTTCTGGACAATTGCGGTCAACCGAATCATCTGGACAGCCACCACCATGTTCACCTTTTCCCCGTGGTATCCGCTTATGCCCGACAACTGGCGAACCGATACCCCGCTGTCCCGATACGACGTTTTTCGCGACCTGAAGGGTGGGAAAAAAGGTTCGGCCTGGTCGAGGCGGCTCTGCTCTATCGGCAAGCGCAGCGGTGCGGCATGACCAGCTCTGCCGACAGGTTTTTGGGTTTCTCCTGGATGCGTGCCACCGACAAGCATGCTTTTTTGCTGCAATTGCTGGAAAAGCTGCCGAAGGGGCGGACGGAGCTCATGTGTCATCCAGCGGATTCAGCTGTGCCGGATCGCAGCGCCACACATTACCTGACCGACCGGTTTCTGGAATATCGCGCTTTGACCGATCCAAGTGTTTGCGACAGGGTTCGGGTTTTGAATATCCACCTGGCAAAATAGTGCGGCTGCAGGCGCCGAATTACGTGTCGCCATCAAATGATCGATTCTGGATTGCAATGCTAAAAGCGGGAATTGCAAATGGCCGAAAAAAAAGCTCTGTCCAAAACGGATTTTTCGCTGTCGATTTTTTTCCCAATCTACAACGATTGGGCGACTGTCGGAAGCCTGGTGGCGCAATCGATCTTCACCGCCGAAAAACTGACTCGTGACTATGAAATCATTCTCATAGATGACGGCAGTGAAGAAAAGACTCAAAAAGTTCTCGAATTCCTTGAAAGCAATCACGAG
>JAFGJN010000282.1 GCA_016929055.1 Candidatus Zhuqueibacterota bacterium
CCGACATAACGCACGCCCTTGCCCTTGTAAGGCTCAGGTTTGCGCAACGCTCGAATCTTGGCGGCAATTTCTCCGACCAGCTCTTTGTTGATTCCGCGCACAGCTATGACATTGTCTTTACCCACACTCAGCTCGATCCCCGCTGGCGGCATAAAGAGAATCGGGTGGGAAAATCCCAGATTCAACAAAATACCCTTGGCTTTCATCTCACCGCGGTAGCCGACGCCGACGATTTCCAATTTCTTTTCAAAGCCGGCGGTTACTCCCTGAACGCAATTGGCGATCAGGGTGCGGGTCAGACCGTGCATGCTGCGATGCGTTTTGCTTTCGCTCGGACGCTTGACCGTGAGGGTGTTGCCTTCGAGATCGAGAATCATCTCAGGATTGACCGAAACCGACAACTCGCCCTTGGGACCTTTTACCGTGACGACGGAGCGATCGATCTTGACCTCTGCCCCTTCCGGTATATGAATGGGCGCTTTACCAACTCGTGACACAGCAGACTCCTTTTAAGTGTGCGATTACCAAACATGACACAGGACTTCGCCACCTACACCGCGACGACGAGCTTCTTGACCGGTCATCAGACCCTGCGAAGTCGTCAGAATCGAAACACCCAGGTTGCTAAAGACACGGGGAATGTTGTCTTTGCCCACATAGATGCGCAAACCGGGCTTGCTGATGCGCTTTATGCCGGAAATGACACTCTTTTCATCCTGATCATATTTGAGATAGATGCGGATGATCGATTGTTTGTCGTCTTCGATGAGGACAAAGTGCTGAATATAATTTTCATCCTGCAGAATCCGAGTGATCTGCTTTTTGAGATTCGACGCAGGAATATCGACCTTGCGGTGTTTGGCTCGAGTTGCGTTTCGAATTCTCGTCAAATAGTCCGCAATGGGATCGGTTTTAGACATCTATTTTCTCCCTAACAAGCCTGTAGCGGAAAATACGACTGGTTAATTGATTTACCAACTGGACTTGGTCACGCCGGGGATCTGGCCCTGCAAGGCCAATTCCCGCAGACAGAGACGGCAAATGCCGAATTTGCGATAATAAGCTCTCGGTCGACCACATCGAGAACACCGATTATACTTGCGAACCTTGAATTTGGGTTCTCTTTTCGCCTTGACGATCAATGCCTTTCTAGCCAATTTAATCCTCTTTGGTTATTCAAAGCGTTATTTGTTCTTTTTCACAAAGGGCATTCCAAAGGCATTCAACAATTCGAACGCCTCTTCGTCTGTATTGGCCGTCGTTACCATCGTGATGTTGACCCCGCGCACCTTGTCCACCTTATCGTAATCGATTTCAGGAAAGACAATCTGTTCTCGCATGGAAAAGTTGAAATTGCCGCGCCCGTCAAAACGGATGGGCAAACCGCGAAAATCGCGCACACGCGGAATAGCCACTGAAATCAGCCGATCGAGAAACTCGTACATGCGATCCCCGCGCAGAGTCACGCAGCAGCCGATGGGCATGCCGGCACGAAGCTTGAAATTGGAAATCGATTTCTTGGCTTTACGGATAACCGGCTTCTGACCGCTGATCTTGATCAGATCGTCCACAGCACCATCGAGATTTTTGGCGTTCTCGGTGGCCTCACCGACACCGATATTGAGCACGATCTTTTCGAGTCGAGGGACCTGCATGACATTACGATATTGAAATCGTTTGCGCAAAAGGTCGATGACTTCTTGAGTGTAAAAGTCGTGCAATCGGGGTTTATAGTTTTTTTCTGCCATGATCGGTACCAAATCCTTGATTATGGAAGCATTTCGCCGCTTTTTTTCGCGATACGAACGCGAATGTCTTTTTTCAATTTGTCGTCATGGACGACTTTGTGCCCCACCCGGGTCGGCACGCCGGTCTTGGGGCAGATAACCATCACGTTTGATACGTGAATTGGTGCCTCTTTCTCGACAATCCCGCCTTTCTGGTTTTGCTGAGAGGGCCGGGTGTGTCGTTTGATAAAATTGACACCCTCGACAATGATCCGGTTTTCTTCGGGGAAAACCTTGAGCACTTTGCCCTTTTTCCCCTTGTAATTGCCGGATAAAACGATGACCTGATCATTTTTTTTGATACGCATGGTCAAACCTGTTCCCGCGTTTGTGGTTGAGAAACGGTTTAAATGACTTCCGGCGCGAGCGAAACGATCTTCATAAATTGCTTTTCGCGCAGTTCACGAGCCACCGGTCCAAAAATACGCGTTCCTTTAGGCTCCATAGCCTCGGTGATCAGAACAGCCGCATTTTCGTCGAAACGGATATAGGAACCGTCTTTACGGCGCTTTTCTTTTTTGGTGCGTACAATCACCGCCTTGCTTTTGTCGCCCTTTTTGATCGGGCTATTCGGGATGGCCTGCTTGACAGAAACGATGATCACGTCACCAACGGTGGCGTAACGCCTCTTCGAGCCGCCCATGATGCGGATGCACATGACCTTTTTAGCACCGGTGTTGTCCGCCACGTTCAAGCGAGTGTATTCCTGTATCATTGTTGTTTCTCGTGTTTGATGGTTCGATTATTCAGCTCGCTGCACAATTTCAATCACACGCCAACGTTTTCGGGCGCTAAGTGGCCGGGTTTCCATGATCCGGACCGTATCTCCAATATGGCTGTCATTGTTTTCGTCGTGTGCCATAAACTTGGAGGTTTTTTTCACGTATTTCCGATACAGGGGATGTTTGACATAGCGCTCGACCTTAACGGTCCGGCTTTTGTCCATCTTGTCGCTCGAAACAACCCCGGTTATGATTTTTCGTCTTCCACGTTCCACTGGTTATCTCCATGGAGTCTTGTGCGTTTCAGCTTACTTGCGAATCCCCAACTCGTATTCGTGCAGCACGGTTTGAATACGGGCAATATCTTTGCGGATGTAACGGATTCGCATGGGATTGTCCAATTGATGAGTCGAATGCTGGATCTGCAGATTTTCGTACTCATCATAGAGGTCCTCGAGCCGAATCTGGATCTCTTCTAGCGGCAGCTGTCGAATCTCGTCCATTTTCATTTTTAGCTCTCTCCAATTTCAGAGGCGGTTACAAATTTACATTTGATCGGCAACTTGTGCGCCGCCAGGCGCAGCGCCTCTTTGGCCGCAACCTCCGAAACGCCCTCGATCTCAAACATAACTCGCCCCGGCTTGACCACGGCGACCCAGTATTCAGGGGCGCCTTTTCCTTTACCCATACGCGTTTCCGCAGGCTTTTTGGTCACCGGTTTATCCGGAAAAACCCGGATCCAGATTTTTCCGCCTCGGCGGATATGCCGCGTCATGGCGATACGCGCCGCCTCGATCTGTCGGGCGGTAATCCAGTGCGGCTCCAAAGCCATCAGACCGTATTGCCCGAAAGAGACTTTGTTGCCGCGGGTGGCTTTGCCGGTCATGCGGCCGCGCTGCTGTTTTCGGTATTTAACTCGTTTCGGCATTAACATGGGTCATGCACTCCGCTACAATGTCTTAGTCAATCACTTCACCCTTACAAATCCAGACCTTGACGCCGATGGCGCCGTAGGTGGTCCGTGCCGTGGCTACGGCATAGTCGATATCGGCGCGCAACGTATGAAGAGGAATGCGACCCTCTTTGTACTGCTCGCGACGCGCCATTTCCGCTCCGCCCAGACGGCCGGCTACGGCAATACGAATCCCTTCAGCGCCCATTCGCACTGCCGACATGATGGCCTTTTTCATGGCGCGCTTGTAGCTGACTTTGCCGACCAACTGACTGGCAATATTTTCTGCCACCAGGGCGGCATCCAGCTCGGGACGCTTGATTTCATTGATGTTGATCTGCACATCGGTGCCAGTCAATCGCTGCAGCTCTTCCCGAAGTTTGTCAACTTCGCTTCCCTTGCGACCGATGACGATACCCGGCCGTGCCGTATGAATGGCGAGCGTGATCTGTTTGGGCGTCCGCTCGATTTCAATCTTGGCGACACTGGCTCGAGCCAATCGACGCATGATATATTTGCGCAACATCAGATCTTCGGATAATTTGGCTGGGAAATTTTTCTGGTCAAACCAGTTGGAATCCCAGGTCCGAATCACTCCCAAGCGAAATCCGACTGGATTCGTTTTCTGTCCCAAAAGTAACTCCTATAGCTAGATGGTTACATTAATTCTTATCGTCCGATACCACAACGGTTATATGACAGGAACGTTTGCGAATCGGTGTCGCCCGTCCCATAGAGCCGGCGCGAAAGCGTTTGAGCATACCAGCTCCGTCGATTCTCAGTTCCTTTAAAACCAGATCTTCGGGCGATATCTTGGCAGCTTTTTCATCGTTCAAAAAATTCGCAACTGCCGAACGAACGGCCTTTTCCAACGGTTTAGAGGCACCGATATCGCTGAAATGCAGGATATTCAGGGCATCGCTGACCACCTTTCCCCGCACCAAATTGGCGATTCTGCGCACCTTGTAAGGTGATACCCGAATATGTCTGGCAACTGCCCTTGCTTCCATTATTGATCTCCAAAACGATTGGTTTAGCGTTTGCCTTTTTCGCTCTTTTTATCCGCATGGCCGCGAAAGGTGCGCGTCGGAGAAAATTCGCCCAACTTGTGACCAACCATGTTCTCGGTGATGTAAACCGGGATAAATTTGTTGCCGTTGTGCACAGCAAGCGTGTGGCCGACAAATTCAGGCGGAATGGTCGAACGTCGGGACCATGTCTTGACCACTCGCTTTTCGTTGTTTCGGTTCAGTTGCTCGACCTTGGCAACCAACTCTTCGCTGATATACGGACCTTTTTTTACGGATCTGGCCATAAATCATATCCCACTATTTTCTGCGTTTGATGATCTTAGAATCTGACGGTTTCTTTTTACGAGTCTTGTAACCCTTGGTCGGTTTGCCCCACGGAGTGGTCGGGTGACGACCGCCCGAGCTCTTGCCTTCACCACCGCCCATCGGATGATCGACGGGATTCATGGCCACACCGCGTACCTTGGGCCGGCGTCCAAGCCAGCGCGACCGGCCGGCTTTGCCGATGGTGATGTTTTCGTGGTCGCTGTTTCCAACCTGGCCGATCGTGGCTTTGCAGCGAGAAAGAACCATCCGAACTTCGCCAGACGGCAGCTTGAGAAGGGCGTAATCGCCTTCCTTGGCGGTCAACTGCGCATAACTTCCGGCGCTGCGCGCCATCTGCCCGCCACGTCCGATCTTGAGCTCGACATTGTGAACCACAGTACCGAGAGGAATCCGTGCCAGAGGCATGGCATTGCCGTTGCGGATTTCAGCGTTTTCTCCCGATTCCAGCATATCGCCCTTTTTAACACCCAAAGGCGCGAGGATGTAACGCTTTTCACCGTCTGCATAACTCAACAAGGCGATATTGGCGCTGCGATTCGGATCGTATTGTATCGATACCACCCTGGCCGGAATACCGTCCTTGTCGCGTTTGAAATCGATGATACGATAAAGCCGTTTGTGTCCGCCGCCACGACGACGGGCCGTAACTCGACCGCGATTGTTGCGGCCTCCCGTTTTCTTGACCGGCGTCAGCAGAGAGCGTACAACCTGGTTGTCGGTAATCTCTTCAAAGCTGCTGACACTCTTGAAGCGCTGTCCCGGGGTGACAGGCTTGAACATTTTCACTGCCATTTATAGACTCTCCTAGGGCTCTCGGTCCTTCTATTTCGCTCCTTCAAAAAAGTCGATGCTGTCTCCTTCGCGCAGAGTCACGATCGCCTTTTTCCAGCTGGAACGTTTCCCGTGGGTGATTCCCCGTCGGGTATTGAGCTGCTTGCGTTTGCCGTGAACGTTGATGGTGGCAACCGCGTCTACAGAAACATCGAACTTTTGCTCCACTGCACGCTTGATTTCGATCTTGTTGGCTCTCCTGCTGACGACAAAGGCGTATTTCCCCTGTGTTTCCTGCAGCTTGAGCATCTTTTCCGTGAGCAGAGGCCTCACCAGAACTCGGCGTTCTTTTTTCATGATTGCAGTATACCTTCTAATTTCTTGATCGCACTTTCGGTAATCAGCAATTTTTTGCTTTCCAGCAGGTCAAAAGTCGAGGCATCCGATGCCAGCTGCACCTTGACGTTGCCAATGTTTCTGCTGGCAAGCAAAATGTCGTTGTCGTACTCAGCAACCAGAACCAGGGTTTTGGTCTCTTGCAAACCAAACCCACGAAGGATCGAGGCAAAATCCTTGGTTTTTCGGGATTCTACCGTGAAATCCTCGACCACCCGCAGGTCGTCCTCGCGGGTCTTGGCGGCGATAACCGAAATCCGAGCCAGTTTTTTGACCTTTTTCGGTAAATTCATGGAAAATTCGTGCGGTTGCGGCCCGTGTGCTGTTCCACCGCCGCGCCAAATCGGCGAACGGCTGGTACCGGCACGCGCTGTACCTCTTCCCTTCTGCTTCCAGGGCTTTTTGCCACCTCCGGAAACCATGCTCCGGGTCTTGGTCGCCGCATTTCCCTGACGCAGATTGGTTTGCTGCGCTTTGACAGCCAGATAAACCGCGTGTTCGTTCGGCTCACAGGCAAAAATCGCATCGTCAACCTCGACCGATCGGCCTGCCGCGTTTCCGTCGATTTTATAGACTGCTAGTTCC
>JAFGJN010000283.1 GCA_016929055.1 Candidatus Zhuqueibacterota bacterium
CCTTCACCTATGGACTGGCCCTGGAAAACGGATTCACCCCGGCGTCGCTGCTTCCGGATATCGAAACCCACGCTGCAACCCTCGGCGGCGACTTTAACGTGCGCAACTATGACGAGACCTTTCACGGACCGGTGCGGCTGCGCACCGCCCTGGCCTGCTCCTATAATGTCCCCGCTGTTCGCGTCTTGGAAAACCTGGGTGCCGATCTTTTGCTCGACCGGTTGCACCGCGCCGGCTTTGGCAGTCTGGATAAACCGGCATCGCACTATGGTCTGGCCTTGACACTCGGGAGTGGTGAGGTGCGTCTGTTCGAGCTGGTCACCGCCTTTCGCGCGTTGGCCATGGGAGGAACAGTCTCGCCGCTGCGCTTTCTGGCCAACGACAAAGCCATAGCCGATCAAACCGGGCAGTCGATCTTTTCTCCGCAAATCTGTTTCCTCCTGAGCGATATGCTCAACGATGCTTCTGCCCGCATTCCGGCTTTTGGATGGAATTGCCCGCTCAACCTGCCGTTCAGCTGCGCCGCGAAAACCGGCACCTCAAAGGATTATCGCGACAATTGGACCATTGGCTATACTCGAGACTATACGGTGGGCGTCTGGGTCGGCAATTTCGACGGCACTCCCATGATCCAGGTCAGCGGGATCAGCGGAGCCGCGCCCATCTTTCGAAGCATCCTGCTGCTTTTGCATCGCGACCGAGATCCACTGCCCTTCGATCGACCGGAGGGTTTGCTTCGCTGTGAAATTTGCTCTCTATCCGGCGATTTGCCATCCCCGGCTTGCGACCAGCGCATGCAGGAATGGTTTCTCGCCGATCAGCTTCCGCTCGACACCTGCAGCGTCGACCGCTGGATTGCGATCGACAAACGCACCGGCGCACGAGCCGACAAGCAGACGCCACCGGCTTTTATAGAAAAACAAAAATTTCAACTCTGGCCAGAAGAATATACCGCCTGGCTGGTCGCCCACAATCGCCCCCTGCCTCCTCCAGCGGCCACACCCGCTACTGCAACGAGTCAACAACGCCTGCAAATCGCTTTTCCTGACGACGGCGACCTATTTAAAATCGACCCGATTCTCCGGCCCGAGTATCAGATTTTACACCTCGAAGCCATCGTGCCGGCGGGAATCGATACAGTGGCCTGGTTCATCGACGACAGCTTGCTGGGACGACGCAGCTATCCCTTTTCCATGCAATGGAAATTGCGCGCCGGAGAGCACACGCTCCGGCTGATCGACAAAAAAACATCCGCCGAGAGCCTAATCCGCATTAAAGTCTATTGATTCCACTGCTGCACCACTGCCGCCGCTCTTTACGGCAGAGATTCACAATCGCGCTCCGCGGTGCGGAACATTGTCCATTCGCGGTTGGTTCATTCTACAGACAAGATGAAACAGACTGTGCCTGTCCGGATTTAGTGCCAAGCAGCGAATCTCTAATAAAATCAATCGAAAAGGAAGGCTCAACAGGTTTAAAAAAAAGAAAACTCGACAAAAACATAGAGAAAAACAAATCATAGGTGTTGTTTTCGGGTTGAACCGAATCTGAGGGTTAAAACCGGGCGGAGAAAAGCATTGCTTGTTGAGCATATAATTCCTATTTTTTTGAATAAATTCATCCACTCAACCGATTCAACCCACCTGGCAAGCCGTTAACATGGAATAACTTTTGGATTGGCTCGTATGAACCAAATTCGGGTTCGGAAAAATGCGGCGCCTGATCGAAGGAAAAGATCATGCAGGAAACCGGCCAAGTAATCGCGCTGGACAAAGGACGCGCCGTGGTTCGTCTCGATCGCAGAGAAAAATGCGGCGAATGCACGGCATGCCGAAGCTTTGGTGACGGCACGATGCGGCTCTTCGCCGAGAATCCTCACGGCGCACAGGTGGGCGATTGGGTAACGGTTGCGGTTGAGCCGCAACAGGTGATCGGGAACAGCTTGCTTGTTTTCATTTTTCCCATCCTGGCTTTAATTGGCGGCTATGCTGTCGGCCGCATTTTTTTCGAACCTTCCGGTTCATCCGAGAGCACAGGCATCATCGGGGCGATCGGCGGTCTTTTTGTATCGGCTGGGGTGCTTAAATGGATCGATTGGCGGCGATCCGATTCTCCGCTCGGTGCCCGAATTGTGTCCCTTACTGGCGCCCAAAATGGGTCGTCCTTTGCCATTAATTCGGAAAATAACCCTGAATGCTGATCGAACCCAACGGTTTTTACCCGAGCAAACACTGACACGGAGGGCACGCTACGCATCGATTGCCGATCTTTTACGAATAATCGACCGCGTCGTCCCGAAATTTTGAGAAAGCGATCGAGTTATGAAATCCTTTGGACTTAACTGTGCAAGCCTCTTGATTGCCCTTTGTCTGCCGTCCTGGAGTGCTGTCGAGCCGGACATGCAGGTGACTTTTTCTTCTTCCCATGATTTGACCATCGAATTCAGCCCACGAAATTGGCAAACAAAACCGACCAGCGATAATCGGACGATCGTCAGTTTTGAAGGCGCCGAAATGATCGGCGAAATGGGCGCCCCGCTTTTGCCCGTGCGCACGGTCACGGTGGGCGTTCCCCTTGAAGGGGAGGTCTCTGTTCAAGTGGTGGACTCGGAATACGACCTGGTCGAAGATATTCGGCTGCAGCCTGTCTCCAGGCCGGTCCGCGATGACCTGGGGCTGGTGATTTCCGGCCAAGCCGTACCCGACGATTCGCTTTATTCGCTGCTCGCCTTTTATCCTCAAAATACGATTCAAGCCGAGCCACCGTCTTTTTTCCGCCGACAGCGCGTCGTACGGCTGACTTTTCAACCGCTTCAGTTTTCGCCTCAGCGACAGCAGATCCGCCGCTATCGCCGCATCGTGGTCCGCTTCCAATTCAGTCCGGCCGCTCGGGAAACGGTGTTACCGCCGGAACAGGACGAAACACTCTATCGAGATCTGCTGCTGAATTACCAGCAGGCAAAAAATTGGCGCCGCATCCCCCAAAGGCTGCGCAAGCCCACTCGTTCAGCCTTTCAGGGGACAAACTGGTATCAGCTCGCGATTCGTTTACAAGAGGGCGTGCAACAAGAGGGCATCTACAAGGTCGACGGCACGACTTTGGAAAAAGCGGGGATCTCATTGAGCGCCATCAATCCCGCTACAGTACAGTTGTTCAATAACGGCGGCCGCGAACTGCCAATGAATCTCGAAACGGCGCGCCCTGACAGCCTGATCGAAAACCCAATCTATCTTGTCGGCGGAGAGGACGGCCGATTCGATCGTGCCGATTACTTTCTCTTTTATGGACGCTCGGTACAGGGTACAAGCTATGACGAAGCCAAAGCCCGATACCAGCACCATCTCAATGCGTATACGGATGAAAACATCTATTGGTTGACGTTTAATGCACAACCCGGCAAGCGCATGGCGATCAAACCTGCACCGGCATTGGACGGAATCGCGCCTGAATCGAGTTTTCGCGATCTGGTTTTCCACGAAAAGGAACAACACAACGTCCTGAACTCGGGATTTGTCTGGTTCGGACAGCAGCTGACCAAAAACAAGGCATCGTACTCGCTCTCTCTGGAAATGCCCGAGGCTATACCCGATTCATCTGCCGAGTTGCGCCTCCAACTAGCGGCCACAACGGCCGGCACGCACACGATTCGAACACTTGTCAACGGCTTTTTTGTCTACCAGGCGACGATAAACGGCGCCAGCCACGGCTATGGATTAAGCACATCGAGTACACCCTTTAAAGGCGTCTTGCTCGACGGCGCCAATACCCTCTCCCTGCAATATCAATCGACTTCGGAAATCTCGATCGCCTACGTCGATTGGATCGAAATCGAATACAACCGGCGCTTTCGCGCGGTAAATGATCAACTGCTTTTCAATGCCCCCAAACGGGCCGGGACGGCCCTTTACCACATCGAGGGTTTCAGCCGCAACGACATCGAAATCTATGACGTCTCAAACCCGAATACAATCAGCCGCCTGTCGGACTATACAATCGCTGCCGGACAAATCCGGTTTTCAGATGAAACGAATGCCGAAGAGCCGAAGCGCTATATCGCCCTCACACCCGGCGTTTATCGCACAATCGACACTATCCAGCAACGCGCCGTGACCGATCTGCGCTCACCGCGAACAGCGGATTATATCGTGATCACTCATGACGATTTTTATCAGCAAGCTCTTGAACTGAAAAGTCTGCATGAAACTTTTCCGCAATCCGACCGGCTCAGGACAGAAGTGGTGCGCATCTCGGATGTCTATGATCAATTCAGCTGGGGCTTGCCAGACGTCACAGCCACGCGCGACTTTCTTGTCTATGCCCAGGAGAATTGGGGAGCGCCGCAGTATGTCTTGCTCTTTGGAGATGGTCATTTCGATTATAAAAATATCCTCGGTTATCGAACTCCCAACCTCATCCTGCCCTACGAAACGACGGATCGCTATGAGACAAGCACGCGAACGACGGACGACTGGTTCACCTATACCAAACCCAACTCGGGTATGCAAATGGCGATCGGTCGAATCCCGGTGCAATCGGTGGCCGAAGCACAAAATTACATCCAAAAACTCGTTCGTTATGTCGCTGAACCGGAATTCGGCGAGTGGCGGAAACACGTGACCATCGTCAGCGACGACGAATTGGTGGCTGGAGGCCAGGGTAACCTGTCGGACACCATCCACACCACACAATCGGAAAGCCTGGCCGAAGGATACGTGCCCGATCTGCTCGACGTAAAAAAACTCTATCTCATGGAATATCCTGCGGTACGCAACGCCAGTGTCTCCGGCGTGACCAAACCCAGCGCAACCGAAGATCTGCTCAACCAGATTAACCGGGGTTCGCTGCTGATCAACTATATCGGGCACGGCAACGACGAGCTGTGGAGCCACGAACGAGTGCTCAACAGCTCGACGGATTTCGAACGCATTCAAAACGGCAACCGCATGGCGGTGTGGGTAGCGGCCACCTGCGAATTTGCCTATTGGGACCAACCCCAGAAGCAGAGTTTTGCCGAGCGAATCCTCCTTGCTCCGAACCGCGGCGCCATCGCCATGATCTCATCCTCGCGTCTCGCCTACTCTAACTATAACGCAGCTTTCAACTATGCTCTGTACAACGAGCTGTTTCGGCACTATAGCTCGACCGGGCAAGCCAAGCGTCTGGGCGATGCTGTGCTTCTCGCCAAACGCTCCTCTTCCAACATGAGCAACAGCGAAAAATATATCCTCCTCGGCGATCCGGCCATGCGCCTCGGCGCCCCACAACACCGCGCTGTATTCGATCAAATCCAGCCCGACAGCATTCAAGCACTCAGCGTTATCACCCTGAACGGTCATATCGAACGGAACCAGGAACTCTGGAGCGATTATAGCGGCCAGGTTCTGGTTCGAGTAATCGATTCGCGTCGCAATCGCGTTTATACAACGGATTTCGGCTCCAGTGTCCATTATGCTTTGCCGGGCAACAGCATCTTTCGCGGGATCGCCGCGGTCGAAGCGGGTCAATTCCAGGTCCGTCTCATCGTCCCCAAAGATATCTCCTATGGCGGTACCGACGGCCGCATCAGCGCCTATTTTTGGAACGACGAAACCGAAGGCACCGGCAACCGTGAAAACCTGCCGGTCGGCGGCACCGCCGCCAGCCTGATCGACCACGAAGGGCCGGAAATCACCCTCCATTTCGGCAAATCCGGCTTTACGCCCGGCGACTATACCACTACCCAACCAACTTTATATGTGGAAATAGCCGATTCGCTGAGCGGAGTCAACATTGCCGGCGATATCGGCCATCAGATCACCCTGACTCTGAACGAAAACGACGCCGACATCAAGGATCTGACCGATTTCTTTGAATACGACCCGAACAGCTATACCCGCGGCTCTCTGCGCTATCCGCTCTACAACCTGCCCACCGGTCGCCATGATGTGCGCATCAAAGCCTGGGATAATTCCAACAATTCATCGATCCAGGAAACCCATTTCATCGCCGTTGCCGATTCAACCTTGCGAATCCGCAATCTGCTCAGCTATCCGAACCCGATGAGCGACCAAACTGCGTTTACTTTTGAAATCAGCCGCAATGCGAATGTTCGGCTGAAAATCTTTGCCGTGTCGGGACGGCTGGTGCGCCAGTTCGACAGCCAACCGGCTCAAATCGGATTCAATATTTTTCCGCAGACCTGGGATGGTACCGATCAGGACGGCGACCCGCTCGCCAACGGCGTCTATCTCTACAAACTCCATGCCCGCAGCACGGCCGAAGGCAAGGTTCAGGAACAGAGCCAGATCGGTAAAATCGTCATCGCGCGTTAATCGGCCGGTTCAACCGCCCTGTAACCATACACAGGCCGCAGCAATCGCCCGATCAAAACGCGTGTCGCTATAATCCTCAGAGATCCTTTACAGAAAGGAACGAACGGATGAAATGGGTCAAGTCACTCTTGCTCGCCCTGATTGTTTCGCTACCGGCAACAGCGGCAAATAATTCCGAATTCCGCGCTACCTGGGTGATCACCTGGGAGATATACAGCGGCGGCCTGCCGCAAACCCAGGTCAAAGCCCGTATTCGAAAAATTCTTGACGATCATGTGGCCGCCAACATGAATGCCGTCCTCTGGCAGGTGCGACAAAGCGGAACCGCCTATTATGAATCGTCCTACGAACCATGGGGTTATTATCTGGGCGGCAAGAACCCGGGCTTTGATCCTTTTGCCTATGCCGTTGAACAAGCGCACATCCGCGGCCTTGAAATCCACGCCTGGGTCAACTGCTTTCACACCTCCAGCACCGCACCCGGCTCGCCGGCATATGAACACCCCGAATGGGTTTGCACCAACCGCGATGGCGAGTACATGAGCAGCCGGCGTTGCCTGTCACCAGGCGTCTCAGCCGTGCGAGAGTATACCGTCAATGTCTTTAAGGAAATCGTAGAAAACTATAATGTCGACGGTCTGCACCTCGATTTTTGCCGGTGGAACGAATACGATGAAGATGACATGTCATCCATCTTGTCAACCGAAGAAGAAATTCGCGTTATCGACGGTATGGAGATTGCCAAAAAACAATTGCTCAAACCCGGCGGCTCTGCCGGCAGCAAACCCTATTTGTATGATTCTGAACACCCCTACAACGGCGGGGTACCCGAAGGATTCAGCACCTGGGCGGAATGGCGGCGCTGGAGCGTCACGGAATTCGTCAAATTGCTCTCCGAGAGCGTCAATCCGATCAAACCCTGGGTTCGCATCTCGGTCGCTGCCCTGGGCAACTACAACTGGGGCGGCTGGAATGGATACCATACAGTGTTCCAGGATGCCGCACTCTGGTTCAATGAAGGATACATCGATCAATTGACGCCGATGCACTATCACTGGTACAACGAATCCCCCGCTTATTACCACGTCAATTCTTTCGTCGATATGCTCTGGGGACCGGGCAAAGACAATGTCTGGAGTTCCTGCTGGGGGCGCTATATTCAACCCGGAATCCAGGCCGGACGGCTCTACTCCTGTGGCCCAAATTCCATCACCCTCGGCAGTACCGGTTCATGGCTCGATCCTTCCGAACTGGTGACTAAAGTCCGTGACGTGCCCTGGGTCGACGGTTTTCAGTTTTTCAGCTATGGCATCTGGGAAAGCTCGAACAGCTGGGCAGATGCCGCATCCAGCTATTTCTCCAACCGCACCAAGATTCGCGCCTTCCCTGCCCGGGACGACCACGCACCCGAACCGCCACAAATCGCTGTCGCGGCTATCGACACCTTTACCTACGAAATCACTGTAACACCAACCACCGATGAGCCCGAAGGAGGATGGATCGCGATTTATCGTTCTCCCACCCAGCCCATCGATTTGGATGTGGCGCCTTTTGTCGCGATCCGTTTCGGCACCGAACCGTTTACTCTGATCGATACGGTACGTATCGGTTTCAACAATTCATTTTTCTACACCGCCACCGCTTTTGACCGTTCCTGGAACGAATCCGCCCTGTCCAATATCTTCGAGACACCTCGAATTCCGGTTTATTCCTACACACCCGATCCAATCGCGTTAAATTATATCCGCCACACAACGAACGGTGTCGAAATCGCCTGGACTCCTCCGTCAAAACTCGACAATATCATGGGCTATCGACTGTACGGTAAAACCCCCGACGGCGAGTGGGAACTGTTGCGCAATGAACGCGTTTTGCGGTCAAGTGCGACATCGACCACGGTGACCGGCCTGGACGGTGACAACTGGCTCTTTACTGTTCGCCCTGTCGGACAGGGACCGCTCAAAATTGAAGCGACTGAGCAAACGCTGTATGGCATCGGCGGCAGCGGCAGCGAACGCATTTTGATCGTCGACAGCTTTACCCGCCGCGACGGCGCCTGGACTCAGTCAGCACATCCCTTTACAGCGCGGGTGTGCGAACAGCTGCAGACTCTGGACGCCTCTTTTGACTGCGCCACGCGTGATGCCGTACGCAACGATCTCGTCGATCTCGCACCCTATCGAGCCGTTTTCTGGCTCTGCGGCGATAACGATCACCTCACAGACACCATCGACCTGAGCTCGATGACCAATGTCACCCGATATCTCGGCAATGGCGGACAATTGCTGATCTCTGGCAGCAATATCGGTCTCGACCTCTATGAGCACGGCGCGCGTAATTCCAAAGCCTTTTTCAACTCTTACCTTAAAGCCAACTATATCGGCAATGGCGAGAACGGTAACGGCTATAGCGCCATCGGCAACGAAAACGGCATATTCCCCGGCCTGACCCTACACTTTGATGATGGCACCTATGGATTCGATGTCGCCTCCCCCGACCTCTATGAAGCCCATGATGGCGGGATCGCCTGTCTCAGCTATTCAGACGGTTCAGGCACCGCCGGGATTCAATACGAAGGCACGATCGGCAGCAGTACAGCCATGGCCCGTCTTCTCCATTTCGGATTTCCGGTCGAAACCCTGCACGACGGTCAGGAGCTGCAGTCGCTTCTGAAGGTCGCATTGACCTTTTTCGGGCTTGAACACGGAACCGACGTGATTTCAAATACCCCGGTGATGAGCGATTTCTATCTAACGCAAAACTATCCCAACCCCTTTAATCCAACGACCTCGATCCGCTACACCCTCGACCGGACCGCACCGGTTTCACTGCGGGTCTTTGACCTGTCCGGCCGCCAGGTGCGCACATTGGTCCAGGAGCTGCAGAGTGCCGGTTCGTACTCGGTCTCTTTTAACGCCGAGGGTTTGCCCAGCGGCGTCTATTTCTATCGGCTTGAATTCGCAGGGGAATATCGGACCAAAAAGATGCTTCTTTTGCAATAGCAGGAACAAATACATCAGGAAAAAGCGGGCGGCGGCTGCAAACAGCCCTCGTAATCCTCGAGATGACGGGGCACGGGTTCGGCCGTGCCCTTTTTTATTTGCCGGAATCCAGAACTTCGCGAACCTTATGGGCGATCTGTTGCAGGGTAAAGGGTTTGGGCATAAACGCCAAATCGGTTTTGTCGGGATGATCCTTGGTGAGTATGTTGCTCGCATATCCCGACATGTATAAAACCTTCATCGCCGGCTTGACCTTTTGCAAACGTTTAGCCAAATCCGATCCGCTCATCTGCGGCATGATGACATCTGTGATCAGCAGATCGATTGGTTCCGAAAATTGTTCACAGGTCAGCAACGCTTCTCCGCCGTGCTGCGCCTCCAATACCCGATAACCCTGCAGCCGCAGCATCCTCGCTGCCAGACTTTTTACATCTTCCTCATCTTCCACCAACAAAATCGTTTCTTCGCCCCTGGGAAGAGTTTTCAGCGCTTGCTTTTCCGGTATATCCTGAACAGGTTCGGTGACCCGGGGAAGAAAAATCTTGAACTTGGTGCCCTTTTCGAGTTCGCTCTCGCATTCGATGTGGCCTTCATATTGACTGACGATACCAAAAACCGTCGAGAGACCGAGCCCGGTGCCGGTTTTTTTGGTGGTGAAAAACGGATCGAAAATTTTTAATTGCACTTCCTCGGTCATACCGATACCGGTGTCCGAAACCGTAAAAAGCACATGTTCCCCAATGTGGGCATTGAGATGCGTCCGGCAATAAGCTTCGTCCAGCTCGACCGGCTCGGTGCGCAAAATCAGCTTGCCGCCCTGTGGCATGGCTTCGCGGGCGTTGACGGCCAGGTTGACGATGATTTGCTCGATCTGGCCCGGGTCGGCCTTGATGTTGCCGGCATTTGAATCGAGACGGGTTTCCAACTCTATATCTTCACCCAACATTCGTTTCATCAATTTGCTCAGTTCGGCGATCGTGCGGTTGAGATCGATAACCTTGGCTTCCAGGGGCTCTTGACGGCTAAAAGCCAGCAATTGTCTGGTCAGATTGGCGCCTTTTTGTACCGATTTGTTGATCTGCTCGATATTGCTGTGCAACGGATCGCGAGCGTCCACCTGACTGAGCATGAGTTCACAATAACCATTGATGACAGTCAACAAATTGTTGAAATCGTGCGCCACGCCGCCAGCCAGACGACCGATGGCTTCCATTTTTTGCGATTGTATAAATTGCTTTTCCAGATCGACTTCATGCGTCACATCGCGTTTGACGGCGACGAAATTGATGATCTGACCTTGTTGATCTTTGATCGGAGAGATAGTCGCCTCTTCTTCGAAAAGAGAGCCATCTTTGCGCCGATTGATAAAACGTCCATGCCAGCTCTCACCGCTGGTCAAAGTACCCCACAGCTCGTTGTAAAAAACACGGGGATGCCGACCGCTTTTGATCAGACTGGTAGATTTGCCCAATACTTCATCCCGCGAATAGCCAGATATGCTTTCAAAAGCTGGGTTGACATAGAGAATGCGGCCTTTGACATCGGTAATGACAATGCTTTCCGCTGCCTGCTCAACCGCGGTAACCAATCGGCTGTGTTCTCTTTCTGCTGCTTTGCGCTGAGTGATATCCAGAGCGAAGAGAAGCAAATATTCTCTGCCATCTGTTTCGAACAAATTTGCCGTAACTTCTACCGGCAGAAAATGTCCGTTTTTACGCTGAAATCGCGTTTCGTGTACATGTGAATTTGTTGCCCGCAAAGCGCCGACAAACTCGTTCCAATTCGAATCCGTCAAAGCCGGATCGATCATTTCGATTCGGATTTGATTGATCTCTGCCGTGCTGCAACCGAGCAGTTTGAGTCCGGCGCCATTGACCCACATCAAACGGCCGTCTAAACCGATCCAATACATGGCCATCGCCGCATGATCGACGGCAAACTTTGTAATCATCAAGGCTTTTTCGAGGCGTTTTTGCTTGCTGCGCTCGGCCGCTTTTTTTACCGCAGCCCCCACTGCGGCGGGCAAACGGCCAAGCTGGTCGCGATAGACACAATCATCGGCACCCCGTTTCAAACATTCAATCGCCACCTGATGATTGTCATGTACGGTCAGCAAAATAAAAGGAACATCGAGACGGCGCGATTGAATCAGTTTCAAAGCTTGAAGACAGGAAAGATCGGTTACCCCCTCGCTGCTCAAAATACAATCCACCGGTGCATCCAACAATGCAAGGAATTGCTGGCTGTTTGCCGCCTGTTTCCAGCTTTTCAAGAGTCCCGCCTGCTCTAAAATCTGCACAACTCTTTCGACCGCTTGGTTCTCTTCCTCGATGATCAGCACGTGCATTGGATAATCCTTTTAATTTTCAACCCGAGCGCAGCGCTCGCTCAGCGTGCAAAACGGATTCGGCATCCCTTTCATCGGGTCTGTGACCGGCGCAAAATAAATGGCAAACCAACACAAAAATCGGTTTAAACAAAAAAAAGCCGGCGAAACCGGAATGATCGATTCGCTTGATTGACTGTTTAGGCTTGCAATAGATGCGGGATTCAAAGAGGCTGTGCCAGAATATAAAAAAAACAATCGCCGGGCACAACGGTTTTTCAAAAACAAAAACGTCTCCGTCAGTGGATGAATTCGGATTCGGATTCCGATTCTTCCTCCTTCGACGGTTCAAAACGCGATTCGAACAGCACGACAACGAGCAACAGTAGCATGCCGATGGTGACCCCCATATCCGCCACATTGAAAACCGGCCAGCGGTCCATGTGATATCCCGGAAAGTCGAAAAAGAGCAACCGAAAAGGCGGAATATCAATATTGAAAAACTCGACATCGAAAAAATCGATTACACGGCCACGAATAACCCGATCGACCAGATTGCCGATTGCACCCCCGAAAATGAGCGCCAATGCCAGACGTGTGACGGGGTGCTCACCGCGCATTCGCAGCATATAGACGAGAATAGCAATGCTGGCGATGATCGCAAAAACGGTAAAAAAGATGTTGTCGCCGAATCGAATACCAAAGGCCATACCGGGATTTTCGATATAGGTCAATTTGAAAAAATCGCCGATGACCGGTCGAGATTCATACAAATCCATCGACAACTTGACGGTCCATTTGCTGATTTGATCGATCACCAACACCAGACCAGAAACCAGATAAAGTCGCTTGGAGAGGTCTCGTTTCATCGCGCTCAGTCGGTATAGGATTCATTTTCGATACGATCGGTGTTGCCTCGAACGCGCTTGGTTCGTTCTTCATTCGATTTGCATTTCACACAGAGACGCGCATGAGGAACCGCCAAGAGACGTTCAAAACCGATTTCATTTTTGCATATTACGCAGACGCCATAATCTTTAGAGTCGAGACGCTCGAGAGCCATTTCCAGATGATATAAAAAATTTCCCTCGCGAGAGGCAAAAATATACTGCTGCTCCATTTCCATGGTATCGGAACCCTGATCAGCCATGTGAAAGGAATAATTGGAATGCTCTGAGCCGCCCTGCCCGGTTTTCTGATCGCTTTTACGGCGATCCGCTTCGCGACGCAACTGATCGCGTTTTTCCATAATAACCGCTCGGATTTGTTCGAGCTGCTGCTTTTTCATACTCCCCTCCGAATCGTGGGACCTTCTTTGATGCGGTTGATTTCTTTGCCCGAGATCGCTCTAGTCTTTTTTCGTTCACAGAAAACCTGGATTTGTTCTGTGGATCATCGGTGGTCAGGCGCATTAAAACCCGATCAAACCTTTTCCAATCCGATGGTTGTGATCTCTTGGCCGATTTTCCAGTCCTTTTGTATCTCGCCGGCGATTTCCCCGACGATCAGTTTTTCACACAACGTCTCATTGCGAACATAGTCGGCCTGCTTTTCAATCGCCTCTCCGAGCAGCGGCGACGCTTGCACCCAGACCCGAATTCGATCGGTGACCTCAAGGCCCCCTTCTTTACGCATATTTTGCACACGATTGACGAATTCCCGCGCCAACCCCTCGTACCTGAGTTCCTGGGTGATTTCCGTCTCCAGAGCGACTGTCAGATCGCCGTCCTGACCGGCAACCAGTCCGGCCCTGTTTTCCGTGATGATCTGCAAATCCTCAGGTGTAAAGGCAGCTTCATGCCCCTCAATAACCACCGCTTTTTCGCCCTTTTTAAGGAGCTGTTCGATATCGTCATCCTCGAAAGAACGGAGCATTTCCGCAGCTTTGTTGGCCAGACGGCCGAATTTAGGCCCCAACTTTTTGAATACTGGCTCGGCTTTGCGCACCAACAAAACATTTTCATCGGCGACAAAGTCGATTGCCTTGACATTGAGCTCGTCGAGGATCAGGTTTTCCATCCCCTGGATCAACTCGCGACGACGATCGCTATGGGCAACCACAATCAGCTTGCCCAGCGGCTGCCTTACATTGATCACTGCCTCGTTGCGCAACGATCGACCGAGAAAAACCACCCGGCGGACCAGATCCATACGCGTTTCCAGCAATTCATCCTCAAAATCGGCGGGGGCATCCCCCGGCTGCGGAAACAATTCGAGATGAACGCTGTCGTTTGCTTCCTCCTGACCCTGAGTCAGGTCCAGATAGAGCCGTTCGGCCACAAAAGGAACAAACGGTGCCAACAATTTGCTCACCACCAGCAGGCATTCATACAGGGTCTGAAAAGCCGCCTGCTTGTCTACACCCATCTCGCTCTTCCAAAAACGGCGGCGGGATCGGCGCACATACCAGTTGGAGAGATCGTCGCCGACGAAAGCAGCAATCTTTCGCGCCGCGCGAGTCAGATCATAGTGCTGCAGGCTTTCGTTGACCTGGCGAACCAAGGTTCCCAACGCTGCCAAAACCCAACGATCGAGCTCGGAACGTTTTGCCGCCGCCAACCGTTCTGCAGGTCGATAGATAAAACCGTCGATGTTGGCATAGAGAACAAAAAACGAATAGGTGTTGGTCAGGGTTCCAAGAAATTTTCGCGTCACTTCCCGCACACCTTCCGGGTCGAAACGAGTGGGCACCCAGGGCGGGCTTACCGTCAATAGATACCAGCGCAAAGCGTCGGCGCCATCCTGATCGAGAAAATCGAATGGGTTCACCGTATTGCCGCGTGTCTTGGACATTTTCTGCCCGTCTTTATCGAGGATCAATTCCAGCGACAAACAGGTTTTGTAGGCAGGTTGATCGAAAAGAATCGTGCTGATCGCCAGCAGAGAATAGAACCAACCACGCGTCTGATCCACGCCCTCGGAAATAAAATCCGACGGAAAATTCCCGGCAAAAATCTCCTGATTTTCGAATGGATAATGAAACTGCGCATAGGGCATACTGCCCGAATCGAACCAGCAATCGATCACTTCCGGCACCCGAAGCATTCGACCGCCGCATTTATCGCAGGGGATGACGATGGCATCCACATGCGGTTTGTGCAGGTCAATGTCCTCGGGAACATTTTTGCCGAGCTCGCGCAGTTCCTGAATGCTGCCCACGCAAAGCTCGTGGTCGCAGGAATCGCATTGCCAGATCGGCAGCGGCGTACCCCAGAAGCGATCGCGCGACAACGACCAATCGATGTTGTTCTTTAGCCATTCGCCAAAGCGCCCTTCCCCCACTTCACGGGGATACCAGGCAATCTTGTCGTTGTTCGCCATCAATCGCTCTTTGACCGCCGTCGTCTTGATGTACCACGATTCTCGCGCATAATAGAGCAACGGCGTTTTGCACCGCCAACAATGCGGATAGCTGTGCACAATCTTTTGCGTCTTGTAGAGCGTGCCCTTTTTTTTCAGGGCGATAATGATGTCTTTGTCCGCGTCCTTGACAAAACGCCCGGCCCAAGGGGTGATCTCGGCCGTAAATTGTCCGCTCTGATCGACCGGACGGATTACCGGCAGATCGTATTTAACGCCCAGCTGATAATCGTCTTCTCCAAAAGCCGGGGCGATATGCACAATGCCTGAACCGTCTGTCGTGGTGACAAAATCACCGAGAACGGTATAATGGGCTTTTTTATCCGGGACGATATAGGGGAAAAACGGCTCGTAATCCAGACCTGCCAGATCCTGCCCGGTGAAGGATTCGAGGATTTCATAATCGCCGTCCAAAACCGACAGCCGAGCTTCTGCGAGGATGAGATTTTCCTCGCGGTGCGAAACCTTGACGTATTTCACTTCCGGATTCAGGGCCAAAGCCACGTTCGACAGCAAGGTCCAGGGTGTCGTCGTCCAGACGAGGAAAAAGGTGTTTTCCTCCTGCATGATCCGGGCCTTGACAAAGATCGAGGGATCCTCTACATCGACATACCCCTGCGACACTTCGTGGCTGGAAAGCGGGGTTTCGCAACGCGGGCAATAGGGCAGAATCTTGTGGCCGAGATAGATCAAGCCCTTTTTCCAAATTTCCTTGAGGATCCACCACACCGATTCAATATAATCGTTGGTGTAGGTGATGTAGGGATGATCCAGATCGATCCAATATCCCATGCGATGGGTCAACTCATCCCATTCCTTTTTGTAGACCCAGACGCTCTCGCGGCATTTGGCGTTGAACTCGGCCACGCCGTATTCCAACACCTGTTCCTTCCCGTCCAAACCCAGCTGCTTTTCCACCTCAATTTCAACCGGCAGGCCATGTGTGTCCCAGCCGGCTTTGCGCTCAACCCGAAATCCCTGCATGGTTTTCAGACGACAAACGGCATCCTTGACTGTTCGGGAAATGACGTGATGAATTCCCGGACGCCCATTGGCGGTGGGAGGGCCTTCATAAAAGACAAAGGGACGGTCCGCGCCTCGTTCGGATACACTCCGTTCAAAAATACGGTTCTTTTTCCAATAATCGAGGATCGTTTTTTCCAGTTCGGGAAACGCCAGTTTTTCAGGTAACGGTTTGTACATCGCGCATCTGTTTGTTTAAGGTTCGACGACTTTTTCGCATCCGCTCCCTGACTGTCGGTTGAATAGCGGAGCTTTATATTCATTGATAATTTTTCAAAATCAATTTCAATTGATCGACGGTTTCTTCCGGCCATCGTTCTCGAGCAGTAACGATAGAATTTTGCAGAGCATGTCGACAACCGCAATCGCCCGAAAGATCGACGGCGGCAACCGCATTCTGCACAACCCTGCGCGCATTGACGACGTTTTGATGCAAAATATCGAGTATGGCTTCCACACTTACCGTCTGGCCCGTTTCTTCTTCGTACCAGCAATCGTAATCGGTCACCATGGCAAGGGTGGCATAACAGATCTCGGCTTCACGCGCCAGACGTGCTTCGTTCATCTGAGTCATGCCGATCACGCTCATACCCAGCCGACGATAGACCTGCGATTCGGCCAGGGTCGAAAAAGCCGGGCCCTCCATATTGACATAAGTGCCGCCACCATGGATTGTTACTCCTGCGTTCTTGCCGGCCTGGATCAATATTCGGCCCAATTCAGCGCAAACGGGGTGGGCAAATGGAATGTGGGCGACAATGCCGTTGCCGAAAAAGGTGTTGGCCCGCGCTTGAGTGGTGCGGTCATAAAACTGATCGACCACAACAAAATCCATCGGTTTGAGTTCCGGCTTCAACGATCCCACTGCGGAAACCGAAAAAATCCAGTGCACGTCCAACGATTTCAGCGCATAGATATTGGCCCGCACATTGATTTCGCTCGGCAAAAGACGATGTCCAAAGCCGTGACGCGATAAAAAGACGACCTCGCGCTGATCCAATTCGCCGAGTATCAACTCATCGGAAGGTGGCCCAAAAGGCGTTTCGATCACCACCCGGCGAACCTTTTGCAGTTCTTCCATTTCGTACAAACCCGATCCGCCGATGATACCGATTCTCGCCATTTCAGCTTTCCCTTTCCATTTTGGCCAGCAAACCGCTGATCAACCGTTCAACCCGAGGAGCAACACGATCGGCAACCTCCGAAACCGCCTGATGCGAAACCGGCTGCATTCGATCGGGCAACGATTGGTCGGTAAGTATCGACAGACCGACGACCTCCATGCCCAGTTGGCGCGCCACCAATACTTCCGGCACCGTCGACATGCCGACGGCGTCGGCGCCTATGATCTGTAGCATGCGAATCTCGGCCGCTGTTTCAAAATTCGGACCGCTGACCGCAGCATAAACAACCCGAGCCAAGTCGATTTTTTCTTCCTCGGCAGTGCGGCGCAACAATTGATGCAACCGCGGGCTATAGGGTTCGGTCATGTCAGGAAATCGTTCGCCGAGAAACGGTTCGTAAGCGCCGATCAGAGGGTTATCTCCCATCAAGTTGATATGATCGGTAATTTCCGCTACGGTTCCGGGTGGCAGATCTTCGCGTATACTGCCCGCCGCGTTCGTGATGACCACCCGCCGAACCCCCAGTTGATACATGACGCGCACCGGCAGGGTTAGCTCCTGCATGGAAAAACCTTCATAAAAATGGAATCGCCCCTGCATAAGAAAAACAGCCTGCCCGGCAAGAGTGCCCAGAACAAGCCGTCC
>JAFGJN010000284.1 GCA_016929055.1 Candidatus Zhuqueibacterota bacterium
CAGTTGGTCCAGGAAAAAAACGGCGCCGACGTGGTGGCTTTGCCCTCGTGGGGATAAACCTGGGGTCCGCGCGGACCATGGCGGTATCCGATCAATCCATCGTCGTACTGTTGTTCCATATAGATCCGTTGCGAATCCATGGCGGACTGGGGATCGAGATAGACATAGGTCAGCATGGCAAGCGATTCGTGCATGACCTGATGACCGTGTCCCCACCCCCATTGCGGCTCGCGCGAAAAGACATAAAAATTGTAGGCTGTTTTGCCATGCGACGGCAGCATGCATTGGCGCACCAGGTTGAAAGCGCCGAGATAGACCATCCGATCCTCGCGGGAAAGCGCCAGCCGCGGAATGGACTGGAACAAACGAACATTCTCATCCACATGGTGTTGCACAGGTGTTTTCAGGGCAGCGTCGACGTCGAGTGCCAGTTGCGATTGCGGTTCTCTCGCATCCTGAACACCGCGGACAAAGCGAATGCGAGCCGTCGTTCCGGGCAAAAGATCGATGTTTTTCTGCAGAGCGACAAAATTCGCTTGACCGTTTTCGGCCTGATTCAACTGCAGCACATTCTCGTGGACCTTGCTCAGCCGTTTGGCGGCGAAATAGAACTGCTGCAGATCGCAGCCGGCATAGCCGCCGTAGGAATCAGGTGGGTCGCTGCAGGCCAGCATGTTGCGAAAATCGGTCGGATAGCCGCGGCTGGAATAGAGATTGCTGTGCAGGCGTTCGTGCGGTTCGCTGTGTTCGGCGATCAAGCGTTTCGTTGCCCGATCGAAAGCCGTGATCTCGAAAGAATCCTCGTGCTTGAACAAGAGCGGGTAGAGCACGACATCGAATGGATGCGCAGCGTTATTGGTGATTTCGAGATCGATCAGCGCGGCTCCGGAACTGTAGACCACAAAGGCTTCCCGAACGCGGATGCCCTTGAACGGCTCATAGGTGAGGATGGCCATATCGGGAAACGAGGCGGTCACCACCGGTGGCTGATGAAATTCGCTGATACGGCTGACGACGACATTGTTGATTTTCCAGATAACGGTAAAATCACCGGCATATTGACTGGAATAGGTGATGGGATTCTGGGACGAAAAATAGTCCATAAAATAGGCCTTGTCCGCAAAGAACCGCGATCGATCCATCGCCGCCGCATAGGTGGTAAAAAGCGGATCGTCGGCAGCGGCATCGATGCAGAGATAGGGATCGCGGATTTGCAGAGTCGGTTCAGCGGCCAGCGGCATAAAGCCGAGTGCCGACAAGAAAAGTACAAGCCATCGTTTCATTTTTCACTCGCTCGTTGTTGGGTTGCCGAGACGGTCAGAGAATTGTCGAGATCGAGAATTCGGCCATAAAAGGAATATCCGCCGAAATTGTTTTCAATTTTCAGCAGCAATTTGTTCCAGCCCTTTTTCAGGTTGAGAGGAATCCGTTCGTCATCAGGAGCGGCAATGCGCACCTCTAAATAACGATAGAGCTGTTCGTCGTTCAGAAAGACCTTGCTGCCGTCATCCGAGCTGAACAACAGGGGCACGGTTTGATCTTTGGGCGAATAGATCCAGGTCAGCGCATAAGCGGTCACCAGTTCGTGCGGTTTAAAGAGATGATAGAGGCTGAAATAGCCCGATTCGGGCGTTTGAATCAGCCGCCAGGAAACGGGTTGGTCGTCGACACCTTCATAGACGGCATCGAGATCGATCTCTTGCTCGGGCGGAAAAACCATATCGAGTCCGAGGCGATCCACTTCCGATTTGCGTGGATTGGGAAATGGCCCGATAATCTGCCATTCGGGTATAAAGACACGAATGGGAGTCAAATGCAGCGCATCGAGACCGACCTTGACCCGGGACGAGGATTCGGATGCTGAATCGATGACGAATTCCAGATCGATGCTGCCGTTGTCCACACACAGGGTGTCGAGAAAGCAATCGCCTGCAGGCAGGATTTCCGTGGCCTCGCCGTCAAGAGCGGCGATTGGCCGTCCAGCGTGATTGATCGTCACCGAACCGTATCCCGGCCCTTTGGTGTAGAACAACCTCGCTTGATAGCGATCCTCCTGAGCCGGTATGCGCAGCAAAAAACGGTCGCCTGCTTTGCCCTCGAGCAACAGCTGCTTGCCCCCGCTCCATTCGGCACCATAATCGGTCATATCGACCACTCGGGAATCGATGGCCGGCTTTGCTGCCAGCAGGGTTTCCGCTTCGATGGAGCCGGGCCGAACAACAGTTCGTAGAGGAATACGCAAGCTCGACTTGAGCATCGGCGGAAAAGGTTGGTGGGGTTCCTTTTGGTACCAATAAGCGGTGCTGGAAAAATCGGCGATCTCTTCATTGCCGTGCCCGTGTTCGATGGTGAATCGCAGAGAGGAGCGAAATGGAATCGGGTCCTTGATGTGCAGACGATAGGCGGCGATACGGGCGAGAGAATCGTTTTTAACGATCAGACCGTGGTAAGGGGCATAAAATTCGCCGCTATTGAAATACCAGCCGCTGGTAAAATAATCCTCCGTTCCGGTTCCATAAATCGAGGGATAAGACTCGCCGTCCACATAGACCATTTCGTCGCCTTCCAGATACCATAAATTACCGCGCAGACCCTGCATGGACATATTGAGACCGACAAAATGGCCGCTGCCTTTTGCTTCGAGAACGGTATAGTTTTCATCGTAATCGGTGCGCGAATCGCGTTTCCAAAAGGCGTGAAAATAGGCCGTATCATCGGCAAGCGGAGCGTCGAGTTGTTGGTAATCGATTTGATAATAAAACGCGTAAACTTCGCGGCCGGTCTGATTTTCCACTTCCAGGCGTGCCGATTTCTGGAACGGCATCGGGAAATGGCAGAAATAGCCGCCACTGGTCATGCCCACGTATTCAGAGACGTAATGATGATAGCCGAAACCGGTGCCGAAAAAATCCCCTACCGGCACCTCGACTGAGGGATTCTGTTCGCCGTCCCAATACATGCGCAGGACGATTCGCCGCAGAAAATGAGGGTCGCGGGAATCGATCGTGATCCAGATGCGCACGATGCGTCCGGGCCCTTGCAAATCGGCGATGACAGCGGTTTCACCGTCCAGCAAGTTGATGCGGTCGTTGTTTCCGCCGGTGGTATCATGGCTGGAAACCTGAATCATTTTGTAGGGTTTCAGCTGTTCAAGGGCGATGGTGTCATCCGACTGAGCCCACAGAGGGCACATGGCGATCACGGCGATCAAGGCGATTAGGCGTATTTTTTTCATTCCGACCTCGCTAGTTGCTTGTGCTTTTCTGATTATAGATATCCAGCAGCATGCGATTGATGATACCGGCCCAGATATAGGTTTTGTGATAACCGGCCCATTGGTCGTCCGGGCTGTAGAATTCCCAAAAATTGTGATCTTTTTTCAACTGTTCGATCATATTGCGCGCAACCCGTTCGGTAAGTTCCCGGGCCTGTTCGGTATACTCATAGTGCAGCAATCCGTAATGAATCAGATAATCCCATTCCACCCAGACCGGGCCGTTCCAATAGCCTTTGGGATTGTAATAGGGGTCATCGGCGGCAAGGGATGGCACGCCGAACTTACGCCAAAACCGGGTGGAATCGGTCAGGGTTTGTATCAGCTGATCGGCGCGTTCCTTGGAAACAATCCCCGCCCACAGGGGCAAGAAACCGATGATTTCGCGCCGCTTGAGATCGTGGGGATTTTTCCAGGTAAAGTCGTGGTCGTTTTTATCGACCTGGTAGAAAAAGGCGGTCTCGGGATCCCAAAAGACCTCGTTGATTTTCTCGGCCAGCTCGTCTGCAAATCCACGCCAGCGAAGCGCTTCATCTGGTTTTCCCAATTCGTCGGCCATCTCGGCCAGAGCTTTGGCCTCCATCACCAGCATGGTGTTGACGTCGACACCTTCAAAATTGCTGGGCCAGCCCACCTCATCCCACACCGCCACCAACGCATCCCGAACGCATTCCAGAACGGCATGAGCACCCCATTCATAGAGACCGTCATTATCGCTGTCCCGGTTGGCGGTATAATACTCAAAAAAGGCCTTGCTGGACGCATACATTTCGTCGAGAAAATCGCGATCACCGGTGATTTGATAAATCATCCAGTTTTGCCAGGCGTACCAGGGTGCCGAAGAGGTCAGCTGACCGTTGTGCTCGATGACTTCATCGAGGTAAGCGCCGGTTCGATAGTTGATATAGCCGCTGTCGTGTTGCCGTTCCCGGTAGATTCGCTGCGAATCCATGGCGCTTTTCGGATCCATAAAAGCATAGGCAAGCATGGTCAGACTTTCATGAAAGACCTGTCCGCCGTGCCCCCATCCCCAGGTCGGTTCGCGCGAGAAAACATACCAATTGTAGCTGCATTTGTTTTCCGGAGGCAGCATCACCTGCCGCATCAACGAATAGGCGCTGTAATAGAGCATCTGGATATCGGGATCGTCGCAGTCAAGCGGCGGTATGTTTTTGAACAGCTCTTCGTTGTCGGAGATAAAGGGTTGCAGATCGATCGACTGCAAAGCGATCGCCTCCTGAACGCGTTTCTGTCGTTCCTGCTCATTGCGGGCAAAGCCGCGCATTTCGCGCAGGCGGTAGCTTTCTCCCGGTGCCAACCGCAACGTTTTTTGGGCGGCGATGACCCGAGCAAAGTCGGGTACAAAAGTCGTGATCTGATCCGGATACTTGACATCGGTCAGAAATTCACTGAGGGCGATGTTGGTCACCTCTTCAGTGGGCATCGACATGCGGCCGTCCGGATAGACGGCAGTGACGACGTAACCGTAAATTTTGTCTTTGTCCAGATTTTTGTCGGTATAAAACGTTCGATCGAGATTTTCAGCCACGCGCTCATAAACGCCGCCGGTGCGGTAGTTGCGTCGATAAACGCTATAGCGTGCGCCGGGCACCTGTTTCCAAAAAAGCCGGATCTCGGTGCCGTCGCCCCACACGTCCTTTTTAAACCCCTCGGGATGAAAAGAGACGTATCCCGACTGCAATTGAATATCCTGGCGGATCTGTTCCGCCGAGCCGAGATCATCGAGGG
>JAFGJN010000285.1 GCA_016929055.1 Candidatus Zhuqueibacterota bacterium
GTTGGATTCTGTTGGTACGAATCCGGGTCTGAAAAATTGAGGAGTAACTATGCTGAAAAAACGACAACTGGTCTGGGCCGGTATCTGGCTTTTGATTTCTGGAGCTCATGCCCAGGTAGGCCCGGCCGGCCAGCCGATGATTCTGATGGGCGGCGACGACCAGATCTGTATCAATCCGCAATTTTCGCCCGATGGTCGTTACATCGCCTTTAGCAGTGCCAATTACCGCGGCATTCGCGTGATGGAATGGGAGAACGGGACGGTTCGTGTTATCAGCGACGAAGATGCCGCCGGATTCGGCTATGCCTGGTCACCGGATTCTCGCTCCATCCTCACTCGAACAGCCCGATTCGAAAATTATCGGCGTTACAATGCTGTCAAATTTTTCAATGTCGAAAGCGGTCAGGAAACAGTCTTGCAGGATTATACAACCGCATCGCTCAGTCTGCCACAATTCGACCGCAGCGGAACTCGAGTGGCTTTTTATGCCAAGAATCGCTTCCGCAGCGAACAAATCGCTGAGCAGACGGCGGAGCTGCAAAAGTCGGTTCCCGATCACCCCGTGCCGCTGATGCAGGGCGACCGTATCGTGCTCTGGTATCCCGCCGAGGAGCGTCTCGAACCGCTCTCTTTGCCTATGGGCGACCAATTTTTGAATCCCGCTGTTTCTCCGAACGGTCGCCTGCTCGTTTTCGAGGTCTATGGCGGCAATCTCGTCGTCTATGATCTGCACAGCAAAACTTGGGCCGATCTCGGCGTCGGCTATCATCCCGCCTGGTCACCGAACAGCCGTTATGTTGTTTTTACCCTGGCGCTGGACGATGGCCACAACTTGACGTCGGCCGATCTCTATATTGTCGATGTCGAAAGCCGGGATCGCATGCAGCTCACCGATACACCCGATCTGCTGGAAATGAACGCCACCTGGTCGCCTGATGGGTCGACTGTTGTTTGCGATGAAGCGGATCAGGGCGTCTTGATCGCCATTCCCGTTCAAATAGAGGAATAGACATTCCTGTCCCAAATAAAGCAGCATGATTTACCTTGTCATAAATAGAAATTTGTGACAAACGGAATGATTGCAAATCTGATCTGTTGTCAATGAAAGCCATCGCTGTTTTTGCATCAATTAGGGTTTGCGGTGTCCCCAAATGGGAAACCAGTGAGGAATAGATCGCCGGCGGTCAGGGGATTAGATGAAACGATCCCTTGTTTACTGCGATGAAAAACGGAGCGATAAGGAAGGGAATCATGAGAAAAAGACTTTTCGGTTTTGTTCTTTTTTATGCTATTGTTTCAGTCTTTACAGGCTTATCAGAGGCTCAGTCCGTTACCGGTCTGGCCGGTTGGAATATTTTTCTCGATCCAGGTCACAGCCGGACCGAAAATATGGGGATTTACAACTATTCCGAAGCCGAAAAGAACCTGAATGTGGCGCTGCATCTGCGTGACCTGTTGCTGACGCACACCGATATCGATACTGTCTATCTTTCTCGCAGCAACCACACTCAGGTCGTCAGCCTCAGCCAGCGCACCGATTTGGCCAATTCATTGGGCGCCGCCTGGTTTCATTCCATTCACAGCGATGCCGGTGCGCCTGGCAACAACAGCACGCTGTTGTTGTGGGGCCAATATCGCGACGGCCGGGAAAAGGTGCCCAACGGCGGCAAGGCCATGAGCGATATCATGATCGATGACCTCACCCGGGCCATGCGAACCTATACCATACGCGGCTCGATCGGCGATTGTTCTTTTTATGGCTGCTCATCGACCGGTCCCTATCTGCACGTCAATCGTATGTCCGCCATGCCCTCCGAGTTGAGCGAGTCGGGTTTTCATACCAATCCAATGCAGAATCAGCTCAACATGAACCACGAGTGGAAACGCCTGGAAGCTCGCGCCTTTTTTTGGTCGATTCTCGCCTTTCACGGCGCAGAGCGGCCTTTCTTCGGCAGTTGTGTTGGCCTGGTGCGCAACAAGGAATCGGGTGAAACCATCAACGGTGCTCAGGTGCAACTGAATGGCGAGATCTATACTACAGACACCTACGAATCTCTCTTTAATAAATATTCCAACGATCCGCACCAGCTGTCCAATGGCTTTTATTATTTCGATGATCTTCCGGACAGCACTCTGACCCTGGTCGCCTCAGCCGATGGATTTTACCGTGACAGCGCCGAGGTGGTGATCCGTGGCGATTTTTTTACGTTTAACGATATCGACCTGGTTTCCAGTTTGCCGCCCACATTGGTCGCGTCTCTGCCCGCCGATTCGGCCGAACGCCATCCCGCCTGGGAACCCATTATCATCGATTTCAGCCGGCCGATGAACACCGCTGCTACAAATGCCGCGTTTTCCAGTGAACCATCGATGAGCGGCCGATTCTCATGGTCGAGCAACAACACCCGACTGACCTTTTATCCCGATACCCTGGCTTACGAAACCCTCTATCAGGTGACCATCGATTCAACTGCGAGCGATGTCTATGGTCATCTCTTTGACGGCGATGGCGACGGTGTTGGTGGAGATTCTTACACCTTGTCCTTTATTACCGGTCCGCAGGACATGCATCCGCCGGCTCTGCTGATCGCCGAACCCGGTGCCAATTCGCGCGACAACGATCGCATGCCGATCATTACCCTCGTGTTCGATGAAGAGATCGAGGAGACATCCCTTGATCCGCAGCAGGTGGTGGTGGAGCGTTTTAAGGATCGCACGCCCGTGGATGGCATCCTTTCTCATGCTGTGGTCAACGGACAAAGCGTGCTGACCTTTTTTTCCCAGGAGGTTCTGCTGGCGGACGATACCTATCTCGTGCGGGTTGAACCGGGCCTGAGCGATCTGCGCGGCAATGTTTCTACTGCGGCATTGAGTTACCGCTTTCGCACCGGCCAGCAGGTCTTTGCCTATCGATCCATCGACAATTTCGAAGCCGGCCTCGATAATTGGTGGGCGCCGCAGCAGAGCGGATCGACTGCCGGTATCATCACCCAGCTGACGGGCAGGGAGGAAGAGAGCGAACAGGTCAATCTCGGCGGCGGCAGCTCGCGTGCCCTGCGTCTGAACTATGGCTGGGACGACCAGGCCGGTGAGTGGTTGGTACGCGAATATCTCGGCGGCGGGCCGGCAAAGACTGTCCACTTTACATCGGACAACCTTTTGCAGGCTGTGATTTTCGGCGATGGAAGCGGCAACCTTTTCCGGTTTTGTCTGGATGACCGTGTGCCCAATGCTGCCGCGGCCAATCACGAGGTCAGTCCCTGGTACACGATCGACTGGATCGGCTGGCGGGTGGTGAGTTGGGACATGAGCCAGGACGGCACCGGCGAATAGCTCGGCGACGGCACGCTCGACGGTACGCTAGCTTTTGACAGCATTCAGCTCAGCCATGTTCCGGGTGCGGCGACCAGCGGTTCGATCGTCATCGACGATCTGCGCTTGGCCCGGCTCGATTATACGCCGGTAGCGGATCAAGATCCGGCGCAACCACAGGAATTCGCCCTGCTGCAAAATTTTCCCAATCCGTTCAATCTGGATACCGCGATTCGGTTCGACTTGCCGCAGGACAATTTGAATGCACGGGTTGAGATCTATAACCTCAAAGGTGAGCGAGTGCGCGTTTTGCTCGATGCCCGGCATCCGGCCGGTTCGCATCAGCTGCGCTGGGATGGAAGGGATGACTCGGGCAACACCGTATCGAGCGGTGTCTATTTGTGCCGATTGATGGCCGGTTCTTTTGCGGCCACGCGGCGGTTGATTTTACTGAAATAAGGAAAAACTGTCGAAAGGCCGGGGGAGAGGCGTCCCTGGCCTTTTCGATTCATTCCTGATCCCCCCGCCACCGGTCGCGGTTATCGCCGATGGTTCTCTTCTGTTCTCCGCATGTGTAAGCCCATTCATTGATGTGAATCGCTTTTTATCGCTGTATGCTGATCCTATCCTTTTGATTTGAATATCTTTGCCAAATCACGAGATCCCCATCCCTGTCTGGCGTGAAAGGTTCATCGATTGTCACTTTTTTTTAGTGATCTTGCTTTTTTTCTTGACATGAACTTTGGGCTTTTTTATATTGGAAAAGCCGCAAACGTTTGCGGTGTCGTTTGCGGTGTCGTTTGCGGTTTCGAATAAGAAAATGGCGGATTTTCAATGAATGGCCACGCGACAATTAAAGATATTGCCCGGCGTTTGAATATCTCTCCCTCTACCGTATCGCGCGCGCTGAGCGATCATTGCGATATCAGCAAAAAAACCAAGAATAAAGTCCTCAAACTCGCCCACGAGTTGAATTATCAGCCCAACTCGATCGCCCAATCCCTGAAAACCAACAAGACCCGTGTTGTCGGATTGATCGTTCCCGCACTGCAAAACTATTTTTTTCCGGAAATCGTCAGCACAATCGAGGAGGTTTTTTTTCGCGCCGGCTTTACGATCATTGTCTGTCAATCGAACGAGTCCTATGAACGGGAACTCTTGAATATTCAGGTCTTGACCTCCAACCGCGTCGCCGGTTTGTTGGCCGCTGTCTCGCAGACCACAAAGAATTTTGATCATTTCAAGCAGCTGAAAAAAATGAATATCCCGCTTGTTCTCTTTGACAGAGACTGCGACGGAGTTGACGCCCCTCTGGTGACGGTAGACAATTATTCCGGAGCGGTAGCGGCCGTTCGCTATCTTTTGTCGTGCGGGTATAAAAAAATCGCCCATCTCGCGGGTCTGCAACATGTTTCCACAGCTGAAAAACGTTACAAAGCTTATTGCGATGTTTTGCACGAGAATCGAATCCCTTATCGAAGCGACTATGTCCCTTTTGGGAGTTTTTTTGAATCGGATGGCTATACCAACACCGGCAACCTGTTGCAGCTGCCCGATCCTCCGGAAGCGATCTTTGCCGTCAACGATACCGTTGCTTTTGGCGCCTATAAAAAAATTAAAGAACGCGGCCTTTCCATTCCCGATGATATCGCTCTCGTCGGTTATGATGACGTCCCGTTTATGCAGTCCCTCGATCCTCCGATTACCACAGTTCGACAGCCTATGGCTGAGATCGGTCGTCAGGCCGCCAATCTTTTGCTGGAGCAAATGGGATGCCCCTATGATCAAGAGAACATGAAAACCGTGCTCCAGCCCGAGCTAATTGTTCGAGATTCCGTTGTGGTTTTGCCTTAAAAACACCAATCAACTAAACATCAAAGGAGGTGGTCGCGACTATCTGCTTCGGAGCTTTGCAGCAGGCTGACTGAAAGGTACAGTTTAAGCCGGCAAATTACAAAACCCAAAGGAGGGTTGGCATGAAGACTTTTACCTTGTTGTGTCTCTTGTTTTTCGCTTTTTCAATTTCCGCCTTGCAGTCTCAGGAAGTCATTGGTGGTCCTTACGAGACCGATGAGAACACGATGTTGCTGTTGCATTTTGACGGTGATTTTGCGAATGCCTCGGTCAATTCGCGCGACGCCGAGATTCATGGGACGCATTTTTTCATTTCCAACGAAGCTCTGGGTCTGGGCCAATGTCTTCGTTTGAGCAATTCGACGCCCCAGGATTCGGCCTACGTGACAGTGGCTGACACGTCGACGTTAGATTTGACGGAAGACTGGACGATCGAAGGTTGGGTGAACATTTTCACGTTTGGCGATGCGTCGGATGATTACCGCTGGGTACCGCGTTTGGTGATGAAGCCTGGTGACGAGATTTTTTGGCGTCCGAATTACTGGGTTGAGATGTGGGGTGATGCGCGATTGTTCCAGACGGGCTTCCACAATGTGGATCAGGATCGTTGGCCGGCGGTGAATTCACCGGCGAATGTATTTGAGCCTGGCAAGTGGACGCATCTGACCTTTATCCGCGACACCGAGAACAATTTATTGATCCAGATGGTTCACGATGCGAATCGCGAGCTGGTGTGGTACGGTGCGGTTTCGTATGATCCGGTAAAGGAAGCGGTACCGATCACGACGAATCAGCCGGTACACATTGGTTGGGCCGGAGCGAAAGGTATCGCGAGTCCGAGCGGTGATTCGTGGTTGGACGGTTTTGTTGACGAGATTCGGATCAGCAATGTGGTTCGGAATTTCAAGATACCGGTAACGGTCACGGGCGTGACGCAGCTTCCGAACCAGTCGTCCGAGGTAGCCGAGTACGCGATCGAGGCGACGGTGAAAAAGATCGGCGCAGCGGGCACGGTTACGGGCGCGACTCTGAGCTATCGTGTGAATGAAGGTGGCTGGCAGGCGATCGCCATGTCGGGTGGTGCCGAGGGTCTGTATTCGGCCGTGATTCCTGGTCAGACCTATGGATCAAAGGTTGAGTATTACGTATCGGCAGATGACAGCGATGGTTTCCACACGACAGATCCGTCGACAGCGGAAGCAGAAGAGGATGCGTCGTATTACACGTTTTACGTATTCAAGCCGAATTCGCACATTTTGTCGTTGAGTTTTGACGATGGTGCAGTTCCGCCGACGGATGCGTCAGAGTATGGTCACGATGTGACGGTGATCGGCACAGTAACGCCGACGGATGACGGTATGGTCGGCAAGGGTCTCTATTTTCCTGGCGATACGACCCGCATCGAAGTTGACACGCCGTTTTTGTCGAGCGAAGAGTTTACGCTGGATGTTTGGATTCGTCCGGACACGATGGTTGCTTACAGCCGGATCATTTTCCGTCCTGAGGATTACAACGGCTGGGGCAACAATGCGTGGGCGATTCGCTATGAGGCAAACAATCAGATCTCGGCACGATTTACGCAGGTAGGCGGTGGTGACAATGCGATCGTACTGGATACGCCGCTGACGTACGGCAATTGGTATCATTTGCTGTACGAGGTATCTTCGGAAAAGACGGTCTTTCAGCTGCGCGGCGCGGACAATCAGGTGATCGAGACGAAAGAGACCGAGGTAACGGCAGCGCCGATCAACACGACGGCTCCGTTACGTATCGGCAACGCAGCAAATGTGACCGGCAGTCCGGATTGGCACGACCGCAGTTTCCGCGGTGTAATGGATGAATTCAATTTCTACAACTATCCCGCTGCGGGCTTGACGACCGGAATCGAGTCTCCGGATGGCGTTATGCCTTTTGCCTTTGATCTGGAACAAAACTATCCCAACCCCTTCAATCCGTCTACACAGATCGCTTACAGTCTGCCAAAAGATCAAATGGTTAAATTGGAGATCTTTGATGTGCTGGGCAGACAGGTAACGACTCTGGTGGATCGAAGAATGACCGCGGGCAAACACATGGTTCTCTGGAACGGCACCGATCAGAATGGAAGATTGGTCCCGAGTGGTGTCTATTTCTATCGCCTGCAGAGTGCCGAACAGATGCGTATACGCAAAATGCTGTTCGTCAAGTAAGGGCATGAAAAGGGGTCGAGTCGTTCGACTCGACCCCGATTTGTTACTCCGGGTCTTTGCATGCTCACGAAAGGATAAAGGCTCATGTTCAAACACATAAAAACCGTTTTTCTTCTGATCTTCCTGGTCTTTGCTTTCAGCTATTTCTCGAACTGTACCACCTCTGTCGAACCTTCTCCTTTGCCGGGTGTGTTAAAGATTACGCTGCAATCCAATCCCAATGACACGTTGATCATTGTGATCCGCGATACGTTGATCGTCGGTCCGGAAGACTATTTCGGCAATGTTGTTTTTCAAGGTCGGGTTTTTTCCGGCGACAACTATGCCTTTCTGTTCAACGAGAAAGACAACCCAAAACAGGAAGACAGAACGTATAATATACTTGAACGCATCGATAACAGTTATGCAAAGTATACGATATTTGAAACCTATGTGCCACCTGGCGAATACGACCGCATTCAGTTCGGTATCAAAGGCGATTTGGTCAAATTGGGATATTTCGAGATCCCAGTCAAGATGCCAGAAGGTGAATCGCCCACGCAAACCCTCGATCGAACGTTCAAAGTCGAGGAAAACAAGCTCACCGAAGTTTCTATACAGATCAAACCCTTCGAATCGGTGACGAGATACAGAGATAGTTATTTGTTCCGACCGGTGTTGGAAATTACGGACGTAACCTATTCCAATTAAAGGTATGCCATGAAATCGTTAAAAATTTTCATCATGATTCTTTTGCCGCTGATGATCATTCGCTTTACGGCATGTGAGAAGCCGACTGCACCGGAAAACCCCAATTTGGCACCGAACACCACCATCGCCAATATTCCGGTAGAGAATGATACCATCTTTGCCCTCGCGACACTGCACTGGGATGGAGAGGATTTCGATGGTTTTGTCGCCGCCTATGAATACCGCTATATTACTTTACATGTTTTTTTCGGCGATTCGGTCATCAAGCCCTGGCAAAAAACCGACAAAACAAGCCTGACCCTTGCTTTTGAATCGAGTGATGAACTCAATTATCAACGGTTTCAAATTCGCGCCCTCGACGACAAAGGTGCTGTGGATCCGACGCCGGCGGAAAAACGGTTTTTTACCTATCAAACCACTTTTCCCATCACCACATTGCTTTCGCCTCTGCCCGAACAACAATTTTTTGTGATCGACGGGGTAACAGATTGGTGGCAGGGGATTCCCATCACCTTTACGGCCAAGGATCTTGATTTCAACGGAGCCGTTGTGGAATATGCCTGGGCTGTGGATGATGGAGACTGGCATTGGACCCAGGATACCACCGTTTTTATTGGACCCGAGCACCTGAATCCCCTTGAAGGTCTGCACACCATTCGTGTGACCTCACGGGACAATACCAATCTGGTCGATCCCATCGGCGATTCTGCTGTTATCAAAGCCATTCGTCCCATTCGCGACCGGGATATTCTCATCATCGATGAAACACTCGAATCCAGTTTTCCCTTTGGGGTAAATTATTCCGATGCCGATGTCGATCAATTCTATGCAGAGGTGTTCGGCTCAAACTTTGAATGGGATTTTTCAGCGCGCGGCATCCCTCCAAAAGATACATTGGCCCGATACAACCTGGTCATCTGGCATGCCGACAACACATTCAGCAATCCGACCAATGCGCATAAATTGTCACATCACATCGATGTGATAATGGATTACCTGAATACCGGCGGTGATCTCATCATGAGCGGTTGGCGAATTCTAAAATCCTTTGAACCGAAAACCCCCTTTCCGATGACCTTTATCGAAGGTACATTTATACATGATTATTTACATATCAATATCGTCGATGAAACGGTGGCTCTGCCTGATTTTATAGGCGCGACAGGTGTGGGCAACTATGGTGATATCCGTGTCGATGCCCAAAAGCTGGCCACCGCATTTCCTTATTTCGGCAAACTCGATCAGATCAATATCATTCCCTCCCGAGCGGGTTTTACTGAAGCGATTTTCACCTATAAAAATGAGAACAACAGCAATCTGTGGCAATACCGCGGTCGTCCGTGCGGACTTCGCTATTTCGGCACCAGCTTTGATGCCGTCGTCTTTGGTTTTCCAATCTTTTTCATCGAAAAACAGGATGCTCTGGTGCTTGGCCAGCAAGTCTTGAACAGTTTGGGCTATTAACCGTTATCAAGGAGTTGCATCTTGAAGATCATACGGATTGTTACCACTTTATTGCTCATGGCGGTTTTTGCCCTTTTTGCCGGCAATACCGGAAAAATTGCAGGAACCGTCATCGACAAGAATACCGGCGAAGCCCTGATCGGTACCAATATCATCATTGAAGGGACCAATTTGGGCGCCATGTCTGATTCTGACGGCGAATATTTCATTTTGCGTGTACCGCCCGGGTTGGTATCCATCAAAGCGAGCTATATGGGCTATCATCCGCAGACGGTTACCAACATTCGCGTTCAAGTTGACCGCACCATTCGCGTTAATTTCGAATTAGTGCCGGCGGCCCTGGAAATGCCCGAATTGGTTGTTCGAGCCGAGCAGGATCTGCTGCAATCGGATCTGACCGCAACTCGTCGCTCTGTATCCAACCAGGAAATCCAATCGACTCCGGGCATGGAAAACACCATGGATATTTTTCGCCTTCAGGGTGGAACCATCATGTCCGGAGCGCCGCAAATGATCAACCTCGAGGATGGCACCCAGCTTCAGGTGCGGGATGAAAGTTTGAAGGATATTCATGTCCGTGGTGGTCGCGGCGGAGAAATATTGTATATGGTCGATGGCGTCCCGATAACCCATCCAATTTATGGAGGCCGCGATGTTCTCGATTTAAATGTCGTCGATGTCCAGGAAATGGAACTGATTACCGGTGCTTTCAGCGCCGAATATGGACAGGCTCAATCGGGCGTCGTCAATATCACCACCCGTTCCGGGAGCGACATTTTTATGGGAGGCATCGAATATAAAACAGATGAGATGAATCTGTTCGGTAACTATTATGAAACGCACTACTCCTCTTTTTATCTCGGCGGTCCGGAACTTTTCAGCCGCTCGATTTTGCCCAAGCTCGGGATTAAACTTCCGGGCAAGATGAATTATTTTATCTCCGGCAATTCCAACCTGAGCAATACGCCTTACAACAATCGACAAACTCGGGATGACCTGGATGTCATCGGGTTAAAGGTCAGGGAAAAACAGGACAATTCCCTCAATCTCAATGGAAAGATCAATTGGGGTATAACCGAAAATATCGAGACTGCTCTGAGTTTTCACGGAAGTTGGAAAAAGTGGAGCCGTTTCGATTGGATGTGGCGAAATTATCCCGATCACATGATCAAATACTCCCGCAACAATCTGAATTTTAATTTTCGACTGAATCACGTCCTGAGCAAATCGACTTTCTATAATGTGAATTTCGGCTATCTTTTGGTCGATTACCGCGGTTCTCTGGACGGTCAGACGCCGGCTGATTTTTGGACGCTCTATTATGATGGCCTTCCCTATAATTATGAGGATTATATCGCTCGATTCAGCGAACCCCCCGACTCGATTCGGACTCGGATCTCTGCACCTCAACGGGAACCCCTTACCGGTTTCTATGACGGCCAAGGCTATGAGAGCGTCTGGCGCGATGATGATACAAAGACTTTAACGTTCAAGGCCGATCTGACTTCACAGGTTCATCGCGAGCATTTGATGAAAACCGGTGTCGAAGTCAAATACAACGATCTGAGCTACGTGGATATTCAGGATGGCGGCGTCAAACTATCCAATTACGGCGCCTTTCGTTTTACCCGCGACAACGAATTTATCGCACCACCCGGACCGTTTCCGGAATTCGGGCAAAATCGATGGGTCTTTCGCGCCTTCCCGATCATTGGCGGTTGGTACATGCAGGATAAATTCGAAAAAGAAAGCCTGATCATCAATGCCGGCCTCCGATTCGACTGGTTCATAGCCGGTGAAAGCGTCAACAGCGAAAGCTGGAAGTCCGCCTGGGAAAATGCAACCGGTCTGCAGGCCGATTGGAAAAAAATCAAACACAAATTGAGCCCTCGATTTGGCATTTCTTTTCCGATTTCCGAAAATACGGTGGTCTTTTTTTCCTATGGCCACTTTAACCAGCTGCCCGAACTGCATTACTATTATCGCGATCCCTATACCGGTTCCTTTACCGGCAATCCGCACCTGGATTATGAACAGACCATCCTCTATGAATTTGGATTGACGCGAAGAATCGGTAAAGACTGGGCGTTCGACATTAAAAGCTATACCAAAGACATCTCTCAGCAGGTCAGCACCACCCAATTGCGGGCAGCGCTTGGACTGCCGGTGCAATTGCATGACAATAAAGGATACGGAAGAGCTCGAGGACTTGAATTCGAACTCAAAAAACGGTATTCCCATTTTACATCCGGCAAACTCACTTATACCATCCAGTGGGCAAACGGCTATTCCTCTTCCGCCTTTGACGATTATGTGCGCAGCATCAACGATTTTCCGCTCCCCATCCGCGAAAGACCTTTGCAATGGGATATTCGCCATCAAATTGTTTTTCAAGGCAGCGTCGATGTACCAAAAGGTAAAAAAATCGAACTTTTCGGTTTGAAATTGCCCGATTATTGGAGCCTGACCGTGCTTTCCAATTTCGCCACCGGTTCTCCCTATACGCCGGGAACAACCGATCCGGTCGAGGCCCAAAAGAAGGAAAATACGGCTATTGCACCGTCGACTTATAATACCGATATCAAGCTCAGCAAGTCCTTTGATGTCGACCCATTTGCCGTATCTTTTTTTCTAGATGTTTTCAATCTTTTCAACCAGCGCAATGTTTCGATCTATTATGGATTCAACAATTGGACCGGCAAACCTTTTCAGTATGGCGATCTGATTATGCCGACCAATCAATATTATGACTATTTTACCATCTTTCGATTTCTCGATCCGCGCAGATTTTCCACCGGAAGAATCGCCAAGGCCGGTATTCGAATCGATTGGTAGGACCACACGATGATCTTAAAAACAGTTTTTATACTGGTGATGATGCTGATCCCCATCGTGTCTTTGGGACAGCGCTCCACATTGGATTTTAAAGTCCATGACGTCGGATCCGTGCGGCAGCTGGTGACCAATATGGGAACCTGGTGGCGGGCCTATACCAATTATCCGGGTCTGATCTATTGCGAATACCCACCGCGCAGCAGCGAAGAGCATGTTGGAGAAGGAGGGATTTGGGTCGGCGCTCTCGTTGAAGGCGATACCCTGGTGTCGTGCACCACCAGCTGGAACTCCTCCTTTGAATTCTATCCCTCCAGTGAACCGTGGGATTCCGTTTGGGTTGTCGAAAAAGGTGAACGTGCTGAGATTCCTTATTGGCCGGATTATCAAGCCGTATCGGATCAGGATTTCGTCTGCCGCTATCAGGATTATGCGCTGCTCAACATTCCCAGCCATACCCCTCTGTATGTCGATGTGCTTCAAACCAGCTATGCCTGGAGTTCGCCCCCTCTCGATCGGATCATCATCTTTAATTATACGATCATTCCGACCCGTCACCGGCTCGAAAAAGCCTATATCGCTTTCTGGTTGGACGGGAATGTCGGTTATCGGGGTGGCTCCTGGGCATTCGCCCTGGATGACTATTCGATCTATTACCCGGAGCGGCGATTGGGAATGGCGGTCGACGATAATGGCCGAGACGACGGCGATGCCATCAGTCCGATCGGGGTTAAAATTTTCCCCCCCGATGACGTGGATCCCGACTCGCTTCGATGGACTTTTAACTGGTATTCCGGTCAGGGGATGGGAGCGCCGCCGAGTCGTGATGGCGAGCGCTATCTGGAAATGTCCGAAGGCGTCATCATGCAAAACCAGCTTGAATCGGTCGGGTCTCAGTTTATTATCTCTTTTGGACCCTTTGATCTCCAAGTTGGGGATACTCTGAAATTCGCTGTCGGGGAACTGTTTGGAGAAGGAATCGATGGCGTGTTGGATAGTGACGTCATTGCCTCCTGGCTCAAGGAACGGAATTACCGGGTGCCGGCTCCTCCACCCGTTCCTCCACTAAAGATAACTGCCGAATCGCAACAGGTTCTGCTAAATTGGCAGGCCGAAAACCATGAAGTAAATCCGGAAACCTACCAGGACGACGCCAGGGCGGATGACGAACCTCAACCTTTTGAGGGGTATCGCCTCTACAAAAGCACCCAAAGCGAAAACGGTCCCTGGACTTTGCTCGCTGAATTCGATTTGCCGCATAATCAGTGGTTTAACAACACGGGCTTGGATTATCTGTATACGGATTTGGGACTTTTGAATAATTTGGAATATTTTTATACGGTTACCGCTTTTTCCAAACCCGATACGGTTATCGGTTTTCCCTCACAGGAATCGAGCAAAGCCAAAAACGCCAGAACTGTAACACCTGGACCGCGTCCTCCCGCAGGCGTCGGATCGGTTGCGGTCGTACCTAATCCTTACCGCGGCGATATCGCCTATGATTCCTATAATCCGGCCTGGGAAAAACCCGGTGGAACCCGCGACAGATGGATGGAACAGGATCGAAAAATCCAATTTATCAATTTGCCCGCACGCTGCGAGGTGAAAATTTATACCCTTTCCGGAGATCTGGTGCATACCATCGAACACGATCATCCGGATATCGGATACGAAAACTGGAATTTAACTTCCACTGTTGGCCAGTCGGTCGCCAGCGGTATTTACCTTTTTACCGTAGAGGATAGACGCGGCGGTGATGTTCAGGTTGGCAAGTTTGTCGTGATCAAATAAGAGGCGAAGGTGATGAAAGCAAGCCGATACATCTTTGTTCTGTTTTTATTCCAGGTAACAGCCCTGCAGGCGCAATTCACCAATCTCGATTACAAGGTCCACAATGTGGGTAAAGTTCGCCAGGTAATCACCAATATGGGGACCCTGGACCCGGCATTGACCGATTTTCCGGGGTTGATCTTTTGCGAGTTTCCTCCAAACAGCAAAGAGGAACACCTCTATCAAGGCGGTATGTGGATCGGTGCGATCAACCCCGACGGCGATACCCTGGTTTCGGTGACCAAAACCCATTACACGCCGCATGAATTCTACCCCACCGCTGCTCTGGAAGACACAATCTGGGTCGTCGCCAAAGGAGATACCGTCGATCTGCCCTATTGGCCCGACTATGTCGGCATATCTGACCAGGATTTTGTCTGCAAATACAGCGATTACAACCTGCTCAACATCGACGATCATCAGCCTCTCTATCTCGATGTCATTCAGACCAGTTATGCCTGGGCCTCAGCACCCCTCGACGAGTTTATCCTTTTTAATTACTATATCACGCCCACCCGGCACGACTTGAAAGATGTCTATATAGCATTTTGGATGCACAGCGAGGTCGGCAGCATCAACGCTTCGGATAATTATATCGACGAGTATGTCTATTTTTACCCCGAGCATCAAATGACTGTTGCAGAGGATGAACCTGCCGGGAATGATGGAATTTCCATCTCCCCCATTGGCTTTAAAATCGTCCAGCCCAAGAATGATGAAATGGTGTGGAGCTGGAAATATTATGAACACGAAAATCTGGTCAATCGCGACATAGACCTCTATGCCGAGATGTCGCAAGGGCTTGTCATGTACAATCGCCTCGATCCGGCACGCGGGCACATCATGCTGGCTTTTGGATATATCCCCAGCATTGCAGTCGGCGATACCCTGCGCGTGACCATGGCCGAAGTGCTGGGTTATGGCATGGAGGGCTTGATGGCCAATGCCGAGTATATCGATTTTTTGGCGAGCAAAGATTTCAGAGTGCCGTCGCCGCCTCCCAAACCGGGATTGCAATACACGATCGACAACAAGCAGGTTCATCTGAGCTGGCATCCGACTCTGCAATACAATCCGGAAACCTATCAGGACCCCTATCGAGGCGATGGTGAAACGCAGCCGTTTGAAGGATACCGGTTATACAAAAGCACCATCAGTACCGATGGTCCCTGGACCCTTTTGGCCGAGTATGACATTCCCGGAAACACCATTGGATTTAATACCGGATTGAATTATGAATACATCGATACCGGTTTGCTGAACAATGTCGAATATTACTATACCTTGACGGCTTATTCAAAACCCGATCCGGCAAGCCAGTTCCCATCGCAGGAAACCAGTTTGAGAGCTAACGCCATTACCGTGATTCCGGGCACCGCTGCGCCTGAAACCGTGGGTAAAGTTGCGGTGGTTCCCAATCCCTATCGCGGGGATGTGGCTTATAACAGCTATAACCCGCCCTGGGAAAAACCGGGGGGCAGCCGCGACCGATGGATGGAACAGGATCGGCGCATTCAATTTATCAATTTACCCAGCAAATGCGAAATCAAGATTTACACTTTGGCGGGTGATTTGATCGATGTCATTCATCACGATAATCCAGACAAAGGATTCGAGGATTGGAACCTGACCTCCACTATCGGTCAGGCTATATCCAGCGGTATCTATTTGTTTACGGTAGAGGATCTGAACAATTTCAATGTTCAGACTGGCAAGTTCGTCATCATAAAATGAAATCGTGGGTTATCGGCTTGTGCACGTTCTGACGACCATCGAGAACTTTGTTAACAGGAGTTGAAGCTATGTTGCAAAGAGCTATTTTCTTTTTTCTGCTGTTATCAGGTTTTGTTGGGGCCTTCGCCCAGTATGAAAGACCCGGCAGCACGGATGCCCAGTTCCTCAAAATCGATGCCAGCCCCCGTGCCGCTGCCATGGGAGGCGCTTATATCAGTGTGGTGGAAGGCGCTGAAGCGGTTTATTACAACCCCGCAGCCCTGGCCTGGATTCCGCGCATGGATCTCGCATTCACGCATACTGAATGGTTTGCCGATATTCGACACGATTTTATCGCGGCCGCCTATACACTGGATGAGCGGGTCGGGACCTTTGGTGTCTCAGTTACTGCCTTGTATACGGACGAGATGTTTGTCACCACGCCCTTGCAACCGGATGGAACAGGCGAAACCTTTTATTCCGGCAATTACCGTCTTGGGCTGGCCTATTCCCGATTTCTTACTGACAAGGTCTCGATCGGCGGCTCCGTCAATATGATCCACCTGTCTCTCTATTCCGATTTTACCGCCAATGCCATAACTGCCGATATCGCTGTGCTCTATCGTACCAATTTCAGAGGATTTCGATTCGGAATGAAAATTGCCAACTTTGGTTCGGAACTCAAATTCGTCAACGAATCCTATCCGCCGCCGACCAATTTTACTTTTGGTATGAGTATGAACGCTCTTCAAAATCCGACGAATCAGCTCCTGGTCAGTCTCAACGCGACCAAACCCAACGATGGTGTACCCATCGGTCTGGTTGGGGTCGAATGGGCACTGCAAAGTATGCTGTTTCTTCGGGGCGGATACAATTTAAATCATGATGTTGCCCGTTATACTTTTGGCGGCGGTGTACAATTGCCTGTTGTCGGAAGTCAGGCCAGATTCGACTATTCTTACAGCGACTATTCTCTGCTCGGCGGGGCGCATCGGGTCGGCATCGGACTCTCTTTCTAGGTGGTTATTTTGAAAGTTTTGCGTTTTTTATTGCCATATTTGTTTGTTACAGTTTCCGTTTTCGCGCAGAGTTCCGATTATTTATATTTTTTTAACTATATCTATCATGCAAATCGAAAATTGTGCGAATACAAGCGGCCTGAGGCACAATTTTTTGTCTTTGTAAACGATGATACCTCGCGCATGCTGTTCGAGAATGCACCCAGATGGAGCAGCAGCAGCGATGAGGCCATCAGCGGCAAAGGTTATTTCGGTGTTGAACTGGGTAATTTTGAATCCGTTCAACCCGGTGACTCAATCCATGTGGTCTTGACCTGTTTCGCGACCGAAGAGCAGGTCGTAGCATCGGATAGGGTGACCGCGATTCCCTGGTACCGCTGGCCTATGCATTTGACCATGGAACGGCAGGATTTCCCCAAAAGCGTCGATAATCTGACTCTACAAATCCATTCTTCCGGACATCGGATTTTGGATTGGAGCAGTCTGCCGGGTGTTCAATACGATCTCTATCGCTCGCCCTACGATTCCCTTTTATCCAACGGCTTGAATCCGCAGGTATATGAAAGGATCGCCGCTGGCCTGCTTCATTCTCCCTATCTCGATTCCACCCAATTCGGCCGTCGTCATCACTATATCCTTTTAGCGCGACAGGGCAAACTATTTGGCCGCCACTCGCACCCCCTAACCGATTTTCCCGCACCAGTCACCGATGTCCAATCCTTTACCGGCTTATCCGGCGGGGATACAATACTCACTCTGTCGTGGTCTCATCCTGAAACAGATGAACTTTATTATCGCGTCTATCGCGACACGATCTCTGTGGCCACTTTGATGAGTGAATCCCGCGACCCCTTTTATCAACAACCAGTCGACCTCAATCAAGAGTATTGTTTCCAGATTGTCGCCGTCAATGCCATCTCGAACACCAGTGATCCCACATCGCTCCGCGTTTTTGCCCAACCACCGACCACCGATAAACCCGATCCGAGTGTTCTCTTTATCTCTCGCTCACCAAAATATCCTCGATTTTCCGTGATCTATGAGCCGGGTGGTTACAATCCGGCCAGAGATCCCCGGACAGTCAACCAAAAAAATTATCCCGATGCTGGCGAACTGATGACCTATACCGCAACTTTTCAAAACAAAGGCGGAGTTACCGCTTTGCCTTTTATTGTGGAATGGTCTGTCGATTCGCTGGTTGTCCGATCTAAAGAGCACGCTTCGCTCCAGCCGGGACAAAAAGACCGCTCATCGATTCAACAGCCCTGGTCTGGTCTATCTCAGATGATCACCTGTCGCTTGATCAGCGATGATGATCAAGTGACCTCCGCGAATGATCGGGTGTCTGTTCGTAGCGATGCATTGTCCTTCCATTTTCATGTCGAAGAGCGGATCAAAGCGCTGTTCGATTCGCATGAAAATCCTGTCGGCTCTTATTCTTTTGAGGATTGGGGGCGCTATCATTTGGATCATTTGAATCGGTATATCCAAATCGCTGATTATCCTCAGGGATCTCTTGTGCAATTGGAATCGGTCTTTCTGGATACAGTGAGTTACTATGAAAACGGGAGATTGCCGGCGGGTGGAACACATGCCCCGGACAATGTTCTCTGGGATGGTCAATGGGGTTTTACCGGCGACGACGATGCCTATGCCTATTTTAAAAAGATTGTTTTGGAAAAAGAATTCGGTACCGATTGGGCTTTGCTGCACGAGTTGGGCCATCAGCTGGGTCTAATCGATCTCTATAACCAGGATGTCCACCTCAATCAGGTGCAGGTGATCGAACCCCGCACTGGCGCTCAAATTCCGCTGACTCCGATCGCCTGGGAGGTCGTCTATTATTCCAGCCGGCAAAAGGCTCTAATGCATTCCAACTATCGCGCCGGATTTTCGGATCATTCCGCCGGAGCGCTAGCACGCAACCGGGGCAAACGGCGCGGCTTTTTCGGTGACTATCTGGCCGATATCCCTGCCGAAAACGCCTTGCTGATCCGCAATCCGGACGGCACGCCGGTCGCCGATGCCGAGGTTTGGGTCTATCAAAAGCAGGACAATGTCATTCCCGATAAAGCGAAATTCAAGGGCCGAAGCGACGCGGAGGGGATTTTTTACTTTCCTCATCAAACCGCCCCGGAATTTCACCCCGACTTAATCGCGAGCAATCCTTTTTCAACCGTTTTTTCAGATGCGCCTCATGTCGTTGGTACCAACGCGACCTTGTTGCTGCGCATCGCTCTGCCTGAAAAGGTCGCTTACGAATTTATGGATATCTGTGATTTTAACGTCGCCTATTGGCGGGGCGATATTGCCTCGGCCCAATACACGCTGCCGATATGGCACTGGTATCCGATTGCGGAATCCGGCGTCGGAGTCGAAAGCGGACAGAATAACGGATATCGGTTTTCACTCGAACAGAACGCTCCCAATCCGTTCAATGGCAGCACAGAATTTAGTTTTGCTTTGCCGCACGATGGAAAAACGACCCTGTTTGTTTTCAATATGACCGGACAAATCGTGGCAACCCTCGTCGACCAAAACCTGTTCGCTGGTCAGCATTCCTTCAAATGGACAACAAATCTGCCATCCGGCATCTATTTTGCCAGGCTGCAAAGCGAACGGTTGACACAATTTCGCAAGATCTTGTTGTTGCGTTGACGAATCTGCAAAGGATCGAACGGATGACCCATACCCATTGGATCCATCATCGCACCGTTTTTTGTATTGCTCTGTGCATGATCGCCGGAAGCAGCCTTTTTACCCCTGTTTCCGGCCACTATTACAACTTGTCCGAATGCCCCGAGGAGATCAAGGACAACATCATCGCTCAACTCGTCCCCGGAGTGATTGTGCTCGACTATCGCAGCGAGTATCTGGGGCAGATCGTGCCGCATATCAAAAAACTGATCGATCGCAACGAGGATTCGCTGTTGTCCGATTCCGAACTCGCCGATTTTATTGGACAATACCAATTACGGCTGAATCGAGCACTCGAACAGACCCCGGTTACGCTCAAGTCATCACCGGTTTATTTTAGCGCCGTTCATATCGATTTTCCTTCGATTCAGCAAGACAGCCTATTGGCTCCCTCGCTTCAGGTGCATATGCGCTTCCATGCCGAGATCGATCACACCACACCCGGCGCTTATGAATTGTTGATACCGCCAAAACTGTTTTTTGTCAATGGCTCCCTTTTAATCACCCTGGCGCGGGAGATGGCCGAGTTTACATCGGAACAAGAAAAAGCCATTGGCCGTATTTTGCAATTCAAAATGCACACCACCGATCCTTTTCGTTTTGTTTCCGCTTTTCCGGGTTATGTGCGCGGCAAGGATGATCTGGTAACGATTTCCGGCGTCTTTTATGACAAAACCCTGCTGCAGATGCAGGAGGACAGATATCCACCCATGCGCATCAAATTTACGGTGGCTGAATGATCAATCAAAACCTCATCAATGAATTTCTCTATTCCGAAGGGGTCGAACCGCTGACCCTGGTAATCGTCCTTGCAGCTGCTTTTGTCATCGGGGCGGTACACGCCCTGGGTCCGGGGCACGGCAAGTCCCTGATGGCCGCCTATTTGGTCGGCACTCAAGGGCGTTTGAAGGATGTTTGGCTGCTGACGGCCGGATTTACCCTTTCGCATGTGTTCAGCGTTTTTATCGTCGGCATGATTGCCCTGATCCTGACCGATTTTTTCTGGTCCGAGACGCTCAACAGATGGATTGCGCTCTTTTCTGGTGCGATGATCATCCTGATCGGCGTTTGGCTGTTGGTGACGCGACTGAAAGCCTGGAAAACCGGTAACACTCACACGCATCATGCCCATCCCCACCACACCCATCACCCCGGCCACCTTCATGTGCCGCCCGGTCAAAAAGATGGCAATCTGGGGTTCAAGAAAACCGTTCTGCTGGGTGTCTCGGGAGGCATTGTTCCCTGTCCCAAAGCTCTGGTTATTCTGTTTCTGGCGATATCTCTGCACAAAATTGCGCTGGGTCTTTTGATCATTTTCGTGTTTAGTCTGGGACTGGCCTCTGTGCTGGCTGCTATCGGTGTGGTCATGCTCAAGGCTTCTCATCTGTTGCACAATAAATTCTTTGACAATCGAATTCAGATCATACCGGTTATCGGATCGGTCGTCATTATCGTTTTGGGGGTTTGGATGACAATTGCTGCGTGGTCAAATACTTGAGGTGCCTGTGAAACGAATACTCACTTTGCTTTTGTTTATAGGGGTCGGTTTTGCCACTTCCCAAACCGATGATTTGATCTATTATCAAAATTTTGTCTATCTCGAAAACGGTTCGGTTTGCACCGATAAACCGCCGGATGCCGCTTTTTTCGTCTATCTGAATAACGATTTCAGCCGCATTCTCACTCAGGATGCGCCGAGATGGAAAGCGAATGCCGATCCCAATATCAACGGCAAGGGCATGTTCGGTATCGAGCTGGGAAATTTTTCCACAGCTGTAGAGGTGGGGGATACAGTCACCGTTGTTTTCACCTCCGCCACACATAACCAGCAGGGTGTGCTCAATGAAATCGTTTTTTCTCTACCCTGGTATCGCTTCCCTCAGCTCCTCTATCTGCAGCAACGGAATATTCCCGCTCGACCCGAATCGATCCGCCTGTTCACGGCCGATCTCGGCCAAAATCGCCTGGAATGGCACCGCGACCCGGCTGTTACCTATACACTCTTTCGGCGTAACCTTGCCGATACTCTGGAGAATGGCCGAGCGCGGATGGAATATCAGCGGATCGCTCAAGGGATCGACGCCGACCACTATATCGATAGCGAGAGTTCGATCGACGACCGATATGGGTATATCCTCCTTGCCGTCGATGCCGAAGGCTTGATGAGCATGCCGTCGGCCGATCTGTTTCGCCCTCACCGATCCATCGACCTGTCGGCACAGCTTGGTTCGCGCAATGTCATCCTCAATTGGACGGCGGTCGACGACGACGAAATCACCGGTTACAACATTTATCGATACAAACCCGGCGAATCTCCTCTCGAGCCAATCGCCTATACCGGGCTCGATACTGTCTATACCGACACTCGGCTTCGTCCCGA
>JAFGJN010000286.1 GCA_016929055.1 Candidatus Zhuqueibacterota bacterium
ACGGCGGCCGCTGATGAGCGTGACCAGGGACGCGAACCCCCAAAACGCCAGTGCCAGAAAAAACAGGGTAAAGAAAGGATTGGCCCATAATGCCTGAACGAAAGAAAAGTGGCAGAGATAAATAGCGGCACGTGTTGCCCCGCAGGACGGGCAGGGAATGCCGGTTTTGTGGTGAAACAGACAGGGCGGCAGCAAATTGAACAATTGGGGGGCGCTTCGCCCAATCGCAAAGCCGAGGATGCCGATTGCTGAAATGAAAATTCCGGGTAGCGCCGTCGAGCGATGGCTGCGCGTCCAGAGCGTTTGCAAAAGTTTTCTCCCGAATCTGTCCGTTGATTTGTGCTACGGGCAAAAGAATCGCCGATTTTCACATTCCTCGATTCACTGTAAACCGATCACTCGAATTCCGCTCCAGGCAGAGAATCCGGCAAATCAATTTTTGTTGACATTGCGATAACATTTTATTATACTGATTTTTCCTGTTTATATCAAGTCTGCTGATCATCACTCCAGCGCAATGCCGATATCCGCTTTTCGATGTTTCAAATGGCTTCATATTCGGTGTCGAGCGGCGGATCCACCATATACATGTGCGAAACTGATCGCCTTTGGTAAAAGAATCGATTCCACGAAAAGTGCTGGATCAAATCTTTTTTGAGTCTGGATTCTACACGTACTGAATCCACAAGGATTTTTGAAAGGTCGAAAATGTCTCGAATACCCTGTGCGGTATGGGGAGCCACCGGCATGGTGGGCCAGTATTTCATCGCCTTGTTGGCGGACCACCCCGATTTTGAGTTGCAGGCGGTCTGTGCTGGTGAATCGCGCGCCGGGCGGCGCCTTGCAGATGTTCCGCGACTGATCGATGTCGATCTTTCGGCACTAGCGAATCTGGATTTTACACCTCTGGACGCAGAGGAGTTGGCTCGCGCCGGGATTCGCGTCGTTTTTTCCGCTCTGCCGGCTCAGGTGGCCAAAGATGCCGAAGCAACTGCCGCCGCCGCAGGTATACGGATCTTTTCAAACGCCGGTGCTCATCGAATGGTTCCCCAGGTACCGATTCTTATTCCAGAGATCAATGCGTCGCATTTGGCGCTGGTCGAACGGCAGCAACGCGATTTTAAGACGGAGGGATTCATCGTCACCAACGCCAACTGTACGACGACAGGTTTGGCCATGGCCTTGTTGCCGTTGGCTTCACTTGGAATCGAACGGTTGATTCTCTCCAGTTATCAGGCCATCAGCGGTGCCGGTTATCCGGGATTGTCCGCTCTTGACATTGCCGGCAATGTTATCCCTTTTATCGCTGGAGAAGAGGAAAAAGTGCAGCTCGAGTGCAATAAAATATTTGGCCAGCTCGATGGCGACCGAATCGATCCCGCTCCCTGGGAGGTGCAGGCCCATTGCCTTCGCGTCCCGACCCGTGTCGGCCATGTGATTTCCGTTCACGTTGAATTGGCCGGTGCGGTCAATGAGTTCGAAATCCGGGAGCTCTATCGCACCTTTCGTCGGCCCGATGTCGTCGACGGTTTGCCGACTGCGCCTTTACAGCCCGTAATCCTGACAGATGACCCCTTGCGGCCGCAACCCTTACACGATACGCTCGCCGGCAGCCCGGATCGCGCACGCGGCATGGCGGTCACCGTGGGACGGCTGCAGGTGCGGGAAAAAGCGGTGCGCTTTATTACCCTGTCCAACAATCTGGTGCGCGGTGCGGCCGGCGGGTCGGTGCTGAACGCCGAATTGGCCTTGCGAGAAAATCGAATATGATTGCTCTGAAAATCGGCGGTTCCTCGCTGAAAAATCTCGATTCGCTCGATCAGGTCGTGCGTTTGATCCAGGAGCCCGCCGAGGGAAAAAAAATTGTGATCCTTTCCGCCCTCAGCGGCGTGACCGATCACCTGCTTAAAAGCGTTGCACAAGCTCTGCAAACCGATCGCAGGATTAATGGATTGCTCGATTATCTGCAGACTCTGCACCGCGAATGGATCGTCCAGGCTATTGACTCTTTACCCATTCGCAGCAAAGTCCTGGATGAGACGGATTACCTGTTGTCCCGACTGGAGAAATTGCTTTACGGCATCGCCTATACCGGTGAATGCACTCGACGCACTCGGGATTTGGTTGTGTCGATGGGCGAACGTCTGGCCGCGCATCTTTTGGCCGCCTGTTTGACGGATCGGGGAACCCCGGCAGTCGGTCTGGAGGCCGATAAGATCGGCATGATCGCCACCGGTGATTTCGGCAACGGCAACGCCGACCTGCGTCAGACCGAAAAGAAACTGCCACAAACGGTGGTGCCACTTGTCGAACAGGGGATCCTCCCTGTCATCACCGGGTTTTTCGGCGCTACACCAGACAACCACACCATCACCTTTGGTCGCGGTGGCACCGATTACAGCGCCGCGGTGGTCGCCGCAGCGCTGAATTGTCGCGAGTTGCAGATCTGGAAGGATGTGGACGGTTTTCTCACCGCCGATCCCGTTATCGTCCCGAACGCCCAACCGTTGTATTACCTCTCGTATGATGAAGCCGCTGAATTGTCCTATTTCGGCGCCAAAATTCTCCATCCCCGCACAGTCGAACCCTTGGCCTGGCGCAATATTCCGGCGCTTATCAAAAACACCTATCGCCCCGATGCCCCGGGGACACGGATCGGAGTGGAAAAAAGACCCCATGACGGAATCATAAAAAGTGTGACGTTCAATCCGCGCATCGGCTCTTTGCGCCTCGAGGGTGCGAGCATTGGCCAGCAGGTGGGATTTTTACATCGCGTGGTTTCTGTCTTGAGCGATCGGGACATCAACATCATTTCAGTAATTACGTCCCAGACGGCGGTTAATCTGCTTTTGGAAAAAAATGATATCGTAACGAGCAAAGCTTACATCGAAGCCAAACAGATACCCTATATCGATAACATCGAACCGGTGACGGACGTGGCTCTGGTCGGAGTCGTAGGCGAGGGTCTGGCCACGACGCCCGGTTTGGCGGCGCGTGTATTTTCAGCGGTGGCCGAATCCGGAACCAATGTCGAGATGATCGTCTCAGGCGCTTCACAGGTCGCGCAATATTTTATCATCAAAGAAGCTGATGTTGTGCGCACGATTCAGGCGATCCACCGCGAATTTTTTCCTGTGCACGAACCTGGCAACGGCGGCGTAGAATCGTAAGAAAAATCGGCCGGCGCACATGGAATCGGCTCTGTCTCGTTAATTTAAACAAGATGAAATCCAGCGAGCGGAGAAAGCAGGATTTATCGGAGAGATAAAAAACGTGAAAACAGCCTATTCGCTCACCGCGAACAAGATCATTATCGATTACTCGTCGGTCTATTGCGAGACGCCGGAAAAACTGCTGCGAAGCAAACCATTTGCCGACGTCACCAGCCGTTATCTGGAAAAAATCGCTTCACAACAGAGCCCGGTCTATCTCTACTTTTGCCGTTTTTATTCGGACCAGGACCTTTTGCTTCTCTCTCAGGACGTGATAGCGACGCTGAAATTGTTGACCACCCATCGCGTCGATGAGGTGAGCGCCCTCAATCCCTCGCTGGCCCGATTGCTGAGCGATCCAACACAGTTTTACGAGTTTGTCGAGGGGCTCTATAATTTTTGGCGAACTTTTGAGCGCTATATCACCATGGCTGCTCCCAAGACCCGTCTGCGCACCCGTGACAGCATTCACCACGCCTCTTTTATCCGTGCCAACGAAACCTTTCGTCTGCTGATTTTGCGTACCTATCGCATCATCTGCGACAATCTGGTGGATTCTCCTTTTCGCGTTTATCGCCAGTTGCCTGCCGGCGCGCAGTTTGGGTTTATGCAGCAACATGTCCCCTGGGATTGCCCCTTGCCATATGAATCGCTGCGAAAAATTCCGTTTATTCGTCTCACCTTGCTGGAACCGCCGGTAATATTCTATCCCCGTAAGAACAAGAGATCCGGTCTGTTTCGCGAAAGCTTGCAGAATCCCGTGGAGGACATGGAACTTCATCCGGAGAGCTGGTTTTGCTATCCTGCCAAGATCGGGAAATTACTCGCCTTTACCTATTTTCACAAAGAGTTTATGTGCCATGGCACCTCGCTGGCCAATCTTTTCGAACTGGCCAATTACGAGGATATTTACGATCGACGACCGGATATCATAATGATTTTCGGCGGTTCCTCATTGAAATACACAGACGAACAGACCATTTTTCATCAGGACCACCGCAATGGGATTCTCGTCGGCTATGTCGTGGGTGGCGAGCAGATCGATTATTTCGGCTACATGAAAAAGATGTTGTTGACTCTGCACAATATTATCATGCTGGATCGCAACATGTTGCCTGTACATGGCGCCATGGTCACGATTCAACTCAAGTGCGATGTGTGTGCCAATGTGGTGATCATCGGCGACAGCGGTGCCGGTAAATCCGAGACGCTGGAAGCGTTTCGGATTTTAGCCGGGGATTATATCCGCGAATTGTCGGTGATCTTTGACGATATGGGTTCCCTGGATTTTTCCGGTCCCCAGGTTCTCGGTTTTGGCACCGAAACCGGCGCTTTTCTGCGGCTCGATGATCTGCAACCGGGTTATGCCTTTGAGCAATTCGACCGCTCGATCTTTATGAGCCCGAATCTGACCAACGCCCGAGTGATTCTGCCCGTGACCACCTATCGGCGAATTGTCCAGGGCGAACCGATCGATTTTTTCCTCTATGCCAACAATTACGAAGCCGTGGACAACGACCACCCCGCTCTCGATTTTTTTCAGACGTCCGAAGAGGCGCTGGCAATATTTCGTTGCGGCCGCCGCCAGGCCAAAGGCACCACCTCCGAATCCGGGGTGGTGGAAAGCTATTTTGCCAATCCCTTCGGCGCTCCGCAGAGGCGCGAGTTGCATGAAAAACTGGCCGCCGAATTGATGCAAAAATTGTTCGATACCCGAGTTTGTGTCGGTCAATTGCGGACCCAGCTCGGCATCGAGGGCATGGCGCAGAACGGTCCGCAACAGGCTGCGCGGGTTCTTTTTGATTGGATCGGCAAAAAGAAAGAAAGTCCGTCGTCCTAATTCCATTCGACCTGAGACGGATGCAGGGAATATTGTCCAATCCCATCGAAAAAAAAAAGAGCAATATAGGTCTACTGAAAAGAGTCTAATTTGTATTGACTCGCGGCGGATCGTGACGCTGAAATTGGAATCAAATATTCGATTAATCATAGCGTCTGCGCCGGCAGCGTTTAGAGGCGCAAACGACATCATCACTGAAGGAGGACACTCGATCATGTCAACAATTAAGCTTCCTGTCATCATTCACGGTGTTACCGGACGTATGGGACAAATCGCTTTGCGCGCTCTTCAATTGATCGCCAGCAAGGGCCTGACCGTCGTTGACGGCGCCCGCATCGAACCCGTTCCCATCGGTTTGGGGCGAAATTTGGCCAAGATGCAGGATATGGCCAAAGACAAAGGGCTGCACCACTTTTTTGCGGAATTGGATGAAGCGGTCGTGTTCGCCCGCAAGATCAATCCCGAAAAACAGGTTTATCACAATACTGTCGCTACCGGTATTCGGCGCGGAGTGGTGCTGGAAGCCTTGCCTCATCTCGACTCCTCGACCTGGGGCGTCTATATGGAAAAGCCACTTGCGGCCAATTATGCCGATGGTTTTGCCATCGTTGATGCATTGGAAAAAGGCGGATTCATCCATGGCGTGGTTCATCACATGCTTTCCACTCCCGGCCTGCGCAAGGCCATGGAATTGTTGCCCGAGATCAAACCTCTCAGCGCCCAGATGCTGTTCGGCTATGAAGTGGGTTCGGGGTTGGGGGGCAATCCGGAATTTTCCGGGCAGCGTCCGGATTTCAACTGGACTTTGGAACAGGCCGGTGGAGGAATTATTCTCGACATGTGTCACGAAGGTTATTTATCTCAGGCACTTTTTGGCGAAACAGAGGCCCTGAGCTGTATTGCCCGGTTGGTGGTGCCCCAGCGTTTGAGTACTGACGGCAAAACCATCATCGATTGTGATGTAGAGGACTATTCCCAATTGACTCGTCAGCACGCCAATGGTGTGGTCAACACTTCGGTATGGTCGTGGTACCGTCGGGTGAATTCTGAATTCGGCCCGCTGGAAATCACCATCGACGGCGAGGGGGGGTCGCTGGTCTTTGGTCTTTATGGTCTAAAGGTACAGTGGAAAGAAACTGCGCCGGCCAACCGCTGGGAAAAGTCGGTTTCGGGCGAAAAAACCGAATGGCGCGATCACTGGCAGTATGTCGAGATGGATTACCAGGATCCGTTTGCCTTCGAGCTGGCGGAATATCTGGGCAATTTCATGAAAGGCGAAACCTATCGCCGCAACGCAATACAGGCACTCAATATCCTCAGCGAAGTGGAAGCACAATACTCGAGCGCGGCAAACGGTGGCAAGCTGGTCAAACGCGATGAAATGGTCTGCTATCCCACGGCTCCCGTTGCCGATTGGAAACCCGAAAGATTGCAAGGCAAACTAACCGTCGTCAAGTCATTATGAACCCCAATTATAACATTCGCAAACTGGCGGTCAAGCAGCACGTTTCCCTTGCCGATGTCTATGAACGCTGGAGCGACAAAGAAATACTCGCCACCACGGCGATGTACGGCCCCTGGACACCCGAAGGCGAATTTGACTGGCCGAGTTACGACAATCTTGTGCGCGATGTCATTCGAAACCAGAGTGTGCCGGCCACCAATGTCGATACCACCTGGGCCATCTATAACGACTGGGAGCTGACCAAAAACCTGATCTGGCGCACGGCAGAAATCGCCGGCGAGATGCAGGATTTTATTGCGGTCGATCGGCCGCTGGTGGTGGCGGGTTTGAATACCAATGGTTTCGACATCAGCTCCGAACAGATTGCGGACACGTTTAAGCATCAGATCGCTGAAATCGACGCGGGATTACGGGCGCGCGGGCTGACCGATCGTATTCGCTATATGCCAGTGCCTGATCGCCGGCTCTATGAAGCGACCAGCGAGCTCAAGATCCGTGTTTATCGTGAAATCGGGCGAGTTGTCGGCGACTATACCGATTTCGGTCTGGTTTTTTTCGAACTCGATATCGGTATTCCCGGTTTTGGTTCCAACTTTACAGTCGAAGAGATCGAAGCGATTCTC
>JAFGJN010000287.1 GCA_016929055.1 Candidatus Zhuqueibacterota bacterium
GAGCTGCGGCATAGTGCTGAGCCTCCCGGGATTCCGACAGCTGCCGCGCTTTGGTTTCGATCCGCTCCGCCTGGGGGCCAAGAATCTCTTGCAGAGTTCGCCAGGGATCCGTTTCGAGCCGGGATCGGTCGATACCACCGGCCAGCAGTTCGGCCTTTAGCAGGTTTTCAAAGCAATAGCGGTAATTGAAAGGATGAATGATATGCGGCGCATCCGGCAGAGTCGGCGGCCACTGGCCGTCCGAATTGTATGAATTGGTCAGGTGAAACCAGGCGCGCTCGAGATCGGCGGATTCCGAGTGGCGGGTTTCGAGCTTTTGGCGTACCGAATCCTGCCAGGGCCGCAGCAACCGGGCCATCGGCGTTTTCGCCCAGGTCGAGGCGCGCGCACCGTGCCAGGCCGAATCGTCGTCGAAATTCAGCTCCTGCTCCAGAGCGGGCAGCGCGCGGCAGGCGTGCTGAAAGGTGGTCAATTCCCCCTGCTCACGGCAGACATTGACCAGGTCGATCAATTTTTGTCGCGAATCGGGAGTCGCTTCAAACACACGATCCGGTTGATTCTGGTATTTCAGCCGAAACCAGCCGTTGGTTCCGATATATTCGGCATCGTCGGCATAGACGATCAGAGCCCCTTCGGGTTCACCTTTAGGCTGGCTCGAATAGGTCTCGATCAGTTGTCGATATTTATCCAGCGTATAGCCGGGCATGCCCATGAAATAGCGCACGCCGAACTGGGCGATCCGATCGCTGCGCAAAAAGACGCGCAGGGGTGTGCTCTCGACGCCGGAGAGATGCTGAAAGGGAAAATGAATGGCCAGCTCGGTGCCGGGCAGGTCGTAACGGAAACCAAAATTGTAAAAGGCTGGTTCATCCGAATGTTCGGCGGCATAGATCTCGGGCCGCAGCGGTTTTCCGTCGGCGCCGAGAGATCGGCTGTAGGCTTCAAAATCGCCGATCAGATTTTGATAGCCGTTTTCCAGGACCTGATGCGGCACATGGGTATTCCAGCCGCATTCGGGATTCCAGAAACTAGTCGGTGCGAGCTGCAAATGGCGCTGATAGGACTGGTTGGAAAAACCAATAGAGAGGCTTCCGTCTTTTGCCGGAAAATTGGGCAGCATGGGATGAGCGTAGGGGGATCCCATAAATTCGCATTGTCCGTCGGCAATCGCCCGACGCAGCTTGCCGAGTACATCCGGCGTGCGCGCGGCGATTTCGTCCAGGGTGTAGCCGGACGCTTCAAAAACATAGGAACAATCGGGAAAATGCTCCCGAAAGGTATCGATAATCATCTCATACGCCTGGCGGATGACGAATTCGTAGCGGTCGGGAGTCAAGTAAGCATAGTTGAGATTGGCATGAAAGATCAGGATGGTGCGCATGGATTTCCTTTCCTGGTTATAAAAAGACATCGGGATAGCGATCGGCGAGTTTTTCCGCCTGTTCGATGTCGATGTCCGGGCAGCTGATCAGCAAGCCGCGGGCGCCGACGGCCTCCACCAGATCGTCGATCTCTTCCGGCCGGGCGAATAGCTGGAGCGATTTTCCGTGCTCCAGTACAGTGCGAATCATGTCGATCCACTGGGCGATGCTTTCCTTGCCGGCGCCGGGTTGCCATTGGATGGCTTTGAGCGAATCGATCTGCAGCAGAGTCGGGAGATGCACCAAAGCAGCGCTGCCATCGAGATGGTAGAGCGGATAATCGAGGAGATCGATCAGATCGCGCAGGTGGGGCAAACAAAACTCGCGAAAACAGTCGGGTGAAAGCATGTAGGAACAATCTTCCTGCAGCGGAAAGGTTGTGCCTGGCGCCCAGATGCCGGCCCAACCAATTCCCGAATCGGGATGCGCCTGCCCGAGCAAATCCTGCAGGTGCACGAAAGCCTCGATCCAGATTCGCTTCAGGTACTCGAGGGCCGGATGAACGCGGGACGGCCGTTCGAGCAGTTCGATCAGGGTGGACTCGGCGCCGCAGAGTCCGAGCAGGTTGTCGAGTATTCCTCCCAGGGCATAGGGAGCGACCATGTGGTGACCGGGTGCGGTTTCGGCCGAGCGCCGCGCCAGCTCCAACATGGTTCGGTAGAGTGGATCGATTTCGTCCAGCCTACAGTTCAACACTTGCTCTGGATTCTCAAAAACCGGGTGAGCCCAGATCGTTTCGGTATCGATGAATTCCGCCTGTGCGCCCAGCAGCACCGGCATGGCGCTGGCGCCCAGATCGATGTAGTGAAACGGCACCGACTCGCCGAGCCAGCGGGTTTGGTCGATACGAGCCATCTCCCGCGTCATGACCGTGTCGATGTCCGTCCAATAGTCAAGCAGATCGGTGTTCGTCGGCTCTGATGGCCGTTGCGGTGCGAGGGTGGCGAGAATGCACGGCGTCTTTTGGTCGCCGAACTCCCACCAATTTTGTAGGCGCTCGGCGATCGCTAAAGGAGGAAACGGGGCAGAGTTTCGGCTCTTTGTTGACGCTCCAGACATCGATTGCTTTTCTCGGTCAGGGTTCGATATCATATTTTGCAAAAAGTTTGAGTATTTCATCGCGCTGCGATAAATCGCCATCGATGACGCAGGCAAATGCTCCCGGGCATTCGGTCTGTTCGATCAATCGATCGAGGATGTCCAGACGGTCGCCTGCCTGACTGAGGAAAAACTGTACCCGTTTTCCGGCCCCGGTGATGCGTTGATAGATCTCCGGCCAGCAGCCGATATCCGCGGCACCGTCACCCGGTACCCACTGGATGCCGCGAATTTCCGGAACCGCCAACAGATCATCCAGATGGATGCTGGCGTTGACGCCGTCGAGGTGGTAAAAAGCATGGTCGAGACGTTTCGCGCTGGTGCGCAATTCGGGCAAAACGAATTGTTTAAAGGCATCCGGGCCGATCATGTAGGAAAAATCGCATTGCAACATATAATATGGGGTTTGGGAAAAGATCGGGGTCCAGCAGCTATAGCCGGGATTGGTGGAACTCAGGCGATCGGCAAAGAACTCAAAGATACGCCACCAGGCCTCATGCGCCTGACCTGTCAGCCGTTGCACCTGCTGAGGCGCGTCGTACAAGGCCAGCAAGAGTTTTTCTCCCGGCAAAAAAGAGGAGACCAGATCGAGATTCCCGCCCAGATCAGACATGCCGATTTGCACTTGACCCTGCCAGCGGCGGGCACCGGCATCGACGAGGTTGATCAACCGCTGCAACCAGGGATGATCCCAATCGATAGCCAGGTCGATCGCTTCGGGTGATAGATCACAGGCAGGATGAAACCAGACCGTGTTTTCGCCGAGCTCGGGGCGAGCGCCGATAAATGCGGCGAGAACGCCGGGACCAAAGTTGGGGAAAAAATGGGGGAAAGCATCGCCGAGAAACTCTGTGCGGCAGAGATCATAGTCGATGCGGTCGATGACCTGTTCCGCCGGAATGGAGAAATCGTAAAAAGCGGTGAATTCGTGTTCCGGGAGCGCCGGTGCCGGTCTTCCGGAATCGCGTCCTTTGAGCCGGGTGAGAATCAGAGGGCGCTCCAGTTCGTTGCGCCACCACAGATCGGCGTTCCGCATCACCCGTTCCCAGCGTTGATCGGAAAAAACGATCGACATGGTCACCCTCCCATCTCGACGCAGCGTTGTCTGTAGTGGCGATAGTTTTGCCAGGTCACCTCGGGTGGCACACCGTGGTCGCAGGTGGGGATATATCCCCCGCGCCGCCGCAAGATCGGCAAAATCTCCTGCACGTGAGCGTCGATCGCCTCGGGCCCTCGAGCGAGAATCCGCTTGTCGATGCCTCCGCTGAGCACCAGCCAGGGACAATCACCTCCGATTTTTACCACATCGCATCCGGAGGCAACCTCGAATGGGCTCATCACATCCATTCCGATCGCCTCTCGATAGAGATCGATGACCGGCACGGCATATCCGTCGGTGTCGATCTGGACGTATAGATGTCGACGGCAATCGAGCTGCCGAGCGCGGATGCGTGCAACCAGTTCCTGATAGTAGGGAAAGAGAAATTCTTTGATCATTTCCGGCGCTATCAATGGACCGCTGTTGTAGCAAATATCTTCGGCGATATACAATTCATCCAGCGTCACGTATTTCTGATGCACCGCGATAACGTGGTCGGCGAGTGCAAGCCAAGTGCGCATGCAGTCATGGAGCAGTTCGGCCTGATCGTAAAAAAAGTAGAGCAGGCTTTCCGGGCCGATGAGACTGCGCAGATACATATAACCGCCGATGAGGCGCTGTTGAATCATTTTTCCCGTTGCCGCTTCAGCCATCGCCAGGCGCATGCGCTCATCGAGATTGCTATAACGTTCCGGGGTGTGCGGATCGAGACGCCATTTGACGTCCTCTTCCCAGGTGCGCCGATCGTGTACCGGATGGTCGAGGTATTCGGGCATAAAGCCGTGGCGGCGGCCTTTGAAATAGAGAACACGTCGGCCGGCGAAATCGCGAACGATTTCCTTGTCGTCGAATTGTTCGAGGATCTCTTCTTTGTAAAGGGGCGAAAATGCCGCTTCGCACCAACCCAGTTCGAACATTTCGTGATGGCCGGGTGGATCGAAAAAGAAAAATTCGTCCAGGTCGATTGATCGGTCCAGGCCTGTTTCATACCAGTGGTCGATTGCCAGCCACAAACCAAAGGTCTTATGAAAAAGCGGTGCATTCGGGGTGCGGTTATAGGTATCGCGGAGCTTTTGCGCCGACGCGCACATTCGTTCTCGGGGCAGGAGGGTATGAATTCCAACATCGGCACTGACTTTTGTCGACATTTTTGCGTTCATCCTCGATCCAGTTGTTCAGAAGACGGAGTGATGCGATTATTTTTTTATTCAGGATCCACTGTGCGATAGACATCCGAATAGAGACCGATTTTTTCAAACGGTATTTTTTGCAAGTCGGGTAATTCTCGATAGACAGGCGAATCATCCGAAAGCTGAAAATTGAGAGCAGCCGGATCGATGAATCCCGGATCCTTCGAGCTCTGGTAATTCTTGCCAAAGTCGAATTGCGCGTGTTCGCCCACCAGGCGATAGGTTTCGCCATAGCCGATGATCACATTGGTATCGAATCGGTTGCGGCGCGGGTGCATGCCCACATAGGTTTTACCGTCCGACATCAGATCCATCCAGTCGACCAGCTCGGGATAGCGCTCGCTGTAGGGCGGCTGAGTGATGTCCAGCAGCTGCTTGAGCCGGCGATGATAGATGCCGCCGGAGTCGAAATAGGTCGATCTCAGCTCATAGCCGAAATCGTACCACATGGATTTCAGACACAGAACCGGGCCGTAACCCTGGACAAAGATGTTGTTGCGCACCAATAGATCGTGACCGGCGTTGCTGTAAACCGTGCCGTAGGAACCGACTTTGTAAAATACATTGCCTTCGACCAACGCGCCACACGTTCCATCGTCGAAATAGACGCCCATGGTCCACTCTCTATCGGGACTGCCGCAGTGGTGAAAAAAGTTATAGCGGATCACGGTGCCGCGATCGCTGGGGTCGCGGCCCATGTACCAGGGCGATGTATCGTTGGAATTGAGAGCGGTGTGATGAATGTGGTTGTATTCAAAGAGATGATCGTTGCCATGGACATAGATGCCCTGGAACTCGGAATTGAATATTTCATTGTGCGCCACGCGGTTGCCGCAGCCGTCGACATTGATGGCGGACCAGAGAAATTTGTTGCGGCGGTTATAGTCGTGGATGCGGCAGTTTTCCACCGAACAATTGCCGAGTATTAGATTTTTCTTGCTGCCGCCGCTCAGATAGATACCGCCACAGCCGGTGTCAAAAACATCGCAGCTGAGGATGCGGTGGTCGTGGCCACCGTTGCGTTCCCAGGTGGTATATTTGTAGATGTGGCCTTGAAGGTTGCCAATGTCGCGTGAAACCGGCACGCCTTCGTAATCTTCATGGGTGATATGGGGAAAGGTTTGTCGTGCACCCTGGCCCATGAGAATGCCCAGGGTGCCCAGGGCATGCAGCGTGCAGCCGGCGATGAGATTGTTTTCCCCGCCTTCGAGATAGATCCCCATGCCGCGGCTCATGGCCACAGTCAGATTTTTCAGATCGACAAACGAAACGTTTTCCAGCACGATCAAGGGTTCCTCGACCATCGAGACGCGGATTTCCGTCTCCGGTTTTAATGCAGGCGGCCAAAGATACAAAAGGCCGTTTTTTCGGTCGATATAGTATTCGCCGGGCTGGTCCAGCTCTTCGAGCAGATTGCGGGCGTAATAGTGGCGATAGGGTTTATCGGTACCGATGCCGTACATGTGCGGAGAAGCCAGCCGAACGGTACCGGCCAGGGTGTCGATTTCCGCCACTTTTATGTGATCGTCGGCATAGCCCCACATAAAGGTTCCCTGCAGCCAGATCTCTTTGGCTTGCAGCCATCGCTTATGGCGGTCGTCTGTATAGCGAAAGGTGCCGCCGCGAATGTTTTCGTAATCGCTGTAACGCGGAATGGAACCCGGATCGAGAACCTCACCGATAAGCAAATAACCATCGTTTGGATAGCGGGCCAGGGTCATCACCCGGCGATCGACGAAAAGCTCCATGGGTGCCGGCACCACCGGCAAAGCGTGGCCGTATTGTTCCAGCCGGCCGTAATCCTTTATTCCCAGAGCATCAAGGTCGCATACCCTGACCTGATCGCGGCTCTTAACCGGGAGTCGCTGCAGAAGGTGCCCTTTGGAGACTGGAGCGAATGAACTGGGCGGAAGCAGGCGCGAACCGGTCAGCGTGACCTTTTCTCCGGGATAAGCGCTATAGCTAATGCGCTGTTCCGGCGTGCCCGAGTCGAGTTCCGACAGCTCGAAACTCTGGTTCAATTCATAGACGCCCTGTCGCAGCCAGACCGTGACGCCATTTGAGGGCAAACCATCGGTTGCTTTGATGTGGCGGATCGCGTCGCGCGCATGTTCCAGCGTTCGAAATGGTTGTGCTGTCGTCCCCGGCCAATCATCGTTGCCTGAGGGTGAAATGGTGTATTCAAGAGCCCAAAGCGGAACGGCGATAAGCAGTATGAGCAATAATTCTTTCATTGTCTCCTCGCGTGTTGTACGGATGATCCCGAAACGATCGGTGGGAGGTGGAGCGAGATGGATTTGCAATCTGAAGCGCATCCACAGGATGGCAACAGCAAGCGATTACACGGCTTGTCCGGCTCCTTCGCGTTCATAGCTGCGAAAGGCGGCGCACATGGCGGCTATGTTTTCCGGCCTGATCCCGATGACTTCGGGCGTGGTGTAGCACATGCTGATCAGACCGCCGTTGTGACTGCCGAGGGTGTGGATCATCCGCAGCACGTATTCAGTGACCTCTTGAGGGGAGCCGTGGCTGAGTGTTTTTTGGATGTCCACTGGACACCAAAAGGCCAGTCGGCCGCCAAACTGGTCGGAAAGAAATTCCAACCCCATGTTTTCCTGTTGATCCATTTGGATGACGGTAAGCCCGGCTTGGATAAAATCCGGAAGAATGTCGACAATCATGCCGCAGGAATGCATCCAGACGTCCAGACCCAGTTCATGGGCTCGATTCCAGTTGCGGCGATAATGGGGCAAAAAGAACTCGACGATCAATTCGCGTTTGACCATGAGCCGATCCTGCAATCCCCAGTCGTCGTAGAGCATGATGCCATCACATCCAATCTCAGCCATCCGTTCGATAGACTCGAGTTGCTTGTCGGCAAAACGAGCGATGAGGGCTTTGAGCGAATCGGGGTGGAGATAATAGTTGAGAAACATTTGATCGAGGCCGATTACATTGTGTACACCCTCGTTGAGAGAGGCAAAGCCGAGGACGCCCAGCGCATAGAGTGGATCAGCGGAAGCGTTGTTTTCAGCGATGGCGCGTTGGTGCGCTCGATAGTAGCGCGGATGGTTGCGGTCCGGAAAGGTATAGTCGTTTTGTCGGGTGATATCGGGAATCGCCGGTTTCTTGGCCTGACCGATATCCCGGGATTGGCCGGCTGCGCGTTCCCAGGTAATGCCCCAGGCATCGATGCGCTGATCGATTTCGCCGACTCGTGTCCACGGCTGCAGGTCCGGCGGCGAGCTTTCGGGTCCCATCGTCCAGGGGGCGAGCCAAAGCAGATCATTTGCCCCGCCATCGGGTAAAAAGTGGGGAATTCGATCGGGGTGTTGAAAAATGATGGCGCGTTTTACTCGTTCGCGGCTGGTCATGGTCGCGGCAGGCTCCTTGCATTTGACCGGGATCGTGTCGATTTGCAGCGTATTACAAGAACAAGTGTACGATCTTATCGGTTCATTTGCAAGTGAAAAATCAAAGCCCGGCTCGAACAACGCAAGAGCCTGGCCTGTCAAATCAGAAGCGTGGTTGCGCATGTGGCGGAAGCGTTCTGCCTGGCCGTTTTGCCTTACTCGTCTTTCATGACCAGCAAGTCGTATTGCTCACCGCAGACCGATCCAAATACGCCGATTCCGCCTTTTACGCCGCCGCTCAATGCCGGATGCTCTTTGAATATATAATTTTGATAGTTTTTATCGATGGCGACCACTTGCATGACATTGGCGCCATAAAAGACGATCATGGATGAGTACCAATAGACCGTGGCGATGCCGTCGTATTCATCGGCATAGAGTTCGCGCAACCGGGCGATTCCCATGATATGGCGCGGTTCGCCTCCGACGCCCTGGTCGTATTCTTCGAGATCCCCTGGAAAGGGATTGTTTTTGTCGAAGGGATTGATATATTCGGCATTTTCCAGAGGTTCCCGGCAATACATGTCGACCAGAATGATCTGTTCCGGATCTGTGGAATCGAGAAAGATCGGTTTGCTGCGCGACAGATTGTCGCGGCACACGACGTTAAGCGTATCCGACCGCAGTTCCGTCACCTGCTCCAGGCGAGGCGGAACCGTGGTGGTCGCCGTCACCTGTTTACCATCGGCTTGAATGTCCAGACGATAGGTGGCTTCGGGACTGGCCGTGACCTGGACATTAAAGTAATAGCCGGGCCGATCCGGGTTTTCGGTCAGCCGCCATTTTACGCCCGAATTCAGTTCAATCAGGTGGACATCGGCTCCGCTTAACGCTGCTGTTTGAATATCGATGTTTTTGTCCAGGGGTTGCGAGTAGGTAATCAGGATCGCTCGCTGTTCATCCAGGGCTCGCTCCCCCCAGAGATAGCCAAAGACTGCGATCTCTTTTTGATAATCCGGACCATTCGGATTTTTATCACATGCGATCGTCAGAATAAACGCGAAAAGTGCCAGTGCGAAAAGTCGATAGGGTTTGAACATGTCGAAATCCCTTTCTAAAAGGTCACCGAAACTCCACCGGTCGGCAGAAACGGAATCATGTGCTGATCCTTGACGGTTGCCGGATTTTCCCAGGTTTTGTATTGGCGGAACCAGACATTTTTGTGGTTGTAGACATTGACTGCCTGAAGATAGAATTCGGTATTCAGACCCAAGAGACGGGTTTGATAAAAAGCGCCGATATCGAGCCGGTGATAGGCCGGTAAACGATAGAAATTTTTCTCTCCATCCAGAGCGCGATAATGGACGGCGCCATTGGGCAGTTGTACGGCATAGCGGGCTGTGGCCTCGGTATAGGGCTGTCCAGAGCCGTATTTGAAGGCAAAATTGATCCGCCATTTGCGGCTCAGGCGGTAATCCTGGATGGCAGTGATCGTGTGGCGGCGGTCATAGGTCGGGTGATAACTTTTGCCAAAGTTGTATCCTTTAATGGATTTTTCCGCCCAGCCGAGAGAATAGCCGATCCATCCCTCGAATCCGAATAGGTTGTTGCGGAGATAGACATCACCGCCGTAGGCTTTGCCTGTTCCCTGGAGAAAGTTTTGGGCCGCGTTTTGTCCCTCCAGAGACTCATCCGCATCCCGGAAGGTTCGGTATTCAGCGATATTGCGGTAATCTTTATAGTAGGCCTCGACAGTTATCGAAAAGGAACGATTGTTGTCATAGGTATAGCCGAGGATATAATGATCGGCCCTGCCGGGTTCAAAAGAATCGTCGACCGGAAACCACATGTCGGCAAAACTCAATCCTTCCTGCTGAACCAGGTTGAGGAATTGGGCGTATTGGCCGTAGCTCAGAGTGAGGTTGGAGCGGTCGTTGATGATCCGCTTGTAAGCCAGACGGGGCGTCATCCGCCAATAGTCGCCATCGCTATAATGGCTCAGGCGCAAACCCGCCTGAAGGATGTTGAGCGGGCCGAGATGAATGTTGTCCTGGGCATAAATCGAAGAATAATATCCGGAAAAGGTGTTGTCGTATTGCATATCGACGACTTTGTATTTCAGTCCGAAATCGAGCGCTTTGGTTTCGAAACCCAGATCCATCGAATGTTTGAGCGAAGGCGTATAGGTTAACAGACCCTTGAAGGCCAGGTCGGTAATCTCGTTATAGATGCCGAATTGTATATCGTCCAGCTTGACATCGCTGTTGCTGTGGAATCGGCTGCCGGCAAAGACAAAATGGGAAAAGAGCCGGTTGGAAAAGAGATGGGTCCACTGGCTGCTGAAGGTTTTGTTGCCCCAGTCGAGACGGACTGCGGTTCCTTCCTGATCGAGGTCGAGGATATCATTGCCCAAATAGCCGCTGAGGCTCAGCTGGTTGCGCTTGTCTAGATCAAGGTTGATTTTAGCGTGGCCGTCGTAAAAATAGTAGGGAAGATCGAAATCGACCATTTTGCTTGCCAGATCGAGATAGGTGCGACGCCCGGAAAGCATCCAGGAGCCCTTTTTCCATGGTCCCTCGATCGTCGCGGTAGAGCTCAACAAGCTGAACCGTGCCACGCCGGTAAAATGGTCGCGATTTCCCTCCTTGTTGACCACGTTCAGGACGGAAGAGAGGCGTCCGCCATACATGGCCGGATATCCACCCTTGAGGAGCTCGACCGATTTGATGGCGTCGGTGTTGAAACTGCTGAAAAATCCAAACATGTGGTTGGGATTATAGACGTCGATCTGATCGAGAAGAATGAGGTTTTGGTCGGCACTGCCACCGCGGACATACAGGCCTGCTGAAAAATCCGACAGCGTCGCCACCCCCGGAAGCATCTGCAGGGAGCGAAAAAGGTCGGGTTCGGCGATCTGGGGAATACTTCGCAATTGCGGCGTCTGCACCGAAATCTGCCCGGGTTTGATGTCGAGTTTGCGGTTGTCGCGCTCGGCAGTAACCACAGCCGCCTGCATTAGAATCGGTTCGATCTCCAGCAGGACGTCTATCGGATAGTCATGATCCGCCAGTATGGTGATCTCTTTTTTGATATCTTTGAAACCGATGTAACGATAGATGATGGAATAACGACCCGGCGGAATGCCGGGAATGACATAATAACCCTTGAGGTTGGTGGTGGTGCCGATCATCGTCCCTTCGAGCCAGACATTGCCGCTGACGACCGGTTCGAGGCTCTCCTTTTCGCGCACAAAACCATATAGGGTCCCGCCAAGAGTACAAGAGTTCCATACGAGCAGCATGGCGCAAAAGAAAATCAGACGACGTCCCATGAGAAATCCTTTTAAAGTTGGTCGCAATTATTCACATTGAATCTGAAAAAAGTAAAGAAAATCGCGCAGATTTCCAAGTTGATTTGGCGTCAAAAAACAGACGTTGGTTCAGTTTTATACAATAATATACATACGATAGCTGGGTAAAAAGGTTTCGGGACTTTTGTTTGAAAAAAAATAAAAGTTCTTGCGTATGTCAAAAAAATAGTGTAAGTTTTTTTGTCAAGTAACAGTACACCGTTATTGAGCTTAGAGAGTTCTCGATATCCTCGTGGCAGCTATCAGACATATGGAACTCGGATGAGAAATCGCAATTGCAGTGGTGTATGCAGTCCACTGGGTTGCGATTTTTTTGTTCAAGCCCATTCGGTTGTACTATGGGTGCCGTTTTACGCGGTGCAACACATTTTTTGAAAGGGTTCGTGCATGGAAAGAGGTACTGTCAAGTGGTTCAACGGAGCCAAGGGATACGGGTTTATCCAGCGTCCGGACGGAGACGATGTTTTTGTCCACTACAAATCGATCAATTCCGAGGGTTATCGCGTACTCAACGAGGGAGATGAAGTCGAATTTGAAATTGAAAATGGTCCAAAAGGGCCACAAGCTGCGAATGTAAGCAAAGTCAGTCAATAGAGTTCCTCAAACGCCTCGCATCCTCGATGCGGGGCGTTTTTTCCCCTTTCTTCCAACGTCGATCGATTTATCTCACCGGATTCCCGCTTGCGCCTTCAACCTAAAAAACCTATATTGAAACAACGGTTTTATTCCTTTTTGTCCAAAACAGCTTTTAACCTGGATAATTTCTGTCCAAAACAGATTTTATTGGAATGATTAATCTTCAAATAAATAAAAACTTGCAACAAACGCTGAAATTGTAAACCTGATCTGCGGCTAATGAAAATCCCTGTTGTTTTTAAATCAATTCGGGTGTGTGGTGTCCCCGTTTGGGACACCAGTGAACCTGGATAATTCAGAAAAAGTGGAATGAATAAAACTAGCCACAAAATAACCAAATGATTAGAAGCGATCGGGATTCATAGCTTATTTTACCACGAAAAGCATGAAGAAAAAAGAATAAAACCACTGGTGTCCGGTTGAACGAGCGGACACCAGTGGAGTCATTCAATAGTTTCGTCTCCTTTGCACCCTTTGTAGTTTATAAATTATCGGGGTTAAACGCCGTTTCGGCAACTGGAAAAATAGCAGCAAATGGCATGAATCGTGATTCGGTTGATCTATTCAAAACAAAACACGAGTGAGGTCTGTCGGTGTGAAGAAAAAAGAGTCGCGTAAACGCCCGCAGTTGGGTGCTTGGGAAGAATCGGGTGGAGTTTCTTTCGCTTTGTTCTCCCGGTATGCCGAAAAGATCAGCGTTTGTTTGTTCGAAGCGGAGGACGAAGAGCCTGCGGTGCGCTTGCCGATGAAGCGACAGCAGGAACTTTGGAGTCTTTTCGTGCCGAACATCAAAGCGGGTCAGCACTATGCCTACCAAGTCGAAGGTCCGTTTGAACCGAACAAAGGTTTGCGATTCAACCCGCAAAAGCTGGTTTTGGATCCTTATGCTCGGGCAATAGTGATCAAAACAGAGAGCGATCCCGATCGTCTTTTGCTGTCCTACGACGCCAAATCAGAAAAAGGTGACCTTTCGCTCGATACACGAAGCAACGCCTCCGTCATACCTCGGTGTGTTATCTGCAGCGATGAATTTGACTGGCAGAAGGTGAAAAAACCCGATATCCCTTTTCACGAATGGGTCATCTATGAAGTCCATGTCAAAGGTTTTACCGCCCATCCGAGTGCCCAAAGCAAGAGCAAAGGATTTTATCTGGATTTTATTGAAAAGATTCCCCACCTGATCCGGTTGGGTATCACTGCCGTTGAATTTTTGCCGGTCCAGCAAATCGCTCCTCGCCTGAATACGGAGGGATTGACCGATTACTGGGGGTATAACACAATCGGTTTTTTTGCACCCAATCATCAATACGGCAGCAAAAGCGGGCCTGGCTGCGCGGTGGAAGAGTTCAAGACTCTGGTTCGTGAGCTGCATCGGGTCGGAATTGCTGTTATTTTGGATGTGGTTTACAATCATACCGGTGAAGGCAACGAATGGGGGTCGACGTTTTGCTTTCGGGGAATCGACAACCCGACCTATTACAAGCTGCAAGGTCCGGAAGAGAGCCCCGGGCGGCACTATCGCAACGATTCGGGCACCGGCAATATTCTCGATTTCGACGAACCGATCGTACGACAGATGGTGCTCGATTCTTTGCGGTACTGGAGCCAGGAGATGCAAGTCGATGGTTTTCGATTCGACCTGGCAACCATTCTTGGTCACCGCGAGGGGCAGTACAGCAAAGACGCTTTATTTTTTAAAGAATTGGCACAAGATCCGGAACTGAGCCAGGTCTGCCTGATCGCCGAACCCTGGGACATCACGAGCTATCAGACCGGCAACTTTCCCAAACCGTGGGCCGAATGGAACGATCGATACCGGGATACGGCACGGCAATTCTGGCGTGGCGATCCCGATCAAGTTCGCCATCTGGCCTGGCGCGTCACCGGTTCGTCAGACCTTTTTGCGGATGACGGACGTACACCTGCTCACAGCATCAATTTCATCACCAGTCACGACGGCTTTACGCTGGCCGATCTTTACTCTTATGACCAGAAACACAACGAGGCGAATCTCGAAGACAATCGGGACGGCATCGATCGCAATTATTCCTGGAATTGCGGTTTCGAAGGTGAAACCGAGGATCCGCGAATTATGGAACGCCGTCTGCGTATGATAAAAAACAGCTGGTGCCTGTTGTTGATGTCAATCGGTACGCCAATGGTAACGGCCGGTGACGAGTGTTTTCGTTCGCAAAAAGGCAACAACAACGCCTATTGCCAGGACAATGAAATTTCCTGGTTTGACTGGAAAAATGTGGAAAAACATGCGGATCTGGTCGAGTTTTGTTCGCGCCTGATTCATCTTCGCAAAGAGCTGCCGGTGCTGCGGCGATTGTCCTTTTTTTACGGTCGCGACCTGGATGGCGATCAGGTTCCGGACGTGGTCTGGTTCAACACCAATCTCGAGACGCCGGTTTGGGAAGATCCGAATCTTAAGATTTTGGCTTATCTGCTCGACGGAAGCGAGGTACCCTCATCGTTGGGTGATTATCACCTGATGATCCTGATCAACGCGGATTCCATCGGGCATTGGGTATGGTTGCCGGTTTTTGCCGATAAAATCTGGACCCGGCTGGTGGATACCTCGCTGGAACCGGGTGAGGATTGCGTCAAGGATCTGAAATCAGCGATCGCGATCCGACCGATCAGCCGGTATCGTGTACGGGCGAAAAGTGCGGTTGTGCTGCTGGGCAAAAAGGAAACGAATGGCAAACGCTAACGGAGTTGCTGAAAACAGCACGGCGAATTTGAACAGGATCGACGAACTGGTCAGCGGCCGTCGGCGCTCGATGCTCGTGCTGCACAACCATCCCGATCCAGATGCCCTGGCGAGCGCTTTCGCCCTGCGCTATCTCTTGAAGAACCGCTACGAGATTGAAAGCGACATCGCCTACGACGGCATCATCGGCCGTGCCGAGAATCTGGCTATGGTGCGCGAACTGAATATACCTGCACGCCGTATTCAATCGCTCAAGCGCAGCCGTTATGACGGTCTGGTCCTGATCGACACCCAACCCGGTGCCGCCAATCATCCATTACAAAAGGGAGAGAAGATCGATTTGGTTCTCGATCATCATCCACGCCGGCGTTCAAGCCGGGGTAATGCGATGATCATCGAAACCCAGGTCGGTGCGACGGCCACTCTGCTGGTGGAGTGCCTGTTCGCGCACGATCCGGCTTTTGCCGGACCTGTCGATCTGGCCAGCGCCCTGGCCTATGCCATTCGTTCCGAAACTCAGGATCTCGGTCGCGAAGCCTCGGCGCGGGATATTCGCGCTTATCTGGCCATCTATCCCCACGCGAGCATGCGCAAGCTGTCGCGCATCATCTATCCCAAACTGTCGACCGATTATTTCATCTCCCTGCAAACCGCTCTGGCTCGAGCCCGGATCTATCGCCAGCTTATCTGCGCCCACATCGGTCCGGTTCACGCGCCTGAAATCGTTGCCGAAGTGGCGGATCTGCTCCTGCGCCGCCGCAAAACCACCTGGTCTCTGGTCACCGGCCGCTATCAGAACAGTCTCTATCTGTCTCTTCGCAGTTCAAATTTGGGTGCACGGGCCAACCGAATGATCCAGTCCCTGGTGCCGCACCGCGAGAACGCCGGCGGTCACGATCAATTCGCCGGCGGCCGTATCGATCTCGATTCCCACACAGACGAGCAGATCGAACAACTTGAGAACAGACTCACCCTCGCTTTCGCGAAAAAGTTCGAATACAAGAATGCAGAGTGGAAAACATTGATTCCACCCCGGGGTTGAACGGCATTTAACGCCGAAAGGCGTCCACCTGTAGTCCCATTCGATCGACCGGCGGCAGCTCGTATTTCAGCTCCAGGGCCTTTGTATCGACAAATCTGATTTTCATCCGCTCGGCATCGAAAACGATCGGCGACCGGTCGAAAAAATGGTTGTCCGCCAAAACCGGCGGCAATCCATCCGCCGGTGTGCGCAACAGCCGGTACCCATCCAGACGATCCAGGTCGAGATAGTAGGGGTCCCATCCCTCGGGGGACTCCGCCAAGAGTTTACAGATGATGCTGTCGGCCACCCAGTTGGAACGAATGGTGTTCACCGATGTGTCATAGGCGTGATAATCATAGAGCTCGATGAAGCGTCCGCCGATCGAGATGTTGTTCTCGATGCGGTTGTTGACCGGCACGGCCGCATCGGCAGGGTCGATCGTCAGCAGTTCGGGATAGCGGGTGCTGTAGGGCGGTTCCTGAGCATTCATCTCTGCCATTTTATCGAACAGCACCGGATAGGTGCCATCAAAGTAATATCCCGCCCAGGACAATCCGCGCCCATCGAGAATGATCGACGGCTGGCATTCGACAAAGATATTGTTGTGAATACGATTGTCGCGTCCCCCGCCGATCAAGGTGCCCCGGCCGGAACGGACACAAAGATTGCCATAAAGGCTGTAACCCGAGCTGAAATCATCGAGATAGAGCGCCGTGACACCGTGCAGACCGGCGCCCTGCAGGTCGTGGATAAAGTTGTAACGAAAAATGTTGCCCCGCCAGGTGTAATCCCGTCCGGTATGAATCGCGCCGGCGTCGCCGGTCTCCAGACAGACCGAGTGGATTTCGTTGTATTCGATCACATGGTCGTTGCCGCGCACATAGATCGCCTCGTGCGGCGCGTCGTGTATGAGGTTGTTCGCCACCCGATGTCCCACACCGTTGACATCGACGGCCAGCTGCCAGGTGCGAATCCAGGTGCTGTAATTCCGAATATGGTTGTTGACCGCATAATGACTGCCCGGCGCCAAGATCTTACGGTCGCCGCCCTCCAACACGATTCCGCCCCGGGCGACAGTGTGGATATCGCAGCTCTGCACACCATTGCGTTCGCCGCCATGGATTTCTACCGCATGATCGCCCAACCCTGTGAATTGACAGTTGGCTATGAGGATGTCAGACGCATCATCGATTCGAATCCCGTTGCCCCGGGATGCGCTCAAGTCGATTCCCTCCACTCGAATGTGTGCGCACCCGCGCAAATGCATCAAAGGATCCCGACAGACCGTGATTTCGACCTCGGACGCATCGTCGTCCGGCGCATAAAAATAGACTCGACGGTTCAACTGATCCCAAACCCATTCGCCCGGGGCGTCCAGCTCTTCCAAAATATTGACAAACCGAAAGCGTTGATTTTTGGTATAGCCATAATTGTGATGCGGTTCGGCCAGGGTGATTTCCCGTCTGTTCGTGTCGATCGAGGCAGCCGCCTGGTAGGAATCGCTCCAGTCCCAGGTCCAATAGCCGTGCAGCACGATATTTTCCCACGCTTTCCAGTGTGACGGTCGGTCGGCGTCGTAGCGGATTCGGCCATAGTGGCGGCCCACCGGCACGCCGTCATAGCGTTTTTCCCGTTCCAATCCCTCATGATAGCGCTTTGCTCCGTTCTGCGGCACATCGGCGATTCGCAGCCACCCTTTTTGCGGATAACCGGCCAGGGGCATACTCTTGCCGCCATAAAAAAGCTGGAGCGGGGGAGTGCCGCGCGGTTCAATACGGTCGGGCAAAATCATCTCATCGGGCAGTTCCACCTGCCGAACTGCCGAACGCGCCGATTGCGGCAAGCGTGCAATTAAAGCGGAATCATCGATGGCGTGTAAACCCAGACGGATGCTGCCCAGCAGACGCGACCGGCCATTCGGCGAACCGCGCCAGACAAGGGGCTGATCCGCATGACCGCTGTCCTGTTCGTCCAGTATAAACGCCTCTTTCCGGTGGTATTCGCCGGGCATGAGCGTCACCACAATTTCTGCATCAGTCGGTTGGTTGTCGCGATAGTCGCGCACAGCGCTGCGCGCCCGTTCCAGGGTTTGAAAGGGACCATCTGTTTGACTGCGGTTCGTTTCGGCCAGGCGGCCGGACCAGCTGTCATCGCCGGTCGGTGAGACATAAAAAGTCGATCGCGGCGATCGCTGTGAACCGCAAGAGATCGCCAGCACCAAGAGCAGGATCCAGAAATTGCGCATCGAATTTATCCTTTCCCGAGTGTGAAAAGATTTGTTCCTTTGTCTCTGTGTTTGGAAAATGAGAGGCGACAAAACGTGTTTTTGCAGAGTGCCCGGCATACGGATAGCGACGGAGCACACCACTCGAATGGTTTCAGGGTCGTTCGCCGATCGCACTAAAATAGAGGATGAAATGATCGATGTCAAGAATTTTGATGAACCACGAGACTGATTCTCGTATTTGTTTCAGGGCGATTCTTTTTTTCGACCGGACGCTCGTGTTCCAAAATGAAATGATCCATTGCAATTTGAAAAGCTGTTCTTCCACTTGCCACACGTGCGGCTTTAATGGGGCAGACAGCCGATCGCGGTCATTCTTCGTCCGCAGGGTCAGACAATCGGCAATTCGAATGGATCGCTTTCCAGGTTCAGAAAGAGCGGTGTGAAGGCCTTTTAGCAAACCCGAGATTTGCATTCGACCGGAATGACACAAATCGCTACGATTGATGCTGGTCAACTCTATATAAATTATGCAATTAAAAAATATTTGCCTTAAAACCGATCCAAAGAGGATCGATAAGAAATATGGGAATACTGCAAATCGATGAAAGCAAAACGCTCAGGTCTGTGCGCCGGCGCGATTCGTGCTTTTGGAATCATCCTTATCGCCTGGTGGGTTTGGTTTTGAAAAAAACGAAACACCCACGGGTTCGGCATGAAATTTGTTGCTTTTTATTGTAGCAACACACTCGAGCAAACAACTCGTGTCGGTCCTGGAAAAAGTTGCTCACCCGCAAACCAAAAACCGATTCTGCCAGCGTGCGAGAATTCGGATTTGAAAATGGGGACGGATTTTTTGGTTTGTGGGGGGAGGGGGCTATACCCCCTCGTGGCAGCATCGCGAGGGAGGCCCCTCCTTTATTCTGGCCGGCTCCGTTCAAAAGACGGGGCCGGTTTATTTTTTGAGGGGGCAGCCATTTGTTCTTGAAACTGCTGTGATTATTTCTCATAACCGCGTGCCTGAGGCGGAGCATGAGGCGACGCCTTCAGGCAAGGCCTGGCGATCGGTCTGTTCCCGCCCTCCATCGGAGTCAGCGTCGCTATCGGTATCGGGATCGAAAGGACAGCGAACGGGATTGATACACGAAAAATTATATGTGTATCGCGCGGCGATCGCATCGTGGCGATGCTGATAAAACTGGGTCAACGAGGATATCCGGTTCATAAGGAGCGCGTGCAATACAGGGCGGGAATCGATCCCGATACCGACCCCGACCCCGATTTTGGTTCGCCTACAAACGGCTCAGGGCTTTTTTTCCGCACCGTGAAAAGCGGCTCGGCCGATTTGTGCGATCATACATCTAAAAACGAGCGTATGCAGAGGATAGATTCCGTACCAGTAGAGCAATCCCCCGAGTCCGTGGGGATAAAAAGTAGCCGTTTGCCGCAACAGCGAACCCTCGTCGTTTTCTTCGACTTCGAATTCCAGCCAGGCTTTGCCGGGCAGTTTCATTTCAGCGATGAGTTTGAGCCGATGAGGCGGTTCGTATTTTTCTACCCGCCAGAAATCGAGCGCATCACCAGGACGCAGATCGCGATTTTGAGGTCGTCCGCGCCGCATGCCCACTCCGCCAAAAATCAAGTCAATTGCGCCGCGCAAGCGCCAGAGCCCATTCGCTGCGTACCACCCGGTTTCCCCCCCGATACGGGCGATCGGTGCAAATACCCGATGCGGGGGTGCTGGAATGGTGCGCAGGCGACTGTCGATCAGGCGGCTCTTGATCCGCACACCGCCGAAATGGGCTTTTTGACCGGTGGATGACGAGAGTGCATCGGACCATCGTGTTTCGGCGAATTCGCGCTCCTCATTCACCAGTGCCCGACGTATCGCTTCGGCAGCGGTTCGGGGACGCACAGAAAAAAGCTGCGATGCCAGGTCGTTGGTCACCACGGTCGGGTGTTGAATGCTGTCGATGAGTTTGCGGCCGACTCGCGCATAAAGGGGTGTCACCAGACCGAGCCAGAGACTGGAGAGTCCGGGTGTGAGCACCGGAACCGGAACAATCCAGCGCTTTAATCCTCGTTGTCGAGCGTATTCACGCATGAGATCGAGATAGGAAAGACGGTCGGAACCACCGATTTCCACGACTCGGCTCTCAGCCAGCTCGATTTCCAGGGCCTGAAGCAAATAGTCCAAAAGGTCATCTATGCCGATGGGTTGGGCCGGAACCCGCACCCATTTGGGGGTGGTCATGACGGGCAATTTTTCCGTCAAAGACCGAATCATTTCAAACGAAAGACTGCCGCTGCCGAGCACGATAGAGGCGCGCAGCTCGAGCGTTGGAACACCGCATTCGCGCAAAATACGTCCGACTTTTTGCCGGCTGCGCAGGTGAGGCGACAACTCTTGCTTTTCATCACCAAGACCTCCGAGGTAGATAATGCGCTGGACACCTGCCTGCCTGGCGGCCCGGCCAAAGTTTTGCGCGGCTTGTTCTTCTTTTTTTTCAAAATCGTGCGAGGCCGACAAGGCATGTACCAGATAATAGGCGGTATGCACGTCGGCCAGAGCCGGGGGCAAGGTTTGTGGCTGCAATATATCTCCCTGCACGACCTGCGAGTTGCCAGCGAGTCGATCCTGTAAAAAAGCGGGTTGCCGGGCCAGACACCGCACGCGAAAACCGCGGTTTTGCAACAGGTTCAGCAGACGGCCGCCGACATAGCCGGTCGCTCCGGTCAACAGAATCAGATTTGATCGATCGAATTCCATAGACGTCTCGTTGTTTTATACCGATTTCATCGCTTTTTTGATAATCGTTAATCCCTTTTCCGCCTGTTCCCGGCTTAGCACCAAAGGAGGCTCTATGAGAATCGCGCGGCTGTCGCAAAACGCTGTGGCCATCAGCAACCCTCGGTCGATGCACAGCTGAACTATTCGCGCTGCCATTCGCGGATCGGGCAGGTGCAATCCAATCAACAGGCCTTTCCCGCTGAGGCGAATGTTGTGCTCTGGAAAGGGTTGGCAGAATTTTTTCAGTTCTCGCCACAACAGCTCGCTGATTCGATTGGCATGGTCGAGAAAGCCCGGCGCAGTAACCAGCCGCAGTGCTGCGAGTGCGGCTGTACAGGCCAGACGGTTTCCGGCAAATGAGGACGCAGACATGGGAAACGACAGCCCAAATCGTCCCCACAGGTCACTGCGCGCCAAAACGGCGCCGATGGGCACAATGCCGCCGGCCAGACTTTTGCCGATGACCAGAACATCGGGTACGACTCGTTCGTCCATGCAGGCAAAAAGAGTGCCGGTTCTTCCCATGCCGGTGCGCACTTGATCGAGCACCAGCAGCGTACCGGTGCGGTTGCAGATCTCGCGGACGCGCTTGAGATACCCCACGGGCGGATCGATCGCCCCGATTTCCGCCTGGATCGGCTCCAGGAAGACAGCTGCGGTTTCGGCATCGAGCGCCTGCGCCAATGCTTCCGCGTCGCCAAACGGAACAAAGTCAATTTCTGGCAAGAGCGGTTCTAAGGACTTGCGGTGAGCCGGAATGCCGCAGAGCGACAACGCGCCCAACGTAAAGCCGTGAAAAGCACCTTGTGCGGCGACGATCCGTCTGCGACCGGTGGACAAGCGCGCCAGTTTGATCGCGGTGTCGATTGCCTCGGCTCCGGTGGAACAGACAAAGGCCTTGTCGAGGACGCCGGGAAAAATCGCCGTCAGCTCCTGGCACAGCTGTACCAGGCGTTCGTTGAGAAATGGCCGATTCCACAACGGCTGGGCGTCGAGTTCGCGATGCAGATCGGCCAACAGCTCGGGCGGGTTGTGTCCGAGATTGAATATGCCGTATCCGGCGATGAAATCGATATAGCTTTTGCCTTCCGCATCGATCAGCTCTGCGCCCACAGCGCTCTGAATCGTGGAGGCCAGTCCCTGCCGCTCGAGAAAATCGGCATAGGGCGAGTTGATATGGCGGCGATAGGATTGTAGCAAATCCGCAGGATCCATCTTTATATTTTTGCCTGTCGTCGTAAACTTTTCTCCCCTGAAACGAAAACTGCACAGAATCTGCTTTTTTCAATCATTCACTGCACAGTCCATCTTGCGATTTTTTCCCGCTCGAGCAACTGGAGGTGATAGATCGTGTAAAAGTCTCGACGCAAGGCCAGATAGATATCGCATTTTTCCGGAACAAAGATCGCCGACCATTGGGTGACTGGTTTTCGCGCGGCGGTTTGAATGATCTTGAGTGCGTGCCGCCAGGTCGGCGATGAATCCAACAGGTTCAATCGGTGATCGAGAATCGCATACCTTCTGCAGTTTTTTCGACGCTGATCCGGAGAAATATCCAAAAGCGGTGAATTGGTCACGATTTGATACCCCTCTTCTCGCAATAGATGCATTCGCCCATCCCGCCATTCGAGAACCAGGGATTCGCTTGCATCGGCAATCAGCAGGTGATGGCAGATGATGTTTTCGCCATTGTCGAAAACCGTGCAGGATTCGGCAAGAGCAGCGGCATGGGCTGCGCTTGCCGCATGGTCGAGAATTTCGCGCACCAGGTGCAACAGGAAACGGTTTTTACGACCGGCATTTGGCGTCACATGCTGTCTTCCCAACCAGGCCAAGGTTACCACCACACCGCATTCGTTCATGCCCTCGATGGTGAGTGCCGGGGCATCCAAAAGCCTGCGTTTGTGGGCAATCGAATCGCTGCAGAACGGATGGTCCGGCCCAAAGCCGAATTCGAACAGCGGTGAAAAAGCGATGGAAGCATAGCCGCTGTCCGGATAATAAAAACCCACCAGCAGGTCGGTTTGCATATTGTCGAAATTGCGTCCGATAAACGCCCTCCCGGAATCCGGATAGACGGCAAACATGCTGCATCCCGTGCGTTGCTCAAAATTCTTCCAGTCCTGGAGAATCATTTGGTGATGCCGATCCAACAAAGAACGGTAATCTCCGGTAAAGGTCAAAGTGTAAAAATTGCCAACAGATTGAAAGGTTTGGAACGTTGTCGAATCGGGAGAATGAGATGCACGATATTCCATGGTATTCGGCAGGAAGACCGGTTGCACCTGGATCAAGTTAATTTTGCGCGTACAATGGATAGCCAGGAACCCGATACAGACGAGTATCGACAGAACGGCAAAAGAAATGATTTTTGGTTTTGTCACTTTTTGGTCTTTCTGCAGTCACATTTTATCATTCAGGCGGGATCGGCAGCATATTCCGTTTTCGGGATCGCCGGAATGAATCAATCGATTTTTTCTGCCTGCACATAATAGTTCACCGGCGCCGGGTGGAGGATGTCGCAGGTACGCAGAGAGAATCCGTTTTTCACCAACAGCCGGTCGATATCGTCGCGGGTGAAATAGAAAAAATGCGGCAGGATCCGCAAGCGGATCAACGGTTTGAACAGTCGCAGACGCAAGGCCGTCCCAAACGGCGCCGGGTCGCCATAGCAATCCGTGGCGCAGAGCAGCTTGCCGCCGGGTTTCAACACTCGGTGGATCTCGCACAAAAGCGCTTGAGGATCCGCCACGGCATGAAGGGTGTTGAACAACAAAACCGCATCAAATGCGCTGTCGGCAAATTCGAGAGATTCGCCGTCAGCGACATGAAATTCACAGTTGCGCAAATCTCGTGCGGCTGCCTTTTCCTCGGCAAGGCGCACCATTTCAGATGCGACATCGACTGCCACCAGATGGCCAACATGGGGTGCCACATCCAGAGTAACGATGCCGGTGCCGCAACCGATTTCCAACACGTGCTCTGTTGGTGTGAGCGCCTCGACCGCTTTTTCGATCGACAGCGCGTAGGCCTTGCCGTAAAGTTTCAAAACCTGGCGGTCGTATCCCGCCGCTCGACGGTTCCAGAATTTGCGATTTTTTTCTACAAAATTCGATTTCATTTTTCCATCCGTTTCGGTGTGGGTTCCAGGATATCTGTCTGCTTAAAAAAGCTTGATCGGTCAAGTTGGGCGGTGCTCAATAATAAAACCAGATGGTTCGATAATCGCGGATGTTCTCTCCGCGTCCCGCGAGTTCCTCCAGGTAATCATAGATTGGGACGTCAACATAGTTGTACGGCGGAATGGGTGTAATATTTTTCTCCCAGGGATGAAATTCGTAAACGCGCGAACCGTCCGGTAAAATCATAACCAGCCGGTGATCCTGTCCGGCCCGCAGGTGGTTTTTGCCGAGCTTGGGCACATTGAACACCGGTTCATCGGTGCGATCCAATCCCGGCAAAAGCCGCGCTTCTTCCTTGCGCTCCTGCAGGATTCGTGCGATCGGTACCATGAAACGGCTCGTCTCTTCTTTGCCCTTCATGTTAAAGGTATAGTAGGGATCGATACCGATCGATTTTAAATCCCGTCTGAGTTTGGCCAGTTCGAAGCGGCGGGAATTTTCCAGTGTATAGACCTGCTGATTGTAAACGCTGATGCCGAGCCGGCGCAGCTTTTGCACCGCGCTGTGTGCTTCAGGTGTGATCTCATAGGAATGCTCGAAATGAGTGACCAGTGCGATTTCGAGTTCAGGCGGACGATGGTAGCGCGCCAGCATTTCGAGAAGAGAATCGGTGAACCGCTGGGGCAAAACCACGGGTGTGCGGCTGCCAATACGGATGCGGTAGATCTGTTTCTTTTCAGACAGCGCCTGCAACAGATGCTCGAGCTGTGTATCGCTCATAACCAATGGATCCCCGCCGGTGATCAGCACGTCGCCGATGCTGCGATGCTCGTCGAACCAATTGAGGGCGCTGTCGATTTTTTCGCGCGATGCAAGCGCCTTGGGA
>JAFGJN010000288.1 GCA_016929055.1 Candidatus Zhuqueibacterota bacterium
CACCCAACCCGGTTCGTTGGGCGCGATCATGCAAAATTTCCAATCGATCACCACGCGTAAAATCAACCAAATGCGAAAATCACCCGGGCAAAGATTGTGGCAACGCAATTATTGGGAACACATCATTCGGGATGAATGCGATTTGAACCGAATACGCAAATATATTGCCGACAATCCAAAAAATTGGAAAACGTGATGGGCCACAATCCCCAAATTGGAAAACGTGATGGCCGACAATCCCCGAAATGGAAATCGTGATGGGATACAATCCCCGAAATGGAAATCGTGATGGGATACAATCCCCGAAATGGAAAACGTGATGGGATACAATCCCCGAAATGGAAAACGTGATGGGATACAATCCCCGAAATGGAAATCGTGATGGGATACAATCCCCAAAATGGAAATCGTGATGGGATACAATCCCCGAAATGGAAATCGTGATGGGATACAATCCCCGAAATGGAAATCGTGATGGGATACAATCCCCGAAATGGAAATCGTAGGGTCAAAGCATTCGCAACAGATTATTTCTCAGTTTCGCAAAACACTGGGGCGAATGCTTTGACCCTACGGGCATATCCCCATACCCATCCCCATACCCATACCCATACCCATACCCATCCCCATCCCCGTCCCCACAAACACGCCCAAAACCACAACCACACCCACGTCCGCATTCACACCCACAACACCCAACCCGGTTCGTTGGGCGCGATCATGCAAAATTTCCAATCGGTTACCACGGCCTCAACTGTGGTGACGATACGCCGCGAGAATCGCCGCGAGAAAATCGTCCATGTCGGCTTTCCACCAGCGATCGGAAAAGATCTCGACTTCGTTGAACCCGTTAAAACCGGCCTCCTCCACCCAGCCGCGGATGCGGCGAATATCGATACACCCCTCCCCCATCAATCCGCGGTCATTGAGGAGATCGATGGTGGGCGTGCGCCAGTCGCAGATATGAAAGGCCAAAAGGTTTCCTGATCGGCCGCAGCGTTCGATTTCCTGCTGCAGATGCGGATCCCACCACAGGTGATAGACATCCACGGCCACGCCGACAGAGGAGTGATCGAGCTGGTCGCAGAGATCGTTGGCCTGAGCCAGAGTGTTGACTGCGGAGCGGTCGCCGGCGTACATGGGATGCAGGGGTTCGATGGCAAGTTTGACGCCGAGTTGTTCCGCATGTTCCAGGCAGGCGGCGATGCCGTCGGCGATCTGCCGGCGCGACTCGTCCAGCGACTGGCGCGGATCGGCGCCACAGACCAGCACCACCCAGGGCGCGCCTATAGCCGCGGCCTCATCCAAAGCACGGCGGTTGTCGTCGATCGCTTCGCGGCGTTTGCCAGCATCGATCGACGGAAAGAATCCGCCCCGGCACAAAGAGACCACCGCCAGCCCGGCATCGGCGATCAGGGAGCGGCTTTTTTCCAGCGGCCGCCCTTCAAGCCACTGGCGCCAGACGGTGATCCCGCGCACACCGGCGGCAGCGTATTTGTCGACCGCTGTCTCCAGCGGCCAGGGTTTGGTGGTCATGGTGTGAATACAGAGACGTAAAGTGTCGGTCAACTCGGAAACAGCACTCATTTATCCTCCTCGAAACCCGGGTTCAGTGTCGTAAACAGTTCATTTTCCAGTTCGATCGTTTTCTTTCGTTCATCGGATCTTTTATTAGGCCCGAACGGCACAATCGGGATGGTTTTGGCTATCGATATAAATTGATATGACGAATCCGGTATCAACCGCAGGTGGATTGCGGCTGCATGTTTTGTGTTCGGTTGAATGTCAAACGATTTCGGGCATGGGGGCAGCGACCAGACGGCCGTTTTTATAGACCCGCCGAATGCAGTTCAGCGTCCCGAGATAGGGAATCTGGGCAGAGTTGTCCAGAGCCAGACAGACCAGATCGGCGCGCGTACCGGGCCGGATCTCGCCGCGATCGCTAAAACCGAGCATTCGCGCTGGATTGATGGTCAGTGCGCGCACCAAAAGATCCGGATCGGTGAGCCGATAGCGCCAGACCGCCATAGCCATCACCAGCATCGGCGACAGAATGGGCGAAGAGCCAGGATTGAAATCGCTCGAAAGCACCAACCGCTCGGGCATGTTGAGCAGCTTGTGGATCTGTCCGATATGCGGCGAAAAGGCGCAATATTCGGCGCCGGGCAAAAAGACGGCATAGACATCGCTCGCATCGATGAGCGCGCGAGCATCGCTATCGCTCAACACTTCGAGATGATCCACGTGGCGCACCCCTGTTTCCAGCGCCAGACCGACACCGCCGATGTCGTGCATCTGATTGGTGTGCAGCCCCAGGCAGTAGCCGGCGGCAGCGGCGGCCTTAAGCATGCGCCGGCTTTCTGCGATATCGAACACCCCCTCTTCGACAAAGATATCGAACCAGTCCGCCAAGGGGCGAAAAGCCGGAATCATCTCCTCCACCACTCGATTCAAATAGCGCTGCCGATCCTCTCCCAGCGGCACGGAATGGACCAAAAAGGTCGGCACAACGTCGATCGGATGATCGCCTTTCAGGCGTTGAATCGCTCGCAGCAGTTTCGACTCGTTCTCTGTATCGAGGCCATAACCGGATTTGATCTCCACAGTGGTGATGCCCAAAGCGAGCGCCTGATCGAGATAACGCCGGCCGGTCGCGACCAGTTCGTCTTCGTCTGCCTCGTGCACGGCTTGAACGGTTTGGTGAATGCCACCCCCCTGGCGCAGGATCTCCAGATAGGGCGTATTTGCCGCGCGCAGGTAGAGCTCGCGTTCGCGCGTACCGGTAAAGACAAGATGGGTGTGGCAGTCGATGAATCCGGGCACGATGACGGAATCGGAACAATCGACGCACTGCGGTTCGAGGTTGCGTTCCCGAGCCAGGTACTCACACTCGGCCAGAGCAGAGACTGCGGTGATCTGTTCGCCTTCGATCAGAATGGAAAGCGCCCCTCGATCTGTCGGCGCCCCAAAGACCTCACGGGCGTTGGTCAACAACAATGCGGACATCTCTTCCTTCACCTTTAGCCATCGAAGCGATTGAGCAGAACACCTTTGTCGCGAGCGACCTGAATTGCCTGTTCATAGCCGGCATCGGCATGACGGGCGATGCCCAGTCCCGGATCGACGGTCAGGAGCCGCTGCAGCCGTTCGTCGCGTTCGATTGAGCCGTCAGCGACGATGACCATACCGGCATGGAGCGAATAGCCGATACCCACGCCGCCGCCGTGATGAAAGCTGACCCAGCTGGCGCCGTTGACGCCGTTGAGGGCGAAATTGAGCAGCGGCCAGTCGGCGATGGCATCGCTGCCGTCGAGCATGGCTTCGGTTTCACGGTTGGGCGAAGCCACCGAACCACAATCCAGATGATCGCGGCCGATAACGACAGGGGCTTTGAGCGCTTGAGACCGGACCAGAGCGTTCATTCGCAATGCGAATTCGGCGCGCTCGCCGTATCCTAGCCAGCAGACCCGAGCCGGCAGTCCAAGATGGGGAATGCGCTTGCCGGCCAGACGAATCCAGCGCGCCAGGGATTCGTTGTCGCCAAACATCTCGAGTACGAGATGGTCGAGGCGGCGAATATCCTGCGGATCGCCGGAAAGCGCGGCCCAGCGGAACGGACCGCGACCCTGACAAAAAAGCGGTCGCACATAGGCAGGAACGAATCCGGGATACTTCCAGGCGCCGTCGCCGGTGCGCATCTCCACCCCGGCGATTTCCGCTTGAGCGCGGAGATTGTTGCCGTAATCGAAAGCCACGGCTCCCTGTTTCTGCATTTCGAGGATGGCGGAAGCGTGCAGAGCGATGGTTTCCAGCGATCGCTGACGATAAGCCGCAGGATCGCTCGTGCGCAGGGCATCGAGCTCGGCCAGATCGCCGATCGGCACATAGTCCAGCAGATTGTGGGCGCTGGTCTGATCGGTTACGATGTCGGGTATGAGGCCGGCCTGGATCAGGTGCGGAAAGACAACGCCGGCATTGCCGACCACACCGATAGAGAGCGGTTTTTGCTGTTTTTGCGCTTCTCGAGCCCAACGGATCGCTTCGTCGACATCGGCGGTCATGCGGTCGCAATAGCCTTCGCAAACCTTGCGTTCGATGCGCTCAGGCCGCACTTCGACATCGATGATCACCGCTTCGTTTAGAGTAGCGGCCAAGGGCTGAGCGCCGGACATGCCGCCCATTCCAGCAGTGAGGATAATCTTGCCGCGCAGCGTATCGGCTCCAAAATCCTGGCGCCCGGCTGCGGCAAAGGATTCATAGGTGCCCTGAATGATCCCCTGAGTGGCGATATAGATCCAGCTGCCGGCGGTCATCTGACCATAGAGGAGCAGTCCCATTTCGTCATAGCGATCGAAATTTTCCTGCGTCGCCCAGTGCGGCACAATGTTGGAATTGGCGAGAATCACCCGCGGCGCCTCGGGATGGGTTGGGGCGATATAGACCGGTTTGCCGGACTGCACACACAATGTATGGCGGTCATCCAGTTTTTTAAGAATTTCGATAATCTGTCGATAGGCGCGCCAGTTGCGCGCCGCCCGGCCGCTGCCACCGTAGACGATCAATTCGTCCGGTTCGATCGCCACATCCGGATCGAGATTGTTCATCAGCATGCGCATGGCCGCTTCACAATCCCAATTGCGGCAGACCCGCTTCGTGCCGCGCGGAGCTCGGATCGCTCCCGCCGGCTTGTCCTCATAATACATCGGTCGCGACATTGATCCCCTCCTGATTAAACGTCTGCCTGGCTCCTTGCCTCACTCGTGCGCAATAACGGATTCTACCCGTTTGATCGCCGCTTCTACCTGATCGAGAACGTGCGTTCGCGCGGTTTCCGCCTCTTGCAGAAGAGTTTTGCGCAGGTCGGCATCCTGCAGTCCCGGCAGATTGATGCGGACATTGTAATAGGCGCCTTCGGCAGCCACGCGAATGACCAGAGCGCCGACACCGGCATCGCTGACCGAATTGATATTGCCTGCTTGGGCAGCGGCGCACGCCAGCGCGGCCGCGTCTGCACAGCGCTGCAAAACCTGCAACGGCACCCGGGTGGCCATCTCGGTCGCCTCCTGAATGGCGCGGTCGCGCTCGGCGATCTGGGACTCGTTTTTTTTCGGCAAACGCCAGGCTTCCATCAGGCGATTGAAAGCCTCGGTATCGCGGTCGACGTCTTGCAGAAAAGCCGCTTTTAATTCCTGGGCTTGTTCGCCGATTTCCACCATTTGATCCGCGCTTGCTTCATATCCTTTTTTGCCGTGGGTCAGAGCGGCCACCATGGACGCCAGGGCGCTGCCCAAGGCCCCGCACAATGCTGACACACTACCGCCGCCCGGAGCGGGCGAGTCGCTGGAAAGCAGATCGGTAAAAGCATCGAGCTTCATCGACCGCAGCGGCGCACCGGATTGGATTCGGTACTCGATGATTTTTTCTTCGGGTTTGAAGGGATAGAGATCGTTCAACCCCAGCGACAGGACAGCGATATGCACCAGCTCCGATTCGGGCACACCGGTGGTCTTTTTTTGTTTTTGCAGATAATAGCGCCCCGCCTGCAGCATGGCCTCCAGCGGAATAAGTCCGACCAGCTCGCTGCCGGTTACGCGCACACCCCGTTCATCAGCGAGGCGGCAGCAGGCATCAAATACCAGATGGGGTGGCGACTGCTGATAATTGGTGAGATTGATGGAAATCTGCGCTCGGCCGAAATCATCCATATACCAGCCCACTGCCTTGACATCCGTGAAAAGTCCGGGTTCGCGGATGATTTCCCCGGTTTCATCGCGCACGACGCGGTTTTCCGCATCGCGTTTGGCACGACCTCGTTCGCGGATGGCAAAAGCGATGTCCCGAGCAAGGGTGCGATCCCGAGTATTGAGATTAACGTTATAGGCGATGAGGAATTCGCGCGCACCGATAACCGTGGCGCCGGAGCGGGGATTGAATTCGGCCGGTCCGTAATCGGGTTTCCACTGTGGATCCGCAAGTTTGGCAGCCAGACCTTCGTACTCGCCTTCTCGAATGGCGGCGAGGTCGCGTCGCGTTTCAGATCTCGCCGAGGCTTCATAGAGAAAAACCGGTATACCCAGCTCTTCACCCACCCTCTGACCGAGACGACAGGAGAGATCCACACACTCGTCCATGGTCATGTCGGAAACAGGCACGAAAGGACAGACATCGGTGGCGCCCAGACGCGCATGCGCACCGCGATGCCGGCGCATGTCGATGAGCTCTGCGGCTTTGCGGATGGCCTGAAACGCCGCCTCCAGAACAGCGTCAGGCGGCCCGACAATCGTCATGACCGTGCGGTTGGTGTCCTTGCCCGGATCCACATCCAAAAGCGAAACTCCCTCGATCGCACCGATCTCCGCCGCGATCGCATCGAGAATGGCCATATCGCGGCCCTCGCTAAAATTCGGTACACATTCCACCCGTTTCATCGCACTTTCCTCAATTTGGCAACCGTCGATGGGAAATGACACATGCCCCCTGCCCGGCAGAAGGCACAACAACAGCAAACCGGCCGATTTGCGGATCGCCATTTTGACCGGAAGGCGCTGCAAACAATTATAAAAAGAAATCGGACAAGATTCAAGGACTTTACGGGGATAGCAGAGGTGATAAAGCGATCACGTCTCGTCTTTTTTGCGGGAGGCAGCCGGTTCCAGGGTTCTTTTGCGGGTTTTCCTTTTCGACGCCGGATCGGCGATCGTAGCGTCGGCGTGTTCCTGATCGGTGAAGCGGATGACCAGAGCATAGCCGATACTCATCGCCAAAACGACAGCGGCGATACCGTAGACGAATTCGGACGAAACCTCGGCAAAATCGAGAATGATGACCTTGCGCGCAATCGCCATCAAAGCTGTGGCCATGACGATTTTGACATGGATAATATCCTCACGCAGATAGATGCTGATATTGACAAAAATTTCAATGGCGATCAAAATCGCCATAAACGCGCCAAAGGTGGCCAGAATATCGCTCACCGTCAGCATCATAAACGGGGGTTGAACCAACTGCCGATACAAGACCCAACCGACATCGATCACCCCCAAAATAATCACCAGAGTCATAAGAACCGCGAGAATACGAACGGCAAAACGAATAATGGCGCGCAGACGAAGAATCAGGGGCTCGTTGGGGTTGAAAAGATCGTCCATCGGGTCTTTCCTCCGGAAGGAGTGAGGATTGAATAAACCTGCAGGGTTTGATTGAAAGTGGACAATTTATTTTCCGTGTATTTTAAAAACAACAGCAAACGCCACATGTCTTATTCCAAAAACCAAAAGCAAAAAGACACCGTGAGGCCGGGTTGTTTGCAATTTTTTGGGAAAAAGGATTAATTCTTGCCCTGTGACGGACAAAAACGTATATTGACTGCAAAAGCCAACAAACCTCGTCAGAACCGTGTCTTGCAGGAAAGGGAGAACCATGAAACGGGTTGGGCTGATCGTATGGATGGCCTGTGCACTGGCAATGCGCATCTGGGCGGCACCTGGAGATGTGATGCAGGAATGGCCCGCTCCGGGCGCGTTTTGTTCGGGACTGACCTGGGACGGACAGGCTCTCTGGGTTGCGGACGATAAAACCGATCTGCTTTACCGCATTGATCCTGAAAACGGTTCGGTGCTCAAACAGCTGGCAACACCCGCATTTTGGCCCACAGGACTGGCATGGGACGGAAAGGCATTGTGGGTAGCGGATCGAAAGGAAAAAAAGATCTATCGCATCAACCCGGAGAATGGCTGGATCATGGGCGTGATCGGTGCGCCCGCCGCCTCGCCGGCGGGACTCGCCTGGGACGGCGCATCGCTCTGGTTGAGCGATACGGGCAGCAAATCGATCTATCGCCTCGATCCGATGGACGGAACCGCGGTGGCCACGTATCGGGCACCGGGCCGCTCGCCGCAGGGATTGACCTTTGACGGCACGTTTCTCTGGTGCGCCGACCGGCTGGAGGACGAGCTGTACATGATCGAACCATCGAACGGCCAGGTCGTGATGATTTGCCAGTCTCCCGGCCCCTATCCTCGCGGCCTGGCCTGGGACGGCGAGGCACTGTGGAATGTCGATTACCAAACCGATCGGCTCTACCGACTGGTGCGCAAGGACGATGAGGTGCTGCGGCTTTCCGATTTGCGACAGAGCCGGGTTACTCTCACCCATCAGGTGCGGCCGCGCGGAGGCGGCGTTTTACAAGAGCTGCAAGTTTTTGTGGCTCTGCCGCAAAATCAGCCCGGACAAACCATCCTCGATCAGCGGTTTTTCCCCGATTACCATTCGCTGGTTCAGGATCGGTGGGGACAGACATTTGCCCGGTTTGCTGTTTCCGGTCCGATCGTCGGCCGAACCCTGCAAAACACCGTCCAATTCGATGTCGAGTTGGCCGCAGTGCGCTATTTCATTTTTCCGGATCGATGCGGGACGCTGACCGACATCCCCGATGCGCTGCGAGCGCTCTATTTGGCCGACGGCAGCAAATACGATCTGCAGGATCCATTCATTCAACAGACGGCCCGAGAGATCGTCGGCTCGGAAAAAAATCCCTACTGGATCGCGCGTCGAATATTCGATTATGTGGGTCAAACGCTGGAATATAAACTGGAAGGCGGATGGAACAGCGCGCCCGTCGTGCTGCAGCGCGGCACCGGATCCTGTTCAGAGTACACCTTTGCTTTCATCGCCTTGTGCCGGGCGGCGGGATTGCCGGCGCGTTATGTGGGAGCGATCGTGGTGCGCGGCGACGATGCCAGTCTCGACGAGGTCTACCACCGCTGGCCGGAAGTCTATCTGCCTCATTATGGCTGGATACCGATCGATCCCCAGGGCGGGGACAAAGAATCGCCGCGCGACCAGGCGATGAATATCGGCAACCTGTCGAACCGTTTTC
>JAFGJN010000033.1 GCA_016929055.1 Candidatus Zhuqueibacterota bacterium
ACCACGGTCATGTGCTCCGGTGCGACGGGATTGCCTCGCCTTTGCCACACTTTGTTCGCGACGAGATTATCAAACTTTTCGAATAATGCCAAGTCTTTTGCCGTGCTCCTTTAGGGGAATAGTCAGCCTTTCCCGCCGAACCTGTATGCAAAACCAAAAATATCTTGCAATAAAGGTTCAATTTATTTAAATTAATAGACTCTGATCCTTGCGTCCATAACATTTACGCGCTCGAATCGGGCTGCTCCCTCGATATTTCGAGTCGTGATGGAGTTAAATGTTTCAGGAACTAAGCGACAAGCTCGAAACGGTTTTTCGCCGTCTGCGCGGACAGGGCAAACTGTCCGAAAGCAACATCGCGCAAACTCTGCGCGAGATTCGTCGGGTTTTGCTTGAGGCCGATGTCAATTACAAAGTGGCCAGGCAGTTTATCGACGATGTTCAGGCCAAAGCGGTAGGCCGGGAGGTTTTCAAAAGCGTCACCCCTGGCCAGATGGTGATCAAGATCATCCACGACGAGCTCGTGCGACTCATGGGTGACAGCCATACTCCGTTGCACCTGGGCCATGCCGTTCCCAACACGATCATGTTGGTGGGATTGCAGGGCTCGGGAAAAACCACGTTTGCGGGTAAACTGGCCCTGTATCTGCGCCGTCACGACCACAAACCCCTGCTTGTCGCAGCAGATGTCTACCGTCCGGCCGCCATTCAACAACTGCAGGTTGTCGGCAAATCGATCGATGTTCCGGTTTTTTCCCTCTCCGGCACCGATGTGCAGAAAATCTGCCGCGACGCTATCGATCATGCACGGCTCAACATGCTGGATGTGGTGATTCTCGATACCGCTGGTCGTCTGCACATTGACGATGAGATGATGGCGGAATTGACCGAACTTAAAACTCGGATCAAGCCTTCCGAGGTTTTGTTCATCGCCGACGGCATGACCGGACAGGATGCGGTCAATACGGCCGGGACATTTGCCGAAAAACTTGGTTTCGACGGTGTTGTGCTGACCAAGATGGACGGTGATGCCCGCGGCGGTGCCGCTCTCTCGATACGGGCGGTGACGCAAAAACCGATCAAATTCATCGGGGTGGGCGAGAAAAGCGATCAGCTGGAGCCCTTTCATCCGGATCGGATCGCTTCGCGCATACTGGGTATGGGCGACGTCGTTTCGCTGGTCGAACGCGCCCAGTCTGTTATCGATGAAAAAGAGGCACAAAAACTGCAGCAAAAGCTCAGGCATGAAGGGTTTTCGCTTGAGGATTTTTACCAACAGCTGCAACAGATCAAAAAAATGGGACCGCTGCAGGATCTGCTCGGCATGATGCCCGGCGCCAATAAAGCGCTGCGAGGCATTCAGGTCGACGATCGCGGTCTGGTTGTCGCCGAGGCGATCATCAACTCGATGACCATCAAGGAACGACAATCACCGCAGATCATCAATGGCAGCCGGCGAAAGCGAATCGCCATGGGCAGCGGCACCCGGGTCCAGGATGTCAACCGTTTGTTGGACCAATATAAAATGTTGCAAAAAATGATGAAACGCATGAAACGAAGCGGCGGCAGAGGAATGAAATTGCCGTTCGGTTTCTAAAACAGGAGGAAGGGTAACTTGGCAGTCAAAATTCGATTGCATCGCATGGGCCGCAAAAAGCGACCATTTTACCGGATTGTCGCCACTGACAGCCGTACTCGCAGAGACGGCAAATATCTGGAAAACCTCGGGACCTACAATCCGATCGTAGAACCCGCAGAGGTTTTTGTCGAAAAGGAAAAGGTCTTCAAGTGGCTCAAAGTCGGTGCAATTCCTTCGGATACGGTTCGCAACCTGCTCAGCAAACAGGGCATCATGTTCGAGTGGGATCTAATCCAGCGAGGTCTGGACCAGGAACAGATCGCCCAGGAGAAGAGCAAATGGGATGCGGAGCAGGAAAAGCAGCAAAAGCGGATCGAAGCCAAGAATGCCATGCTGAAACGTCAGCAGGAAGAAGAAGTCAAAAAGGCTAAACCGGAAAAGGCCGAGTCCAAACCAGCGCCCGAATCGGAACCTGCAGATGAAGCTGAAACCCAAGCAGAAGCCGAACCCAAAGTCGAAACCGAAGATCAGGGAAGCGCCCCTGAAACCGAGAGCGACGCTGAACAAGAAAAACCGGCCTGACGGCTGAGTGCGGTCGAGTGAATCGGAAGGATGAGATGTCTCCAGAATCCCGAATGCCAGACTATGTTATTGTCGGAACCGTTTTGCGTCCGCATGGCATTCGCGGTGAGCTCAAAGTTGCGGCTGAAACGGACGATCCACAGCGGTTTAACCGACTCGACCGTGTTTTTTTGCGCCTTCCGGACGGTGAATTTCGCCAGGCGCAGATCGAGCATGTGAAGATCATCGACCGCGGTTTGCTGGTTGTCTTTAAGGGTATCGACACCCGCACAGCAGCCGAGACTCTGCGCGGCGCCACGATCGAAATACCCGGAAGTAAAGTGCTGCCCCTGCCAGAGGGGAAGTATTATTATTTCGAACTGATCGGGCTGCAAGTCGTGACTCAGGACGGCGAGCTCGTCGGGACAATAAAAGACATTGTATCTTATCCGGCCAACGATGTCTATGTGGTGGCAACGGGTGAGCGCGACATATTGGTGCCCGATTCGCCGGATATTATTCGAGAAATCGATGTGAGAAACAGGCGTCTCGTGATCCATCCCATGCCGGGCTTGCTCGATTGATCCGTACCAGCGCGGGAGTATCGGTTGGAAATTCACGTGATAACCGCTTTCCCCCAGACCCTGATCGGGCCGCTGAGCGACAGCATGCTCAAGCGGGCTCAGGATCGCGGCATCGCGCGTTTTTTTCTCCATGATCTGCGCGAGTTCGGTCTGGGCAAGCACAAGCAACTCGACGATTACCCCTATGGCGGCGGCGCCGGTATGATTCTCAAGCCCGAGCCGATTTTTGCCTGTGTGGAAAAGGTTCGCGAAACACACCGAGTCGATTGTCCGCTGACCTATTTATCGCCGACCGGCTCGGTTTTTAACCAAAAACTCGCCGTTGAGGTGTCGTTTCGATCGCATCTGTTTCTGCTCTGCGGGCATTACAAAGGTATCGACGAGCGGGTGCGACAGGCGCTTGTCGGCGAAGAAATCTCCATCGGCGATTATGTTCTGACCGGAGGTGAACTTGCAGCACTGGTCGTGGCCGATGCTGTGGTTCGGTTGCTTCCGGGTGTGATGAGCGATATCGATTCGGCCGATACCGATTCGTTCCAAACCGGCTTGTTGGATCACCCACACTATACACGGCCGGAATCTTTTCGCGATATGAGCGTACCGTCGGTTCTGCTCTCGGGCAACCACCAGGAAATAGCCAACTGGCGCCGCGAACAGTCGCTCGAGATTACGCGCAACAAACGCATGGATTTGTACAAAAAATATATGGATCTCTAGATCGCACTGAGGGTTTCCCTCTGTATCAGGAGGCTGATTATCATGAACAAAATGGAAGCATTTGCTGCATCGCAGATGAAAACCGAAATCCCCGAGTTTCACTCCGGAGATACGCTTGCGGTGCACGTTAAGGTTGTCGAAGGCGACAAGGAACGCATCCAGGTTTTTCAGGGTGTGGTGATCAATCGTCGTGGCTCTGGATTGGACGAGTCCTTTACCGTTCGTAAGATTTCGGAAGGTATTGGCGTCGAGCGTGTCTTTTTGCTCCATTCCCCCAATATCGCCAAAATCGAACGGTTGCGGGAAGGACGCGTGCGTCGAGCCAAACTTTTTTATTTGCGCGGATTGCGTGGTAAAGCGGCGCGCATCGCTGAAAAGCGCTGACAGAACGGTTCGCAACTACTTAACCGGCACGCATGACGAAAGAGTTTTGCTGCACTGTCGAACCCAGCCTTTTGCCGGCTGGGTTCTCTTTTTTTATGCCGGTGAGACGATTCGAATCCTGCTCTGTGCAACACCCGGTTAAGAAACTCTATTTACCCACGATATCGAAGAATGTTTCAAATAGCCATGTTTGCTTAAACACTGAAAATATCGGCAGATTGAGGGGAGAAAAGGGTGGGTCGAAAAGCGGATTCGGTGCAGGGCACCGAATCCGAACCGCGTGAAAGCGGTGAGGAGCTGAAAAACCTTTGACAGCACCAAGGGCCGCCGAAAGGGCCTTTAACGATCAGATATTCATGACCAGCGTTTTAACGCCTTCCTCAAAAGCGACATCCATCTTGTTGTCGTCGACAACTTTGACGACAACGCCGAGGCCAAAATGGCTGTGCTGAATGACCTGCTGCTGTTCATAGGATTTGGAAACCTCATAGTCACGCGGATTTTCCGTGTCCGCTTCACCGAGCAAATTGTTCCATTTCTTCATCTGCCGGGTTTTTGCCGCTCGACGCACCTTGTCCTGAGCTTTGTCTTTGGTTTTCTTAACAGCACTCGGCGCGGCAGTTTCTTCAAAAGCCGGCCGATATCGATGGGTGGCCTGACAGGCTTTGCACATCACTTTGGCTATTTTGCCGTCTTTGACGGCCGAGATTACGTGGATTGTTACACCTTTGCACGGCGTGCACATTGCATCGACTTCGGTGCCCACTTCGATTTTTGATTTCGAAAGCATACTTGATCCTCGCTTCTACAGGTAAGGACTCGGCTCAGCAAATTCCGATCGGATCCGGAATCGAATAACCAACAGGAAAACGCGGCCGGGCAATGAAACGGATATCGGTTGTAAATCGATTCGTCTTGTCACTCGGCGCCGGACAACCATTGCAGCCAGCATCTATCTACTAAATATAAAGAATTTATTGATTAAAAAAAACAAAAAAATTACCGCAATCGGTACAAATAACCGAGTGCTGTGTTCCGGCAGGATTCCTTTTTAAGAGTGTGACTATGCCCTTGTTTCATCAAACCCTGGCCATCGGTCTCGTTTTGAGTGTTTTGCTTTCCGAACGAACCCGTTTTTCCTCGGCTGGATTGATCGTACCCGGCTATCTGGCGTTTTATTTTGCCGATCCTATTCGGTTGACCGTGATCCTGGCGGCCGCGTTGCTGACCCTCGCCGCTGAAAAAATTCTCTCTTGGACCGTGATTCTTTTTGGCCGGCGCCTGCTCGCGATCGATCTTTTGTTCAGTTTTCTCTTTACCGCACTCTTGCAGGCCCTGGCGGTCGCCTTGTTTCCCATGCAAACCGACGTATTGGATCCGCTCGCCTATTTTGTTCCCGCGCTCCTCGTTATCTTTATCGGCGCCAATGGCGCTCTTATCACCCTCTATTCTCTTGTCTTGCTCACGCTGGTGACCCGGGCAATTTTGCTCGTGGGGCTGTACCTCGGGTGGTTCATTTTTACCGTTTAGCTCGAGTTATTGTAATGGACAGATCATACGAATTAAATCTGTTCTGGACAGTTATGACTTGACATTGATCTTAAAAATGCTTATATATGTCTAAAACATATATAAGCGAGAATTTTCTTTATGCCCAATCGCAAAGGTTGCTGCAAAGGGGCTGGACTGGAGAGGCAAGCAAGGTGGCTGGCACCCTCGCTTCTCTACCTTTTGTGGAAAGAATCGTCACATGGCTACAATCTGATGGCCGATCTGCCGTCGCTGGGGTTCATCACCGGCAGCACGGATCCTGCCGCTGTATATCGTACCCTGAATCTTCTCGAACAGGAGGGACTGGTGCGCTCCGAATGGGATACCAGCGGTTCAGGCGCAGCCAAACGGTCATACGAAATCACAGACCAAGGAAAGCAGCAGCTTTGCAGCTGGCGCGAGTTTATGCAAATCCGCCGCGATGCTCTGGATCAATTTCTTCGCCGGTTGGAAGAACTGCCGGATTTCGATACTTTTTTGCCCAAGGAGGACGTATAATGAAGGTGGCTTTAAGCGCCGACTCTGCCGATCTCGACGGTGTTCTGCAGCAGCGTTTCGGTCGCACGAAGGGATTTCTTGTCATCGATCTGCCGAATCGAAGCGTTGACTATATCGAGAACCGGTCGGCTGCGGATCAAGCAATCGGCGCCGGTATACAGGCCGCGCAGAATGTCGTTCGCGCCGGTGTCGCGGCTCTGATCACCGGTCATTGCGGACCCAAGGCCTTTCGCGTTTTGCAGGCAGCGGGAATAGACATCTATGTTGGATGTTCGGGAACGCTTGTGGAGATTTTACAAAAGTTCGAGGCGGGAGAGTTGGCATGTGCGAATGATGCGGATGTCGAAGGCCATTGGGTTTGAGCGCGGACTTGGCCATGACCAGCAGTGGCTGTTTGGACGAATGGCCGAACAGCAGGGATTTTTAATGAAAGGAATAAAATGAAACCGCAGGACAATCTCGATTCTTTTCTTGACGATATGGAATTGAACCGGACGCTGGACAGCATTCATCACACTGTTGTTGTTCTGTCCGGAAAAGGCGGTGTTGGCAAGAGCACTATCGCCGCCAATCTCGCCCTTTCGCTGGCGTTGGCCGGACGTCGCGTCGGTATTCTCGATATCGATTTTCACGGACCCAGTATTCCCAAGCTTTTTGGACTCGAAGGCCGCCGGGTGGAAACGAATGAAAAACAAAAACTGGTGCCGCTGGAATATGCCGGCACTCTCAAAGTGATGTCTCTTGGCCTGCTGTTGCAGGGACGTGATGATGCGGTGATCTGGCGCGGTCCTATGAAAATGGGGGCGATCAAACAGTTGCTCAAGGATGTCGACTGGGGCGAGCTCGATTACCTCGTCGTCGACAGTCCTCCGGGCACGGGCGATGAACCGCTCTCCATCGTTCAGCTTATCAAAAACATATCCGGCGCCGTGGTGGTGACCACCCCTCAGGATCTTTCCCTCTCCGATGTGCGCCGTTCGCTGCGATTTTGCGAGAAACTCCAATTGCCTGTGATCGGCGTGATCGAAAACATGAGTGGTTTTATCTGTCCGCATTGCGGCGAATCATCGCCGATCTTTAAAACGGGCGGTGGCGAGACTCTGGCCTCAGAAATGGGAGTGGATTTTCTCGGGCGTGTTCCCATCGAACCCGACATCGTCCTGGCCAGCGATTCCGGTCAGCCCTATGTTTATCAGTACGGAAAATCTCAAACCGCCAAGAATTTCGAGAATATGGTCGCAAAGCTTCTCGATAAGGTCGAGAAAGACGACACCGATTCTGCATCGATCGATGAATCGGCCGAGGAAAAAGCGCCAAAGGCAGTCGCTGGCTTTTGCATCGCTGTTCCGACCCAAAACGGCGATCTGGCCATGCATTTCGGTCATTGCGAAAAGTTTATGCTGTTTGAGGTCGACCGCGACAAAAAAGAGATACGAGCGACCCGCACACTCACGCCTCCGCCACACGAACCCGGAGTGTTGCCCCAGTGGCTTTCAGAACAAAAAGTCGATCTGGTTCTGGCCGGCGGTATGGGGGTTAAAGCCCAGGAACTGTTTCGGCAGAATGGACTGGAATTGATCGTCGGGGTGCAGGGAGGCAAAGCCGAACAAGCGGTGAAGGATTTTTTGAACGGCAATCTGCAGACAGGTGATAATCTCTGTTCTCATTGACAAGCGTCGTAAAATGTATAACCGCGGGACCCGATCGTTATTTTATCGGGTCTTTTTATTTGCTGTTCTTGGTCTTGCATTCGCCAAAAAAGCGTTTGAAAAGGGGGATTATTTGTTTACCTTTTCTCTTTGAGCAAAGGAGATCAGGAATGTGGATCGCTAAAGAAGCGGCGGCGGCTCTTGGGATGGCAATTGTTTTGCTATCCGCTTGTGGAGAATCCCCCTATAAAGATTTACCCGGCAAAGCGGCTCGGGTTGACAGTCTGATTGTTCAGGCCCGCAGTCAGGGCAACCATTCTCTCGACAGCTTGCAGCGGGAACAAAAACTGTTGGCTGAACA
>JAFGJN010000289.1 GCA_016929055.1 Candidatus Zhuqueibacterota bacterium
CGCACCGGCGATTCCCCTGGAAACAATCGTGGCCACAGGTCTCAGACCCCGGACACCTGCAAAGGAATCCGTCCTTTTTCCCGATTCCAAATACGCGGTGATGCGCACCGGGTGGAATCCGGAAAGCTATTTCATGCTTATCAATTACGGTCCTTTTGCCAATCATGCCCATTATGATATCCTCGATTTCGAAATTTTTGCCAACGGTATTCCGCTGGCTGTCGATGCCGGTATCGGTGTCAAGGGTTACAGTGATCCCAACCACACCACCTGGTACAAGACTTCGGCTGCCCACAATATGGTGACGGTAGACGAAGCTGATTGCGTCAAGCGCGATATCGAGGGTGAAGGATTGATCTGGTCGGCGCAGCGCTCGACAGACTATTTTCGCGCCTGGCATAAGGGTTACCAGCGCTATCACGACGCACTCTGTCGGCGCGACATCGCCTTTGTGCGTGAGGGTTACTGGGTCATTATCGATCAGATCCAGACGCCTCATGCCGGAAAGAAACTGGACTGGCATCTGCACACACCTCTACATCTGCAGCGCCGGGGAGCTGCTTTTGTTTCCGAGGAAATACCAGGCGCCGTTTTTCGTATCCCGGATGCAGATACAACCACTTGCCGATTCATGCAACGCACCGCTCCGGCGGATTTGCGCGGCATCCCCGGCGAGCCTGAAAATCGGGATATCGATTGGTTGACCCTGCGCAAACGGGCTGTGGCCGATTCGACTCGGGATCGTTTTGCCGTCTTGATTTATCCTTTGGCAGAATCGGCAAAAGTCGGCTGGAAAGAGATTGGTTTTGAAGAGCTGCCCGCTCCTGATCCGGCGGTGCGCATCTGCCGCGTCAAGACTCCCGCTTTCTCCGATCTTTTAATTTTCAGCGATGGGCAAATGCGCCGGTTTGCTCCGGATATCGAAGGCGATTTCCATTTTGCCTGGTTCCGCAGTGTCGGCGAAACCGCCCATCAGGTGAGTGCGGTGGGAATGAGCCGGTTGGTCTGGGGCGATCGAATCGACACTCGGCTTGCCGAACGCAGCGATTTTGAACATCGCTAAAGGTGTGAAATTTGTCCGGTACAAACAGGATTGGAGTGGAGACGATATATGAAGATGACCCGATTGGGGCAAACCGAATTGATGGTTTCCGGAATCGCCATGGGTTGTTGGGCTTTGTCAGGGGTCGAGACCTGGGGAGCGCAGGATGAAACCGAAGCGGTGCGCACAGTACATGCCGCTCTGGATGCAGGCATCACCCTTTTCGACACGGCCGAGGCCTATGGCGATGGTGAATCGGAACGTCTTCTCGGCAAAGCACTGGTTGGGAACCGGAACGGGGTTGTTATCGCTTCCAAGGTGAGGCCTGCCAATCTGGCCCATGCGGAACTGATCGCCGCCTGTGAGCGCAGTTTGCGCAATTTGCGAACCGACACCATCGATCTTTATCAGGTGCATTGGGCCAATCCCGACGTGCCGATAGGCGATACTATCGAAGCGTTGCAACAGTTGCAAAAAGAGGGAAAAATTCGTGCGATTGGGGTTTCCAATTTCGGGGTCAGGGACCTGCAGGGATTTGCCTCTCTGTCGGCTTGCGAAACCAACCAGCTGCCCTACAGCCTGTTGTGGCGAGCTGTCGAAAGCAAAATCGTGCCGGAATGCCTGAAACGCGGCGTCGGGATTCTCGCCTATAGCCCTTTGGCGCAGGGATTGTTGACGGGTAAATTTGAATCGGCGGATGCGGTGCCGGAAGAGCGGCGGCGGACGCGTTTTTATTCCTCGGCTCGGCCCCTGGCCCGGCACGGCGACACGGGGTGTGAGGAAGAGGTGTTTTTGGCGATCGCCGAGATCCGATCGATCTGCCGGGAAATCGGCCGGCCGATGGCGCATGTGGCACTCGCCTGGTTGTTGCATCAGCCGGGGGTAACGTCGGTATTGGCAGGCGCCCGCCGGCCGGAACAGATTCGCGAAAACGCCGCCGCCGAAGCACTGGTACTCGATCTCGACACTTTACAGGCTCTGGATCGGGCGACACAAGCGGTTAAAAAGGCGATCGGCGAAAATCCGGATATGTGGCAGTCCCAATCGCGATATCGTTAAGTTGGATTCTGCGGGCGATGTGGGGTTCGACACTCGTATCGTCCGTTCGATTCAGAGCTCTTTTTCCTCTCCTCTTCCCGCCAATTCGTCCCGTATTAGCTGCAAAAAGATCCGTTCGCTCTGCCCGCCAAAAAAGAACATCAGCGCCCCGATCCCGATCAACAACACCCCCATAAGCACGGTCATGATCCGGTCCTGTGCGGTCATGGGTAAAAAGGCGACGAGCTCGACGAGTATTCCGATCAAGGCGGTGACCAATCCGACAATCGGAAAAGTAGAAATCGGTTTTATACCTGCACCATAGACCTCACGCGCAACGTCGACGGGTTTGTCGAGCTGGATGAAAAACTGCTCAACGATCATTCGGTCGTTGTGATCTTCCCGTGCAAAGAGCTGCGAAAAAAAGGCAGTGCCGAGTGCATAAAAAGCGGCGCAGAGAGCGATCAGAACAAGTGTGGTTCCCTGTGGTGGATTGTTGCTGAGGCGATAAAACAGCCAGAATAGTCCCACACCCAGGGCCAATGCCAACAGACGATTGAGCAAAGGACTGCGGCGATACAATCGGCCGAGCGGTTCAGCCAGAAGCAGTCCGCCAAAAGAAGCGACGATCGAACCATAGACCTGGGGGCCGACGCTCCAGCCGAGGAGAAACTTTCCGGCGGCACTGGCGACCAGGCCGAAACTGATGGCGGACACGGCCGACCAGCGCGGCAGATGCTTAAAGACCAGACCAAAGGCCATGGGCACAGAAATCGGGATAGCGAAAAGGGAGGTGACCACCACCATAAGGTTGAATATGCCCAACGTGCTGCTGGAATAAAGCAAAGCCGTTCCGATGGCCGACAGTCCGAGCACAATGGTGGCGATTTTGCCGACAGTGAGCAGCTGTTCATCCGAAGCATTGGGATTGATCATTTTGCCGTACAGGTCTTTAGAGATGATGGACGAATCGATGTTGTAGGTCGTGTCCAGTGTGCTCATGGTGGCAGCAAACATGGCGGCGAGGAAAAAGCCGATCAGACCATTGGGCATGGCTTTGAGCACCATGCCGACATAGACCAGATCTTCGGGCACCAGATCGCCTTGAAAAAAAGAAATAGCGCCGAGATCGGGCCAGATCATGCGGGCGACCAGAGGCGGAATGCCAAAGAGCAGGGGTACGGTCAAAAAGAGCAGGCTGCAGGTCAGCCCCACGCGCTTGGCGTCGCGTTCATCTTTGACGCTATAGTAGCGCTGGGCAGCGCCCCAGTTGGCCACCAGCAGGTTAATGGCGGTGATGGCGATGAGATAGTGAATGTCATATTTTATACCTTTGTAGAGATGTTCCATTTGCAGCGCTGGCAATTGCTCGATAAAGGGTCGAATTCCACCGACGGCATGGAGGCTGATGGGAACCACCAAAACGGTTATGACCAGCAGGATGATGAATTGCACCACATCGGTAATCGCCACTGCCCACAGACCGCCGAGCAGGGTGTAGATCAAGATGACCAGGCCAGAGATAAGAATCACGTATTCGATGGGCACTTGAAGTGACGAAGCGATAATTTTGGATACGGCTGTCAACACGATGCCGCGGGCCAACAGGCCGTTGACGACCATGACATAGGCCACCAGCTGTTGAGTTGTGACATTGTAGCGCGTCTGCGTGTATTCAACCGGTGAGAGTACCCGCGAACGCCGCCAGCGGGCTGCGGTAATACGGTAACCGACAAAAAAAGCAAATGACCAGGTGAGAAAATATATCACGCCGAAAAGTCCGGTGTGGTAAACGAAACC
>JAFGJN010000290.1 GCA_016929055.1 Candidatus Zhuqueibacterota bacterium
CCCGACGCCTGCATCGAATGCGGGCTCTGTGCTACAACCTGTCCCGGCGGCCAGGTCAACTTTCTCGATCTGACCGAGATCACCTTTAACCATCGACGCCAGGCCAACAGCTTTGACGGCCATGTGCAAAAAACCCTGATCGGTTATGCCGGCGATCCGCGTATCCGCCAGGGCGGCGCCGGCGGCGGCATCATCACCGCTCTGATGTGGGATCTGCTCAAAAACCGAACCGTCGACGGCTGCATCGTCACCCGCATGAATCCACAAAAACCCTGGCATGGCGAGGTCTATATCGCTCGAACCTACGAGGAACTGCTCGCCAGCCAACAATCCAAATATATCGTCATACCGGTGAACGCGATCTTTCAAACGCTCAAAGATCTTCCCGGGCGCTACGCCCTGGCGGCTCTCCCCTGCCAGGTACACGGCTTTCGTCTGTTGGCGAATCGCGTTCCGACAATCCGCAAAAAAATCCACGTGGTGATCGGTCTCTTTTGCGCCTCTGCCCTGCAGCCCTATGTGGCCCGGGAAATGCTGCAGATGCGCGGTATCCCACGATCGAAACTCGATTCGTTTCAGTTTCGCGGCGGCGCCTGGCCCGGCAAAATTCGAGCGATCCTAAAAAACAAGCAGATCAAGCCGCTGCACTATTCCAATTTCAAAGACGGCGCGATCAACTATCTCACCTTTCTCTACAGCCCGTTCCGCTGCCAGACCTGCATCGACGGAACCGCCGAATTTGCCGATATCTCCGTCAGCGATGCCTGGACCCGCGACAGCAGCGGCAACTATCTGTTCGAATCCCAGTCCAAATTGCTTCTCCGCACCGATAGAGGCGTAGAGGTGGCGGAAAACGCTATTGCATCGGGTTCCCTGATCGCGCGCGATGTCAGCGACAATCCCCATTTCCAGACCCATCGCCTGCACACTCGAAAAAAGGGACTCAAATCGCCGTTGCGCGTGGCCCGGCTGCACCGCCGGGGCAAAACAGCGCCGGTCTATGACCGTTCCACTCCGGAATCGAGCGTGCGCGAGCGAATGGGAGAACGGCTCGAATCGTTCGTCATGTGGCTGGGCAGTCGGCGCGCACTCCGCTACCCCCTTTTTCTTTATCTCACGTCACGATACGGGATTCCCCTGGTCAAAATCCGCCAGTGGAACAAAGGACGGAAATACAAAGGCAAAAAATGACACCGCGTGAAAGACTCATCGCCGCTCTGGAACGCCGCCCCCTCAGCGGCCGTGTCCCCCATTTCGAACTCGAATTTTTCCTGACCATGGAAGAATTCGGCCGTGTTCATTTTTCACAGCGGCGTTTCGAGCAGTGGAACCAGATGAGCGAAAGCGAACGCACCCTGCATCGCCGCGACGTCGCCGACTTGCATGTGGCCATCGCTCAACGATTCGAACACTCGGGAATGCTCTTTCATGTGCCCCGCGGATGGACAACAGCGGATGTGCAGCTGTCGGTCGAACATATCCGCGAATTGTCAGGAGACGACTATCTGCTCACCCTGCACGGCGATGCCACCTATTCCCTGCCCAGCGGCGACGAGATGCTCGATTTTGTCGGTCGCATCGCCGATCATCCGCAGCAGATGAAAGACGAGGCCGATCGCCTCGTCGATGAGACTTTGGAACTGGCGAGACACATTCATTCCTGGGGCACCATCGATGGTTTCTGCCTGTGCTCGGACTATTGTTTCAACGACAATCCCTTTCTCTCGCCGGCCATGTTTGACGATTTTATCGCTCCCTTTCTCAAACGCCTGGTAGCCGGTTATCGGGAGATGGGATTCTATGTCATCAAACACACCGACGGCAATATCATGCCGATTATCGATGCCCTCGTAGAGGCAAATCCCCACGCCTTGCACAGTCTCGACCCCCAGGGACACGTGGATATCGCCGAGGTGAAAAAACGCTACGGAGATCGCCTCTGTCTCATGGGAAACGTCAGCTGTGCGCTGCTGCAGACCGGCTCGGACGAGGAGGTCGTCGAATCGTGCCGCTACGCCCTGCGCCATGGCATGCCCGGCGGTGGATATATTTTCAGCACCAGCAACTGTATCTATACGGGCATGCCTTTGCAACGCTATGCCCTGATGCTCGAGGTCTGGCGCAAGGAAGGGTTTTATTCCGATAAGGATTTTATCAAAGGGAAAGAGAAACCCGCATCCTGAAAGGAAGGCAGCTATGAGCCATCGATTCAAGTTCGATGTTTTTATCTGGATGAACGCACTTTTGCTGATCTGTGCATCTTGTAACCTCGCTTGTACCGCTTTTTGTCTCAAAACAGCTGAGGGCCTGTGGATCGGTAAAAATCTCGATTGGCCGATCGGAGATGGACTGCTGGTGACCAATCCGAGCGGTGTGAACAAAACCGCCGTTATCCCTACCGATGATACGCCGATGCAATGGGTATCCCAGTATGCCAGCCTCACTTTTAATCAATTCGGCAAAGAATTGCCCGTGGGTGGAATGAACGAAGCCGGTTTGGTTATAGAAGGTTTGGCCTATTCACCATCTCGTTATCCCGATCGTGATGATCGAATGGCAGTCAATGAATTTCAATGGATTCAATACCAGTTGGACTGTTGTTCCACCGTACAGCAGGTCATCGACAGCGATTCACTTTTACGCCCCGTTCGGTTGTTCATCCATCTGCATTTTTTCATTGCTGATCAACAGGGCCAGGCAGCTGTTATCGAATATTTGAATGGTCAAACCATCGTACATCATGCAGATGGCCTGCCCTACCCTGCTCTGACGAATAACACTTATAAAAACTCGCTCAAGTATTTACATCAACACGAAGGCTATGGCGGCGATATGACCGTCCACTCGGGACCCGAGTCACCGGACCGATTTGTGCGTACCGTGATTGGATTGCATCGAGCGGAAATATCGAATGAGGCAACGAGTTCATCGACAGCCTTTGATATCCTGGCTTCCGTCCGGCAATCCGATACCCAATGGAGCATTGTTTACAATCCACTGACATTGGATATCGACCTGACCACTTTGACACAGCAAAGACCAGTCAGAATCGATGTAAAACCTCTCCTGGTCGAATTCCCCGCACCAACACGAATCCTGGATATACACCAGGCGGCAGAATTGGCAGCGGTCGAATTGCCTTTCGTTGTCTATACAAAAGAGGCCAATCGCGAATTGTTGGCAAGTGTTTTATCGCAACTGGAGCAATTGAAAGAGTTGGAAAGGGAAAAAGCCAAAGCTCTGGTCGAATTGCTCACTGCGGCTGCCGAAACAGGGGAGTACCTTTTGGACGCGCAAGTCGAAATCGGCGTAAGCGAACAAAAGTCAAAAGACTGACAGCAAAAGCGGGAGAAAACCAAATGTCTGCAATCATCAATGCCGGTTCGATCAATATCGACCATGTTTACGCTGTGGATCATTTTGTCCGTCCAGGCGAAACCCTGGCCAGCAGCACCTATCGAATCTTTAGCGGCGGCAAAGGATTCAACCAATCCATCGCCCTGGCTCGCGCGAACGCCCGAGTCCACCATGTCGGACATATCGGCAGCGAGGGAGACTGGTTGCGCGAACGACTACAGCGGGAAGGCGTGGATACTCGCTGGGTGGGAACGGTAGAAGCACCGACCGGCCATGCCATCATCCAGGTCACTCCGGAAGGCGAAAACGCGATCATTATTACAGCCGGCGCCAATCATGCGTTCACTGCAAACGATGCGACCGCTATTTTGTCGAACTTTGCACCGCAAGACATTCTGTTGCTGCAAAATGAAATTTCGGCTGTTGGGGAGTTTATTCAAGCCGCCGCGCAAAAGGGATTGAGAGTGGTGTTTAACCCCGCCCCCATGACCGAATCGGTCAAGGACTTTGCACTCAAACAGGTCGATTGCCTCATTCTCAACACCGTGGAGGCCGCCGGTTTGACCGGAGAAAACGAACCCGAACACATGGCTCGAACGCTGAAAACACTTTTCCCGCAAACCCAAATTGTCCTCACGCTGGGCAAGGCCGGCGCCTGGTTGCTGCAGGAGCAGGAGATTATCAAACAACCCGCTTATCCGGCCGAGGCAGTCGACACCACCGCCGCAGGCGACACCTTTATCGGTTATTTCCTCGCCGAATGGGAACGCAGCGGCCAGGCGGAACGAGCGCTGGATCTGGCTTCGCGGGCAGCGGCAATCTGCGTTACCCGACCCGGCGCCGCCGATTCGATTCCCTTTCTTTCCGAGCTGACCTGAAACCGATAGATGCGATCCCATTCAGAGCCCGTGCGTTCGCCAGCTATGTTTTTGCCTTTCTATTTGAGGAGAGTCAGCCATGCAGCTCGA
>JAFGJN010000034.1 GCA_016929055.1 Candidatus Zhuqueibacterota bacterium
CTATTTCGATCGCCCCGAATGGCCTCTGCGCAACCGTTTGTTTGCCAGCGATTTCCGGGCGCCGGCCGAGGGCGGCATCTGGAGGTTTACGGTCGAAACGCGAGACGATCGCAGCCCGGTGCACATCAGTATGAAAAAGTGCTTCGATGGCATCGATCACCAGGTGGTGCTCATCGATTCTGCCCGTGGCCGCACGGTGGAACTGACGCGGGATTCCATTTACACTTTTTGGCCGAGTCGTGCGGATACCATCCGTGTCTTTCAGCTCGCCATGGGAACCTCGGCATTCATCCGGGAGGCGGGCATCCAGGCGGATGTGCCCGCAACCTGCGGACTCGATCCCGGCTACCCCAATCCCTTTAATGCACGCATCATTATCCCATATCGCATCGCCGAAGCGGCTCCTGTCAGAGTGATTATTTTGAACATACTCGGCCAGGAGGTGAGACTGGTCCACGAGGGCTATCGCCATCCCGGCTATTATGATGGCTATTGGGACGGACTCGACTCCCGTGGTCATCCTTTGGCATCAGGGGTTTATTTTGTTCATTTGCAAACAAACGGATTCCGGCAAATTCGAAAAATTGTGCTGTTGAAATAAACAAGATCGGTCAACAAACCGATAAAACAGTCCACTCCGTCGGGAAGCTCCAACCCGTCGGCCGGATTGGAGCGGAGGTAGTCAGGTGTTGCGAATAAAAGGCGAAAAAAGGGTTGTGCTTTTTTGTGTCCTGACAATGCTCGGTATCGAAAGTCGCATGCTTCTGGGCCAGGAAAGCCATTTGGCTTCTCAAAGTCTGGAAGAGGGAATGCGCCATTTTTATGCTGCGCAGTTCGATTCAGCCATCGCCGTTCTTAGACCGCTTCTGCAGCAACGCGAGAGCGATCCCGAAACTCTTTTTCAGGCCAATCTCTATGTTGGTTTTTCTCTGATTCGACAAGGTGAAAGCGATGTTCTGATCGATAAAGTGTTTCATGAAGCGGTGCGCCTGCAGCCTAATCGACAGCCGGACCGCACCCGAATCCCGCCCGATCTGGCCGATCGCTATCAAAAGAGCCGGGATGCGCTGTTGGGCGGCTTGCTGGTTTACTGTGAGCCGATATTTTCCCAGGTTATCCTGATGGATTCTCGATATGGCCCGCAAACCGATGAGGGAATCCCGGCCCGGTTCCTCTCGCTGTTGCCGGGTGACTATCAACTGATCGTCTCGCAAAAAGGATACAAAGACCATTTGGTTCGCGTGTCCATCTCTCCGGGCACGCAGGACTCTTTGCTGGTCGAGCTTGAGCGCAAACTACCCATCTGGAAAAAATGGACGACCTGGGCTGGCGGAGCGGCCATGGTGACGGCGCTGGTCGTGACGCAAATCAGCGGAGCATCGAGCGAAAGCGAAAAAGAATCCGAATTGCCGACACCGCCGGTACATCCGTGAGTTTCAGAACCGAAGCGCAATATGAAAAAAAAAGAGATCTGAGATAGTGGATGGCGATTTGCTGCATTTTGAACGGCGATTGTGGCGCCTGGGATATCGATGGATCGCCGGATGTGATGAAGCTGGACGCGGTCCTCTGGCAGGACCGGTTGTCGCAGCAGCGGTTGTCTTTCCCTTCGAGACGCCGATCATTCCCGGCATTATGGATTCCAAAAAGCTGTCCATGTCCAGACGGCGGGAATTGGTGCCGATCATTCGTGAACGGGCTTTGTCATGGGCCGTCGCCCGGGTCGATGAGGGAGAAATCGATCAATTGAATATCCTGCGGGCCAGCCTCAAGGCAATGGCGCTCGCTTTGTCGCGCCTTGAACTTGGTCCCGATGCAGTGCTGGTGGATGGCAACTTTGCACCACCGGTCGCGCTTCCTTGCACGCCACTGGTCCACGGCGATGCTCGTTCGCTTTCCATCGCCGCCGCTTCTATTTTGGCCAAAGAAACTCGGGATGAACTCATGCGAGGATACGACTGTCTTTTTCCACAATACGGATTTGCCAAGCACAAGGGCTATCCGACTCGCGAACATCTGTATGCAATCAAGAAGAACGGTGTTTCCGTAATCCATCGCCGGACTTTTTCATTCCGGTTGCCTGGGTGATGTGCATGGGCAAATCATCGAATGTTCGAATCGGCAAACAAGCCGAAGAAATTGCGGCGCAGTACCTGCTCGATTTGGGCTGGGAACTAATCGAGCGAAATTTTCGTACCAGGAGTGGTGAAATCGATCTCATCGGGCGCGACGGCGAAACGCTGGTGTTTGTGGAGGTAAAAAGCAATCGGCAAACCGGGTTCGGCCCACCCGAGATGCGGGTGGACCAGCGCAAACAAGAGAAAATCGCACATACAGCGGAATGCTATCTCTACAGCCGCCAAATCATTGATCAGGATTGCCGCTTTGACGTCATCGCCCTGCAGTGGCGCATGGGTCGAGACGGCGACAAGCCCGAATTGCACCACTACCGTAACGCTTTCTGGCTGGAATGACAGCCGAGTTAAAAACAAATCGATGTGCTTTGCAAACCCTCAATTGGATGGGGTTTTTTGTGTTGCAACGGCCGCTTGGGTATTACCGGGGCGGAATACTAGAAATTGCCCATATTGTTTTGGCGTGCTTTTTTTTTAAGAACCATGACAATGAACCAGCAAATTTTTCTTGATAATAAAAAAAAAAATGATACATTATTGGACATATTTTATTTCTTTAAGCCACCTTAGCTCAGTTGGTAGAGCGGCTCACTCGTAATGAGCAGGTCGTCGGTTCGAATCCGACAGGTGGCTCTTTTTTATTTCCTCTCGATTGAGGCGGTCGCATAAAAGCTGTGAGATGATTATGAAAACCAAGGGTTTAATTGCATTTATTTTTTTGGGCGTTGCGTCCCTTTGGGCGAGTTCGCCTGGCACGGTGGGATTTTCGTTTTTACGCACCCAGGTCGGGGCCCGTGCTGCGGGTATGGGAGGATCGTTTCTTGCGGTTCCGGGCGACATCCATGCGGTTTACTACAATCCTGCGGGTTTGTTTCAGCTCAAAAATCGGACCGCCACCGCAACCTATCTCAATCATGTGCTCGACCTCAATTCCGGTTTCGTCGGTTATTCCCAACCACTCGATCCCTGGGGAAAAGTGGGCATAAGTGCACTTTATATCGATTTCGGCGAGTTTAAAAAACGCGACAACACCGGTTTGGAACTGGGCGATTTTGGGGCCTCCAGCCTGAGCCTTGCGGCGACTTTTGCTTTTGAACCGCTGACCCATCTCGGTGTCGGAATGAACGCCAAATTCATCCACACCTCAATCGATAATTACAGCGCCGAAGCCGTGGCCATGGACGGCGGGGTGATCTATACCTTTCCCGATCATGATTTGCATGTGGCTGCAGGCTTTTTTAACATCGGCGCTGCTCTCAGCGCTTTTGTCGATGAAAAGGACGATCTGCCGTTTCATTACCGGGCGGGATTCTCTAAAAAACTGGCTCATCTGCCACTTTTTTTTAGCTTTACGCTCTATAAATACAACCGAGAAGAGTGGCACGGAGCAGTAGGCGGCGAGTTTCAACTCAGCGACAAGTTTTTTCTGCGTTTGGGATATGATCATCTCGGACAAGAAATGCAGGTCGGAACTTCCAAAGATCGCTTTGCTGGAGCGGCGATCGGCTTTGGCTTGCTGCTCAAACAACTGCAAATCGACTATTCTCTGACCTCTCACGGTGAAATTGGAAGTTTGAACCGCTTCACCCTGTCAGGTACTTTCTAATAGACGTTTAAGATCCAGACAGGTAATGACAAGCGCTTATGAAAGTGGAGACACGCACCGTTCCAGCCATCATTGAGATGAAACGGAACGGGCAAAAGATCGCTGCCCTCACGGCCTATGACTATTTGTTCGCGCGTTTGCTCGATGAGGCTGGAATCGATGTGATTTTGGTGGGTGATTCCTGTGCCATGGTATTTCAGGGGCAGGAGACCACTTTGCCATTCACGATGGATGAAGCCCTCTATCACAGCCGAATCGTTCGACGGGGTGTCAGGAACGCGCTTTTGGTTGCCGATATGCCTTTTCTTTCCTATCAGGTCAGCGTTGAGGAAGCGGTTCGCAATGCGGGGCAATTTTTCAAGACGGCACTGGTGGATGCTGTCAAGATCGAAGGCGGGCGAGGTTCCGTTCCCTGTATCGAAAAAATTGTGGCAGCCGGGATGCCGGTGATGGGTCATCTGGGTTTGACACCCCAATCCATTCGAGCCTTTGGAAGTTATGCGGTCCAGGCGCGGAGCGAAAAAGCCGCTCAGGAGCTTGTAGAGGATGCCCAGGCTTTGCAGGAGGTCGGTGTTTTTGCGCTGGTGCTGGAAAAAATCCCGGCTGATTTGGCCCGTCAGGTCACTAAAAAGCTCGAGATCCCAACCATCGGCATAGGTGCCGGCGTGCATTGTGATGGGCAGATTTTGGTCGCTCAAGACGCGCTCGGTTTGTTTACCGATTTTCATCCCAAATTTGTACGCCGCTATGCCGAACTCGCTGATCAAATTCAGACTGCGGTCAAATCCTATTGTCGAGATGTAAAATCAGCTGATTTTCCCTCTGAAGAAGAGAGTTATCGATAATCCCGAGGAACAATGATCGTCATTCGCTCGATTCCGGAAATGACCAAATGGGCTGAAACACAGCGTTTGGCCGGTAAAAAAATCGCCCTGGTTCCCACCATGGGTTATCTGCATGCCGGACATTTGAGTCTGGTCCATGCCGCTCGCCGGCAAGCGGATTGCGTCGTGATGTCCATCTATGTCAATCCTGCACAATTCGGACCGAATGAGGATTTCGATCGCTATCCGCGAGATTTTGAGCGCGACAAAAAACTGGCCGCTGATGCCGGAACCGACATCATTTTTGCTCCGTCGGATTCCGAGATGTACGCCTCGCCCCACCTCACAAGCGTTCAGGTCGAACGATTGACCGCAGTTCTCTGCGGCGCTTCGCGTCCGACCCATTTTCGCGGTGTTACAACGGTGGTCGCGATGCTGTTCAATATCGTCAAACCGCATATTGCTGTTTTCGGCCAAAAAGACGCACAGCAGGCGCTGGTCATCCAGCGCATGGTTGCTGATCTGCATTATGATATCCAGCTGATCGTCGCGCCGATTTTGCGCGAAAACGACGGGCTAGCCATGAGCTCGCGAAACCGTTATCTCACGCCTGACCAACGCCGCAGCGCTGTGGCCCTTCATCGTTCCCTTCAGAATGCGGA
>JAFGJN010000291.1 GCA_016929055.1 Candidatus Zhuqueibacterota bacterium
ATCGCATTAGAACTCCTTTGTTTTACTCTGGAATATGCAAATTAGATACGATACATACAAAGTGTTTTCACACAGTCTCGTGAACGTTGGAACGTGTGAACGTCGGAACGTGAGAACGTATAAACGTGTGAACGATTTTTCGAGAATAGAGCTGTTGTGAGTCCGAATATAGGAAAAAAAGCGGACGGAAAAAACCTTCTTTTTCAGAATTAATTTTAGGCGCGTTTTCTTTTTATTTTTATCTGTACCGGTGCTTTTAAAAAGCAAGATTTTGCTCTTTTCTTAACCATCGACAAGACAATCGGTTGGAAACCCGGGTATTCCTGGACAGGACGCCCGAAATGTGGACAAGAGTTCCGGTTGTCCGGTGAGTCGTGTGACGATCGATCGACAGGGGATGGATTGGCTGTGATCACGGTCAGGGATGCACGAATTCTGTTTTTCTTTTTGCTGTCTATCTTTTTCAACGTCGTGGACAGCATGCCGGACGGCGGGCGAATCCTGATTTCCACTCGACTGGTTCAGATCTTCGCCGCCAGTGATGATGGCAAAATCGGCCGTGATTTTAGCGATTGTCGCATTCAGGACGCCGGGTGTGGCATTCCGGAAGAGTTTCTGGCGCAAGTTACGGACGCCTACTTTACCCTCAAGAGCGGCGGCACCGGATTGGGGTTGGCCGTCCTGACCGGCCGGAAAGCCCTGGCCTGTCTGGAAAAAGAAATGCCCGATGCGATTCTCCTCGATCTGTTGCTGACCGATCGGGACGGGCTGGAGCTGGCGCAGGAGATTCTCGCCTCCTCTGTGGATCTGCCGATCATTCTCATCAGTGCCCACGGCTTTATCGAAAAGGCGGTTGCCGCCATCAAAGTCGGCGTCTATGATTTTATCGAAAAGCCATTCAGTCGCGAGCGCATTGTGGTGACGGTGCGCAAGGCTGTTGCCTGGTATCAGAACCGCCGCGAGTTGTCGTTTTTTCGCGATCAGCTCGAAGGGCAGAGCCGCATGGTGGGCGAATCGCCCGCCCTGCAGCAGGTGCGGGATCTGATCGATAAAATCGCGCCCACGAACAGCCCGGTGCTCATTCACGGCGAGAGCGGAGTGGGCAAGGAACTGGTGGCTCATGCCCTGCGCCACCAGAGCCGGCGCCGCGACTGTCGGCTGGAAAAGATGGATTGTCCTGGCATTCCGGAAACGCTGATGGAGAGCGAGCTGTTCGGTCACGTCAGGGGTGCCTTCACCGGTGCGCACCGCAACCACAATGGCCGCATTCACCAGGCCAATCACAGCATCTGTTTCTGGATGAAATCGCCGAACTGACGCTGCCGGCGCAGGCCAAGTTGCTGCGGTTTCTCGAGAGCGGCGAGATTCAGCGCATCGGCGCGAAGGATGTAGATCAGGTCGATGTGCGGTTGATCGCCGCCACCAACATAAATCTGGAGGCCGGAATGACTGCCAACCGGCTGCGCGCCGATCTCTATTACCGCCTGGCGGTCTTTGTCATCCATGTACCACCGCTGCGCGAGCGGCGGCAGGACATCCCGGTGTTTCTCGATCATTTCATGCAGCGGATCAACAGCGAACGCGGTTACGCGCTGCCACAGCTGTCGAATCATGCACGATCAGCACTGCAAAACTATGCCTGGCCGGGCAATATCCGCCAGTTGCGCCATTTTGTCGAACGATTGGTGATTTTATCGAACAAGGCGATGGTCGATGAAAGCGATCTCGCCGGCCTGCTCGATCTGTCGGCAACCGACAAGAACACCGATCGCCTCACCCGATTGCATGACGCGCGTCTGGAATTCGAGCGTCGGCACCTGTTGCGCATGATCGAACGGGCTCATGGCAACATGGCGCAAGGTGCAGAACTGCTTGGACTGAATCGCTCCAACTTTTACCGCACAACCCGCCCCATAAAACAGTCCGGAGCGAGACCCCGCAGGCCGCTGTTCTTGCGGCCGAGGAGGCTCGCGCAGGCGCCGCAGGATCCTGCCTTGCGCCCGCGGAAATGCACGATTTTTCCGGCACACAAATCGATCTCAATCCGCAACACTTGCCACCAACCGAGCGCAAGGCAGAGCCGAAGGCGAAGTGAAGAAAGTAAAAGTGCGAATTGCGAAAGTTAAAAGAACTTGCCCGAATCAATCGTTCTCGTCCCCAATCCCCCACACCAGCCACCGGCTCTGAAAGTGCCAAACGGACCAGCTCGCGTCGCAGGCCCGGGATTAAAACCGCTGATCAATCCCAAACTCTAAGGGCGACATAAAGTAGCGAACAAAGCAAAACAAACGTAGCGGGTGTGTACTTTCCCCCGCCGCACAAAACGCAAACCGGGCCGCCCAAATGGACGACCCGGTTTTTTTACCTGCCTTTCAGCCGAACGCTTGAAACCAGCAAGAGATGTCGATTCCTTTACCGCACCAGGGCCATGCGTTTGACGGCGCGATAAGAGCCGGCGGTCAGCTGGTAAAAGTAGATTCCGCTCGACTGGTCGCTGCTGTTCCAGATGGCATTGTGATAGCCGGCCGGCTGCAAGCCATCGACCAGGGTTGCCACCACGCGGCCGCTGAGGTCATAGATGGCAAGCGTGACCTCTGTCGCTTCCGGCAGCTGGTAATGGATGGTGGTCTGCGGATTAAAGGGATTCGGATAGTTCTGATCCAGGGCAAACTCGGTGGGCAGCGCCTGAACCGGCTCGAGTTCTTCGCTCTTGGGCAAGGCCAGCGGTTGGGCTGCCTGACCAGCAGAACCGGCACCTGGAATCAGCACGCCGTTGACCGAAGCGCGAACCACGCCCTTGTTCGAGATCATGCCGGTATAGACGCCCGGTTCACCGGCGTCCTCACCGATCAAAACGCCCAGCGCCGTGCGCGGATCGCCATAATAGCCATCGGTGTTGTAGCTATAGATGACAATGTCGTGATGGGTCAGACCGCTGATCGGATTGCCATCGGCGTCCTTGACCGTCACCGTCACCTGATCGCCGGCAAGCGACAGGCTGCTTTCGCCGGCATCGGCCAGCGGGGCGTCGAACCAGACCTCGAATTCACCCAGAGCGATATAGCCGTATTTCTGCGGCTGTTTCAGAACCAGCTTGATGTACTTGGCATCCACCGGATCGATCTGCCAGGTCATCCAGTCGTCGAAAAATTCACAAGGCGTGCAGACATTGTTGGTCTTGGTGGCGTCCAGCACTTTGGTTAAGGCGATACCATCGGTTGAGACCCAGACCTCGAATTCGGTGGCCTGTTTCCCCGCATCACACCTTGTATGAATTCCGTTGCCATTTTGCGAATCAATTCGTCGACCCATCATTGGGTCGCACCCTACGCCGGTGTCGGTCAACAGTCGGATGGTGTGAATCGGACGAATACTTTCGTCGATGAATTCAAAGATTGCCCAGGCGGTTCCGGTTGCGTCGATGCCGCCTTCGGTGGTACCGTCCCACCAATAGATGTCGCCGTCGACGGCGTTTTCCCACGTACAGGCGCGGGTGGTATGGGTACCCTCGACCAGTTGCAGCCGCCCATAACCGCCCGG
>JAFGJN010000292.1 GCA_016929055.1 Candidatus Zhuqueibacterota bacterium
AGAAGTGAATCATGGCACAAGAAGCATTGGGCATGGTTGAAACCCGTGGCTTTGTCGCTGCGGTCGAAGCTGCCGACGCGATGGTCAAAGCGGCCAATGTCGAGCTGGTCGGCAAATCCCAGGTCGGAAGCGGATTGGTCGCTGTTATCGTGCGCGGCGATGTAGGCGCGGTCAAAGCGGCCACCGATGCCGGCGCAGCAGCAGCTGAAAAAGTCGGCGAACTGGTTTCGGTACATGTCATTCCCAGACCGCATGCCGACGTCGAAAAAATGCTGCCTGCCAAAGGCGTAAAAGCGTAAAGGAGCTGAGCGTTGCAAAAATCCATTTTTGCGTTGAAACGCGATCTGGTCGAGGTGGGGCGACGCGTCTATGACCACGGCTTTGTCGCCTCGAACGACGGGAACATCAGCGCCCGGGTGGATGACAAACGCGTTCTGATCACTCCGACCGGAGTGAGCAAGGGATTTATGAAGCCGGAAGATATGGTGCTGGTGGACATGGACGGCAAGCTTTTGTCCAATACCGGCAAACCCTCTTCCGAAGTGTTTATGCATTTGCGGATCTACAAGGATCGTCCCGACGTCAACAGCGTCTGTCACGCTCATCCGCCCTATGCGACGGGCTATGCAGTGGCCGGTCTCGCGATGGATAAATGCGTTCTGCCCGAGGTCATTATTGTTCTCGGCGAAGTTCCTCTGGTCGAATACGGAACGCCCGGTACGGAAGAGTTTTACGCGCCGGTGCTCAAGTATCTCAAGGATCACGACGCGTTTTTGTTGGCCAACCACGGCGCTCTGACCATCGGCAAGGATATCTATAACGCCTACTACAAGATGGAAACCCTCGATCACGCGGCCAAAATTCAGTTCGTCGCCAAACAGCTCGGGCATCTGAACGTGCTCAAGAGCGGGGATGTGGACAAACTGATGGAGATCCGCAAACGAGCCGGCATCACCACCTCTTCGCCCTGTCTCAGCTGCGAAGAGGATGGCTCGTGCGATATCACCACTGCCTGGTCGGGACCGGAGAACCATCCGGATCGCGAACAGCTGGTGCGTCAGGTTACCGAAGCTGTTCTCAGTCGTTTGAAATAATCTTTGAGCCGGACAAACGAGCAAAACGTTTGTCCGGCTGTTTTTTTTCTCCCGCCCGACATCCGTTTCGTCAAGCGAAACGCCCCGCTTGAAGCGGCGGCAACTGCCGCGTCGTTACTTGTGAATTGCAAAAGAGGGTTGCCACGATGAAACGATCACCAAATCCGATCAAAATAATCGTCTGCAATATCGGTTCCAGCTCCTTCAAATTCCAGTTGCTCGACATGCCGGCGGAACAGCAGCTGGCGCGCGGCTATACCGAGCGCGTCGGCAGCGATGATGCCATCATCACCTATTGGGTCGGTGATCGTCAGGTGCTGCAGACCCGGGCTGCGGTGCCCAGCCATCGCGAGGCGGTTGAGCACGCCCTCAACTTTCTGACCGATCCAAAAACCGGTCTGCTCGAGAATCTCGACGCTATCGACGGCATCGGTTTCAAGACCATCCAGGCCGGCGACAAAAACGGTTCGGTTCTGCTGGACGACGCCGTTCTCCAGGCTATGGAGGATTACCGCGATCTGGCGCCGGCCCACAATCCGCCTTATCTCACGGCCATTTATATGTTTCGCGAAATGCTGCCCAAAACACCGCTGGTGGGTGTGTTTGAACCGGGTTTTCACCTGGACATGCCCCTTTATGCGCGCGTCTACGGCACGCCCTATGACTGGATCGAAAAATACGGGGTGAAAAAATACGGCTATCACGGCGCCTCGCACCGTTTTGTCACCGCCGAAACTGTGCGCGTGCTCGGTTTGCCGGCCGACGATCATCGCGTCATCACCTGTCATCTGGGCGGGTCATCGTCGCTGTGCGCCTATAAAAACGGCAAATCGATCGATACCTCCATGGGTTTTACCCCGCAATCGGGAGTGATTCAGGGCACCCGCATCGGCGACATGGATCCCTTTGTGCTGCCCTATATCATGGCGAAAAAGGGCATCACTCTGGAACAGGCGCTGGCCGAATGCTCAAAGAACGCGGGGCTCAAAGGATTGTCGGGTATCTCGGCGGATATGCGCGAAATCAAAGAAGCGATCGCTCGAGGCGACGAACGCGCCAAACTGGCGCGCGACAAATTTATCTATGACATCAAGCGCTATATCGGCGAGTATCTCGTCCTGCTCGAGGGGGTGGATGCCGTGACCTTAACCGGGGGTATCGGCGAAAACAATGCCGATCTGCGCCAGGAGGTGCTGTCGGCGCTGAAATTTCTCGGACTTGAGCTGGATGACGAGGCCAATGCAGCGCACGCACAAGTGATCACCACCCCGGGGTCGAAAATCCGGGCGCTGGTGCTGAAAACCGATGAAGAGATTGTGGTCGCGCGCGAGACGGTGCGAGTTATGACCGGCAGTTGAGCGACTGAAGGATCAAAACGAAGGAATGACGATCATGAGCAAGGATCAGGAATTCAAAACAACGGCTCCAGTACAGCGGTTGGTCGGCACATTGCCGAAAATCGGCATTCGGCCGGTCATCGACGGCCGGCGCAAAGGGGTGCGCGAATCGCTCGAGGATCAGACGATGGGCATGGCCCGGCGCGCCGCTGCTTTTCTCGAAAAGAATCTGCGCCATCCCAATGGCCTGCCGGTGGAATGCGTGATCGCCGATACCTGCATCGGCGGGGTGACCGAAGCAGCGGCCGCAGCCGACAAGTTTGCCCGTGAAGGCGTCGGCGTGTCGCTGACCGTTACCCCCTGCTGGTGCTATGGCACCGAAGTGATGGACGCCGACCCGCTGATTCCCAAGGCGGTATGGGGATTCAACGGTACCGAGCGGCCCGGGGCCGTCTATCTGGCTGCCGCTCTGGCCGGTTATGCCCAGAAGGGGTTGCCCGCTTTTGGCATCTATGGCCGCGACGTGCAGGACGCCGGCGATGAATCGATTCCCGATGATGTGGCGGAAAAACTGGTGCGCTTTGCCAAAGCCGCACTCGCCGTGGCGGAGATGCGCGGCACGTCCTATCTCTCTATGGGATCCGTGTCCATGGGCATCGCCGGTTCGGTGGTCGATGACGACTTTTTTCACAGCTGGCTTGGCATGCGCAACGAGACGATCGACATGTCGGAATTTGTGCGCCGTTTTGAAGAAAAGATCTATGACCGCGACGAATACGAACGCGCCCTGGCATGGGTGAAAAAGTATTGCCCCGAAGGGCCTGATCTCAATCCCGCCGACCAGCAGAGCTCGCGTCAGCGCAAGGATTGGGAATGGGAAACCGTGGTCAAAATGACCCTCATCGCCCGCGACCTGATGGTCGGCAATCCGGTTCTGGCCGAACTCGGCTATGGCGAAGAGGCGCTGGGCCACAACGCCCTGCTCGCCGGATTCCAGGGACAGCGCCAGTGGACCGATCATTTTCCCAACGGCGATTTCATGGAAGCGATTCTCAACTCTTCCTTTGACTGGAACGGCATTCGCCAGCCCTATCTGGTGGCCACCGAAAACGACAGCCTCAACGGCGCGGTCATGCTTTTCGGCCATCTGCTCACCGACACGGCGCAGGTTTTTGCCGATGTGCGCACCTACTGGAGCCCGCAGGCGATCCAACGCGTCACCGGCAAAGCGCCGACCGGCAAGGCCAAAGACGGTATCATCCATCTCATCAATTCCGGCTCTGCCGCTCTGGACGGCTGCGGTCGTCAGTCGCGCGACGGCAAACCGGTGATGAAACCCTTTTGGGAGATCGAGCCGCAAGAAGTTCAGGCATGCCTGGATGCCACCCGCTGGTGTCCGGCCAATCTGGGCTATTTCCGCGGCGGCGGATTCTCGTCCCAGTTTGTCACCGTCGGCGAGATGCCGGTGACCCTGTCGCGGCTCAATCTGGTCAAAGGCCTGGGACCGGTGCTGCAGATCGCTGAAGGC
>JAFGJN010000293.1 GCA_016929055.1 Candidatus Zhuqueibacterota bacterium
GAGGTAACGATAAATTGGCCTTGATCGTCGAAGGGCAGACGGGCATACGTTTCGAGCATGACATCAAAGAGAGCTCGATAGCGTTCACTCGGGAGTGGGGCAAAGATCTTGCCGAGCGGCGAATAAGCGGGAAGTCGTCGACTGTCCCCGCCGGAATGGAGCACGAGAATACGCCGGTTGTGAAAAGCCCGATTCGGGTCACCCTCGGCCGATTGCAGAAGGTGATCGAGAACGAGAAAAGTGGATCCGCCGGAGCCGATGCGTTTGCCGAGAGGATCGGCCAGGACAGTAAAGTCGGTTGCGGCGGGCAATTCGCCGTTTTTCAATCGCCACTCGAGTTGAAGGCGAAAACCGTCAGCCTGTCGTTCGTTTGCGGCGGTGAGGATGACGAGATCAAAAAGTGTTTCGGGCATCTTCCTCTCCAACCCCGGGGTATGCGTCGACTGATCCACCCCGGGGTTCTTCCTACCCCGGGATAAATAACTTGAATAAAAACAATCTTTCGACGCGACCTACCCTTGCACTCCGGGGTGTGTGTTGAGGTTAATACCCCGGGGTGGCGGGCATCCCGGGGTGGTTATAAACATTTAAAAAATGATCTGCACCCCGGCGGTGATGTAATGAAACAGGGAAAAGTTATAGACCTCGTCGTTGTCCGCACCGCCCTCGAGGATGCGGTAGCCGGCACGAACATTCAGATCATCTGTGGCACGATAGGTCAGCGCCAAAAGCACATCCTCGGCCCGGCCCTGGGGTGCGGCAAGGGCATCGCCGTCGAGCAAGACGCCGACCGGACCGGCAAACCGCCAATCGACGTGAAAATGAACGATGGGCACAAATCCGATATTGGTTTTGCTGCTGCGTTTTCGGCCATCGGTGAGGGCGATCTCAGCATCACGGATCTTGGCGGTAAAACCCAGCGCTGCGTTCAACCGCGGCGATCGCTTGAGCGCATAACGGTAAGTCAATCGGTAGGAATTGAAACGATAGGTCGCATAAAGCGGCGTTTCGGGAGCAAAGGTCTGATCCAGAAAAAAGATCTCTCGATCGAGCGTCCCGCCTGCTTGCAATTCCAAAGGCGCCAGCAACGCCAGAAGCGTGTGGCGCTCACCCCAGGTATAAGCGAGACGAACCCGATAAAAAGCCTCCGGATCGATCGACAGCTCTTCGGAAAGCGAAAAGAGTCCGCCCGCGTCACCCGGAATCCGAACATCGTTGTAACCGCTGCTGACCCGGCCCAGTTCTACTTCGGCGGAAAACTGAGCTTCGCTCGAAACCGTTATCAGCAATAAAAAGCCAAATACCATCTGCAATCTTTTAATCATGGGATCCTTTCTTTTTTTAATTGGGTTTGTATTATTCCTGTCCATTCGTGCGAAAGAAAACCCTTTCGCCTGCGATCCTTGCAATGATTGTCTGACGTTTTTAGAACATCCCAATCTATTGGCAAATTTCACTAAAGGAATCACGAATGATTTGTAAACCGATAGAGCCGCCGTGTCGTCTAGAATCGAATCTTTTTCAGCGATGGCGGATCGTGGGTGACATCGCGTAAATCTTTACGTTTTATTGAGACGATGCAATCCAATTCAAGAGTGGTTCGACCCGCTTCTGCAGGTTGCCGAAATCGTTTCGCAAGGTGGCTAAAAACGGATTTTCCGACATTCGGCCGAGAACCGCCTCCATTTCCTTTCGGTCCGCATAGACCATACGCCGAAACGGGTTGCTATAGTCCTTTTGCCGGGAATGAACTGCACAGTGGAGCACCCGTTTATGAATTTTCAGGCCGCGGTCGAAAAACCAGTGCCAGTCAGGCGTCTGCCATGTCTCGATCGCTTTTCCGCGCAACCGTTGTAGGCAATGCAACGCGTGAATTGCCTTTTGCCGCGGATAAAGGTCCCACAGTTCATTATACCGGCGATGCACTTCCGGCCATTCGCTGAGGCGGCGGTCGACGATATCCTGCACCAAACGTTCCAATTCCGATTGCGGCACGATCTGTCCGCCCAAATTATACCAGTGCCTCTCCTCCTTTTCACCTGCAAGGGTCTTCAACTCTACCCAGGCAGAATCACTTTCGGGTCTTCCTGCGGCGAAATCGATAAAATCCATAATTACGCTTAGGGCATGCGCGTGAATCATGCTGCGAAAGGCAAGAACACCGCTCAGGGGCTTGATGATTTTTGCCGGCCGGGGTGAATTCTCCAACCCATCCAGCGTGACTTGCAGAGGAACTTGGATATCGATCAGCGGATCGAGAAGTCGATTTTCATAGTGGCACAAGCAGGAATCGGCCAGGCGAGACCAATCGCTGTCAGTGGCGTTTGGGGTTGCGGTTCCATCCTGCATGGCTAACGCTTTGCCGATTGCCGGGCGCAACAAATCGATGGCGGTAAACATCTCTTCTATCGTATCGGGCGCCAGGAGCTCGGTTTCGATATGCTGCGCCTTGACGACACGTTTGTCGCGGTTTTTAAATTTCCAGCTGTTTCGAGTGACCGCATACATGTTGTAGAGAAACCAGTATCCCGGCATGACCTGCAGAGATCCTTGTGATTCATCGCGACCGACAAGCGAAAAGGGAATAGAAATGTCGAGTTCACGGCTGTAGCGGCCGTTGCTGATCAGCACAAAAGAGGCAAAACGGCTGTTGTGCTTGAGTGTTACCCCCAGTCCAGGCCAAAAACCGCGGCCAGCGACAATTTCGCCGTCCGGCGACCGGGAATTGTGGTTGCTGCCGATGGTGGCATTGGCGGCGATATTGCTCTGCCCCAAAATTGTAGCCGCGATGAGAAACGAGTTGTTGTGGTGCTGTTCGTGAAAAGGAAAGATCAGGTTGTTGAGTATTTCGCAACAGGAAACCGTCGAGTTGTCGCCAAGGACTGAATTGATCAAGCGCGCGCCGTATTTGAGCTGAGTATGGCGGCCGGTGACAAAGCGCACGCCTTTGGCACCGTAAAAAATACGTGAACCATAGCCGACAATGCCGTTTACCAACTCGACCCCCTCGCCGATTTGGGTCGCCTCCTCGGCGCTGGAAAGGATGGTAATGTTTTTTAATTTATTGGCGCCTTTGATATAGGCATGCGCACCGATACGGGCATCCTTGATGATACGGCTATTTTTGATAACCGTATGGTGATCGATTTGGCCGTAAATCCCCCGCTGTCTCTCCTCTGTGCGCTCGGTAAGCTCTTTCAGGCGCTGCATCAGGCGACGGTTGCCGCGGAATTTCGACCACAACCAGGCATCGGCAGGCAAAAGGTCGGCAAAAGGCAAAATGGCGCGCCCCCCGTTTTCGTTGCCCAGCTCGAGCCAAACACGCACGTCTTCTTTTTCCCCTTTTTTGATGGTGCCAACCCCGAATTTGGCATGGCTTGTCGTGGTCAATTCATCGATGTTGAACAAAAGACAACAGTCGCCGATGATATAGTGGGCGATCAGACGAATATTGCGCAGGACAACCTGGTTGCCGATGTCGCAGGAGACGATCAGACAATTGACCAATCCAACCGGCAGGCGTAGATCATGAAACTCGAGATAATAAGGCCCGAGGTCGCCGATGCGCACCAGACCGAAAAATTCGCAATTCTGGACCCGGTTGGCATCAAAGGCATCGGTCACCAGAACCTTGTTCCAGTTCTCTGCGCGATTGCCATTTTTTACCAGGATTTCAATTTCTTCCGCCTGCAAAGCGCGATAACGCCCGGGATCGCTCTGTTGCCGGTTGCGATTGTGATAAGGATCGGCATGCGCCGCCGGCAGAAAATCGATGGAAAGGTTTTGCAGATCCCCCAAGCGAACACCGTTCATGGGTTATCCTTTCAACTCTGAATGGATACAAACAGCTTTGCTGATGTCATAAACTTGGCAATCGAAAGATAATATTTTATCGTGGGAAAACAAGGCAAAATCAGCGGGTTGGGCGAAAACACTTTTTTTGTTTCGCCATATGCCCCAAAAGAATGGCAATCTTTTGGGTAAAGATAGCAGTCGAGCGGATTTTTTGTCAAGCGTTGCTGACGTGAAAATTGCATCCATTTTTTCTGGCTAACAAAAGGCCATCGTTCAGTCGAAAAAACGATTGAGCCAGACCTTGAAAAGCACAATCGGTCACATCCCTTGATCAGCTGTAATTATTTTGTTACATACGCATCCCGGTCACCAGGGAGCTCTGGGATCAGAATATCGAACCCATGAACGGACACGCAAGCAGGTCTGAAGTAGAGACGGCAAGTGGCTTTCATCTCTCGACGCGCTAACCGGAGAAAATATTAAAAGCCGAGAGGATCGAAAATGCGGCAAACAAGTGTAAAAATCCGATTCGCTGTCCTGATTTTATTAACTATCTCAATCTCTCCTATTTTTGCCCAATTGCAAATCAAAAAAAACAGCGATCAAACGGTGATGCGGGTAATCAGCACAGGAAAAATGGCGATCGGACAAAATCTGACCGCCGACCCGGTGCAGACACTGGAACTGCGCAACGGGACCTTACAGATTGTTGAAACCTCGGCAATGGACGGGTGCTCATGGGCAATGCTCAGGGGGTGGCGACCTGGACTGCCAGTGGCGGTGATGTGAGTGGATCGTATAACGCGCTGACTCTCGACAAAATCCAGGGCAAAACCGTTTCGATGCCGACCACGATCGCAACCGGCCAGGTGCTCAAATGGAGTGGCAGCACCTGGGCTCCCGGAATCGATGCCGACACCAAACCGACCACCTCCTCCGTCGAATCAGGCGTGGAGCTGGTCTGGAGCGGCAGCGCTTTCGAATCGCGATCCATGATCTATCTGCGGGGTTACATATCAGCGCAGCAGACCTTTGTGCCGGGTAATTTCGATATCGGTACAACAGCTGAAAAGGTTAAATATGTTCAGCATTTTAGCTCGGACAATGGCTCTTATCTGAATAGCGCCGGCGAATTCATCGTGCCGCGAACCGCCTATTATTTCATTTCGGCGACGGTCGCGGTTGTCAGCGATCCCACAGATGTAACGCTGGCTGTATTCAAATCCACCGACAGCGGCTTCAGCTGGAGCATGGAGATCAACGGCAACGCCACACCGGTACGCACACCGACCACCGCCGTGATGGTCACCGGCATTGTCTATGCCGAAACCGGAACCCGCCTGGTGGTGGGTTTGCGAAACGTCACAACGATCACCTGTAAAAGTGGCGCCTATGCTGACACTCCGCTTCAAGCACAAAACATCGTCACCATTATGGAATTGCCCTGATTGAGACTCTACCCCGGGGTGCTGTGCACCCCGGGGTGGGCAGTTTCTGTTGCGTTGAACGGCCATTTTTCCTATCTTTTTCTTACCGAGAATGTCGCTTTCGATACCAGCCACTCACGATCTGAACACTTACAAGATCGATTGATCAGATCCCCTTTTCAACCATCCACGCGTACGCCATCGGTCTCTCCGGGGCATGCGCGATGGGCTAACGCACAACTGCTGAGGTCGCACATGCTCAAAGTCATCGCACTCTTTTCGCTGATTTGGTTCGGCACGGGCGGAGCACAACACCTATTGCCCATCGATGATCACGGCTGGCGTCTGTGGCCGGATACTGCCGCAGTCTGGCAGAACGATCCGCTTTTTTTGCCGGGCGAATATACGATCGAAACGCTTCCGGTCAATCCGCCGACCGGTGGCTGGGACTCCCTCTCTCCTTCCGCTGGCGTGGAAATAAGCCTGCCGGCCACGGTCGAGCAATATTTTTGGGGTAAATTCGGTTTTGCCGACTATCGAGGCGAATACTATTTCGAAAACAGCGACAACCCGGTCAAAAACGGCAATTATAAAGGCGTTTCCTGGTGGTGGAAGACCATCGATGTTCCCGCCGATTTCACGGGAGAAAAAATATTCCTCTGTTTGCGCGGGGCGCGACAACGGGCCGAGGTATTCATCAATCAAAAACTGGTTGGATATACTATCATTGCCGAGACAAGTTTTCGCTGCGATGTCACCGATGCCATTCGACCCGGTCGACCCAACACAATAGCCGTGCGAATCACCAATC
>JAFGJN010000294.1 GCA_016929055.1 Candidatus Zhuqueibacterota bacterium
CGTCACTTCAGGACGACCTTTCAAGCGTTCAGCAATCGCATGCGGCATGACATTGAGCAGCAGCCGCTCCGATAAATTCTGCTCCGCCAGAACTTGATCAGAGTTTCTTTGTTTCCAAATGCAGCAAGCGGACTTGAAGCATGTTGTAGACTCGGATCAATACTTCTGCCAGATCGAATGGTTTACTGATGAAATCCTTGGCCCCGGCTTTTAATGAACGCAGCTTGTGATCGGGTTGGGCGGTAATAACCAGAACAGGAAGATAGCCACTCGTTTCTATTTCCTTCAGGTTTTCCATAACCTGGAATCCGTCCATGACCGGCATTTGCAGATCAAGCAGAATCAAGTCATAACGGTTGCGAAAGTAAAGCTCGCAGACTAGGACTCAATACTTTGGCGCGCACGATCAATTCTTGCGGATCGGAAATATCGGCCGGAGTGATCTTGTTCAGCAGGTCGGCAGCGCTGTAGCCTAACATACGTTCGGCGCCAAAATTGAATATTTGAATGACGCCCTTTTCGTCCGTGGCGATACATGAAAAGTTGGCGCTGTTGAAAATCGCATTCTGCAAGGCCCCGGTCTTGAGCAAAACCTCCTGGCGTCGGTGCTCGCTGATGCCCTCCGCCAGGCTTGCGGCGGAATTGAATTCCACTGAACCACTGATTTTTCGAGACATGGGAAACCTCTGAAAAAAACGCGAAGGAGGATGGCGGGTTGCGTGGACGAAGATGCGAGAAACGCCTCACCTGCTGTGCGCTTGCGATCTAAATCGCCTCGCGCCAAAACAGTGGCGATGCGAAGCAGAATAATGCTCAATGGAACTCGGCTGTGCACCAGGCCTTTCGCGATAGCGGCCAGCGCCAAGTCACCCCGGCCACTATCGCAAAGACTTACAGGCTCGTACGATCAATCAGCTCTCAATCAGCGGAGATAATACGAGATGCCCGCGCCTATATAGTTGGACGAGTCGTCGTTGATGCCGATACCAAACTCGGCAACCAGGTCGATCGTATCGGACAGGCGGTACTCAACTCCGGGTACGAGATGCAATCTCGTGAACGACTCGTCGACACCCGTTGGTGCATCCTGGATCGACATAAACGCAGCATTGAGAGCACCACACAGCTCCAGGTTCTCGGTCACCTGCCCGCTCACCTGAGGCGTGATCTCGAATCCCATGGTATCGTAACCATTATCTTTCCCGAGCATCCAGTTGAGGCCTCCCGTCAACGAGAAATCAAACCCCGTATTCCTTCTCGCATCCTTTAGAATCCAGTACTCGCCATCCACTCCAATAAAAGTACCATTCTCGAACAAGCCCAGCTTGGCTTCGGCATCAAAGCGTTCGGTAAACGCATACCCTGCACGAGCTGCAACCCCCAATTCGTTATCCGCTCCGGATTTGCCGACTATCATGACCGGGGCAACCATAAGCTTGTAAGTACCGCGGTTCATCGTCTCGGCGGACTGCATGATACCAATATACTGAGCCGCGGCCGGCACTGCAAGGCACAGGCCAAAGGCTGCAACTCGAACGATTCTAGAGATTCTCATACCATTTCCTCCTTAAATGAAAAATCCTGTCTAGCTCTACTAGTAAAAAATATTAATCATTTTCAACCATAATAACAATCACCCAAAGGGATGAAAAAGGGACTGCTCCTTTGGGACGAGCGCCGAGTCATCCGGATTAAATCCTTACTTTTGTGCAAATATTCCAAGAGTGGCTTTTGCCAGGATGGTGATGGCGGAGACCATTTACCTCTTTTGACATTTTTTCAAAAAACCAGGGTCAGCCTCCTTCGGGGTAAGCGGGTTGCCCGCTCTGTGATTGACTTGCGGGGTCGGGTGCACCGTCCGTGCGTATCTAACTTTGGGGTCAAACGAAATTATGTCTTATATAAACAATTGGATAGGCTTATTAAACCTCAAACCCTGATTCTGTGTTAACAGAATCAGGACAGCAGTATATTTAATATTTTGATTGATTTACAGCGGCTACCATTTCCATCCATTGGGTGCATATACGCTGTTGTGTTTATTGGGGATTCGGTGCTACGCACCGAATCCAGGTTAAAAAAACAGGTCATGGAATGCATCTATATCCTGAAATTGCATTTTAAAAAATCGTGCCCGAACCGCGAAACAACCTGAACCCGGCAACTCGAGAACACACTCGATCACCCGGGCAATCCCCCATGGCCCCGGACGGCCCTCACAAACACGAAATAAAATCACACTCTAAATACGCCATAAAACCCGCATGAGGTTGCCCCCATTTTAATTTGATCACTGTCAATTGGTTTTTTATGGCGGCGACAGTCAGAATCCCCTGTTTTGTTTATTTTTGAAAAGTAATAAGGTTGGAATTGTCGCCTGTTTTTCGGCTACTAAGGTTTGCGCTGGTCCACAAGAAAACAACAATGCACGAGGGTCGCATCGTTTAGATAGAAAAACTGTCGCAAAAGATCTGACACCTCCCTCCATCCCGCTGGATCATACAGCAAACAAGACCACCAATAAAAAAACGGGCCGTCGGTCAACCGACGGCCCGTTTGCTTGGCACCCCCAAGGGGATTCGAACCCCTGTTGCAGGATCGAAAATCCTGTGTCCTAACCCCTAGACGATGGGGGCGCGTTGTATCGAAATCTGCTATGTCCAGTGGGTGAGTGACGGGACTTGAACCCGCGGCCTCCAGAGCCACAATCTGGTGCTCTTGCCAGCTGAGCTACACCCACCATAAATTGCTTTTCAATAAAGCCGTAAAAGATACAATATTTGCGGCTCATTGTCAAGGTTTTTTATTCTGAATTGCTTATACCTGGATTCTGCGCTGACAGAATCGACCAAAAAATATCTTTATAATTTTATTGCATTTGCAGCAGTGGGTCACCAGAGAGTGCTTATGAATCACAAGTTCGAATCTTCTCGTGCGCTTGCAAGTCGATCCGGATAATTGGTGATGATTCCGTCGACCCCGAGCCGTAGCAAATCCTTCATCGCTTCGGTTTCATTCACCGTCCAGACCAACACTTTTTTACCCGCTTGCCGGGCAGAATCGAGAAACGCTTCATCCACCAGCGCGTGGTGGCAACTCACAGCTTCCCACTCGCCCTGCAACAGATCCGGACGCCGCTTAAACGAGATCAATCCGACCGCAATTTTTGAATCGATCGCTTTGACCGCCTGAATGGCTGTCGCATCGAATGAGGTTACGAGGACTCGATCAACAGCTTTTTGCTTCCGGATCTCGGCTGTCACAACCTCGGCAAGGCGAGAGACATCGTTCCCGCCTTTGATCTCGATGTTGAGCAGCGGGCATTCCTCAAGCCGGCTCAACACCTCCTGCAGTGTCGGAATCGGCTCTCCGGCGAATTCCGGAGCAAACCAGGATCCGGCATCCAGTGTGCGCAGGTGTTCGAGAGAATGCCTTTGAACCGGACCGCGGCCGTCGGTGGTGCGATCGAGAGTATCGTCGTGCAAAAGAACAGCGTTGCCGTCAGCGCTCAAATGCACATCCAGTTCCAGACTGTTGGCGCCCATCTGCAAAGCGAGGCGCAGAGCCGCCATCGTGTTTTCGGGCGCCCAGGCACTGGCACCGCGATGGGCGCAGTGCCAAAAGTCCCGCCACAACTTTTCATCAGGTTTGTTCGCCATGATTCGATCCGCTGATTCAGACCGGATGATCGTTTTCACAATTCGAGTTATTGCGCCAGTTCGGCCAGTTTCTGCAGCTGTTCATCGTTGCCGATGGACAACAACAGATCGCCCGCTTGCAACACCGTGCGCCCGGATGGATTGATCTTCATCCCGCCATCGCTTCGACTGATGCCCAGAACCATGGCACCGTCGGTCAGATTTTTGATATTGGATTCTTCCAGACGCTTACCGACGAGATGGCTGCCTGTTTTGAGGTCGATGCGTTCGATGCGCAGCCCATAAGCTCCACCCGGCGCCAGAGCTTCGAGAAACTCGACGATTTCCGGGCGCATAATCAGTGCCGCCATGCGCCGGGCGCCGATCTCATAGGGCGAAATCACCTTATTGGCGCCGGCCCGCAGCATCTTTTTCTGATAGGCCTCCCCCACGCCGCGGGCGATGATGACGA
>JAFGJN010000295.1 GCA_016929055.1 Candidatus Zhuqueibacterota bacterium
CAAGCGGCCGATGTTTCCTCCCGGATGCAGACGGGCAAAATCTTCGGCGCGAAAATTGCGTTTCTTAAGCAAAGCTACCGCCAATGCATCGCCCAAAGCCATGGTCGCCGTCGTGCTGGCGGTTGGCGCCAGATCGTTGGGACAGGCTTCTTCATCGACGCTGACATCGAGTACCACATCGCTTCTGGCAGCCAACGCCGAGCGCGTGTTGCCGGTCAGAGTAACGATGGGGACGCCGATCTTTTTAAAAACCGGCAACAGACGAGAGAGCTCATCCGTATTGCCGCTCTTGGAAATGCATATAACCAGATCGTCCTTGAGCACCATGCCCAGATCGCCATGAACCGCTTCGGCCGGATGGAGAAAAATGGCCGAAGTTCCGGTGCTGGTCAAGGTTGCAGCTATTTTTTGCCCCACAATGCCGGATTTGCCGATACCGGATACGATCACCCGTCCCCGGCAATTGTAAACCAATTCTACAGCGCGGACAAACGACTCATCCAGGCGATCGATCAACCTGGACACTGCAGCGCTCTCGATTTGCAGAACGCGTCGGGCTTCGAGCAGCAGCAAATCCTCTGTTGCTGCTGCTTTATGCCGAGTTTCCCCAGCCGTTTTCATTTGTTTATCCCTATATGCCATCAGAGTCCCGGCAGCCAACGCACGCGTTTTCAGGCACCTGCCGGCAAAAAATGTGCTACACCGGAAAATCTTTTTCCATGTCTCGGCGCAGCTCATCCAGGCGTTTGAGCTGAATCAACAGGTTTTCCAACCTGGGCAACGGCCACATGCTGGCCGCATCGCAAAGCGCTTCGGAACAATTGGGATGCGTCTCGATAAAGACCGCCTCGCAACCGCTGGCGATCGCCGCCCGCGACAGTGCCGGAACAAATTCCGGAGTGCCGCCCCGGGGATCGCTGGAAGAGATGCCATAGACGCGAATCGAATGAGTCGGATCGATCACAACCGGATAACCCAGTGAACGCATGACCACCAATCCCCGCATATCCACCACCAGATTGTGGTAACCAAAAAAGGTTCCGCGTTCCGTCAGCAGAATGTTGGTGTTGTTCTCATGTTCGATTTTATTGATAACATTTTTCATGTCCGAAGGATCGAGAAACTGCCCCTTTTTCACATTGACAGCCTTGCCTGTTCGTGCCGCTGCCACGACAATGCTGGTTTGCATGCTGAGATAAGCTGGAATTTGTATAACATCAAGCACTTCAGCGGCTATTTCAGCCTCGGCGGCAGAGTGAATATCGGAAAGAACCGGCACACCGACTTGCGTGCGAACCTTTTCCAGGATGCGCAGCCCTTTTTCCAACCCCGGCCCCTGGTAGGAAGTGCTCGACGAACGATTGTCTTTCAAATAGGAAGATTTAAAGATAAACGTCATTCGCAGCTTATCAGCAATCTTTTTAACCGCCTCCGCGGTCTTAAAAACCACATCCTGGCTCTCGATGACGCACGGCCCGGCGATCAAAGCCAGAGGCGCATCGGGCCCAATACGGATATCACCGATTTCAACGGTCTTCATCCAGCTCTTCCCCTTGCAGTTGTTGGCGTTCGTTCTTGAAATTCAAACAGGCCTTGACAAAATCCCGAAAAAGCGGATGAGCGCTCAATACGCGCGACTTTAGTTCGGGATGAAATTGTACCCCGACAAACCACGGATGGTCGACGAGCTCCACAGCTTCAACCAGATTGGTCTCCGGATTGACACCCGAGATTTGCAAACCGCTGCTCTCGAGTGAATCGCGGTAACTGTTGTTGAATTCATATCGATGTCGATGGCGTTCGGAAATCGTCAGTGTTTTATAGGCCGCGGCCATGTGCGTTCCGGCTTTGATATCGCAGCGGTATTGGCCCAGGCGCATGGTGCCGCCCTTTTGCACCACTTTTACCTGAGTTTCCATCAAATCAATCACCGGATCCGGTGTGCTCGGATTGAATTCAGTGCTGTTGGCTTCGGGCATATCGCAGACATTGCGGGAGAATTCAATAACTGCGCATTGCAGTCCCAAACAGATGCCGAGAAACGGCAAACCTTTTTCCCGGGCAAATTGAATCGCGGCAATTTTACCTTCGATGCCGCGTTCCCCAAAACCCCCTGGTATGAGCAGGCCGGATACATCGCGGAGGTGCTGATCGATATTTTCTTCATTCATCTTGTCCGCATTGAGCCATTTGAGCTCGACTCTCGCATCGTTTTCCACGCCGGCATGGACAAAAGACTCGACAATGCTTTTGTAGGAATCATGCAAGTTGGTGTACTTGCCGCAGATGGCAATGCGGATATAGGCAGAGGGCTCTTTGACCTTGCGCACGAAATTGACCCAACCGGTGAGGTCGGGTTCTTTGGCTTTGAGTCCCAACCGCGAGACGATTTTGTCGCCTACACCATCCTCTTCATAGAGAACCGGCACCTCATAGATGCTCTCCACATCTCGGGCGCTGATCACCATCTCGGGCCGCAGTGAACAAAAAAGAGCAATCTTGTCGCGCGCTTCTTTGGAAAGAGTATTTTCTGTTCGGCAGAGCAGCATGTCTGGCTGCAATCCGATCTCTCGTAGTTTCATCACCGAGTGCTGAGTGGGCTTGGTCTTGATTTCGCCTGAAGATTTGATAAATGGAACCAGCGTCAGATGGATGTACATGACATCCTCGCGCGGTTTTTCCAGACCGAACTGGCGGATTGCCTCGAGAAAAGGCTGGCTCTCGATATCGCCCACTGTGCCGCCCACTTCGATCAACACCACATCGAATTTCTCTTCCCCCTCACCAACAGCGAGGATGCGGCGTTTAATTTCATCCGTAATATGGGGAATAACCTGAACTGTTTTGCCCAGATAATCACCGCGGCGTTCCCGGGTGATGACCGAATAATAGATCTGTCCGGTGGTGGCGTTGTTGCGGCGGCCCATACTTGTGTGAATAAACCGCTCGTAATGTCCGAGATCGAGATCGGTCTCTGCACCGTCATCTGTGACATAGACCTCACCATGCTGAAACGGACTCATGGTTCCAGGATCGACATTGATGTAGGGATCCAGCTTCATGCAGGTGACACGGTAACTTCGCGCGATCAGCAAACGGCCGATCGAAGCGGACGCGATGCCTTTGCCAAGCGATGAAACGACACCGCCGGTGATAAAAATATATTTGCTATTCGTTTTCACGATTTCGCATCTCTCCGATTTTGCGTTCCACTTTAATAATGTGTTCGGGCAAATCGACACAAACCGGCTTGAAATTCACCAAACCGACTTTGATCCGGAAACCGTTTTCCAGGGCGCGCAACTGTTCGAGCCGCTCCGCCGCTTCCAGCCGGGAAGGCGGTAATTGTGAAAAGCGCAGCAGAAAATCACGTCGGTAGGCATAGATACCGATCTGGTCATAGATCGGGGTATGGCGGATCCACTCTCGGCGATCGGCCACATCTCGAACAAAAGGAATTACCGCACGAGAGAAATAGAGCGCCCGCTGTCGAGCATCCAGGGCAACATAGGCCGCTGTGGTCGATTCCAGATCTTGCGGATCGGTAATCTGCCTGGCGAGAGTAGCCATGTCGCAACCCTCATCGGAAAGCAGAGCCTCGGTCACAGCATCGATGGCCTGTGGTTCGATCAGAGGTTCGTCTCCCTGAATATTGACGACCACTGCGAAATCGAGGCTTTGGGCGACCCATGCCACCCGGTCCGTTCCCGAGGCGAGATCGGACGGTGTCATGACCACCTGTCCGAATCGGGCCACAACGTCGGCAATACGCTCGTCGTCTGTGGCCACCAAGAGATTGTCGAGGGATCGAGCCCGAGCGGCGCGTTCATAGACCCATTGGATCATCGGTTTGCCGCTGATGAGCGCTAAAGGTTTGCCGGGAAAACGGGAAGATCCATAGCGCGCCGGAATGATTGCCGTGATGCCCCGATCCATCGCCTTATCCGATTACCTTGGGAACACTGTACAAACCCTTGCTTTGAGCAGGGGCATTGCAGAGAACTTTGTCTCGAGACAACGAAGGCTCAACACAATCCTGGCGCCACACGTTCTGCACTGCCACGACGTGTGCAGTGGGCTCGACCGTATCCAGCTCGAGCTCTTTCAATTGTTCGACATAGTCGAGGATCTGATTGAACGATACAATGAAATGCTCTTTTTCGACATTCGAAAATTCGAGTTTGGCCAAATGGGCAATCTCTTGGACGATTTGCAGGGTAACGGCCATAATCGACTCCGAATCTAAAAGATACTATGGTGGAGTTAAACAGGTGCAGCTTTTGATGCCATTCATCGACGCTTCACCCGGTTTATAAAAGAAGGTACCGCGACCTCGGAAGCAAATGTGTCAACACCAGCGCGCCGGTTACCGGTCGAGTACCGAGGTGCAATATAAACTACAGACGATTAAGAGTCAAGTTAAAATAAATATGTGGCATAATTTTTGTAATATATTATTCGCCTAGAACGCCGGTTTATTCCGGCACAAAGCCACAATCTGCACAACAGGGCTCGATCGGGGCGAGGGCCGCCAATTGCAGGTAGATTAAGCGACGATGATTGGGTAAAAAAAAAGGCGTGACCACAAGGGCCACGCCTGAAAAAACATCATGTCGGACAAAATATCAATCAACAGAGATCACGCTGACAAACTTTTTCACTTTTCTGCGTGTTTCAAACTTGACTGTACCGTTGACTTTGGCAAACAGCGTATCATCGCTTCCGATTCCGACATTGGTGCCCGGGTGAACACGGGTTCCACGCTGGCGAACGATGATGCTTCCGGCTGACACGAGCTCACCGTCATAGCGTTTGACACCCAGCATTTTCGGATTGCTGTCGCGGCCGTTACGGGAACTGCCGACACCTTTTTTATGCGCCATAGATAATCCTCCTCACCGATAACTCAGGCCGAAATGGCGTCGATACGCAACTTGCTATAGGGTTGACGATGGCCGTTTTTCACCCGATAGCCTTTGCGCCGTTTCTTTTTAAAAACGATGACCTTGGCGTCCCTGCCGTGTTCGAGAATAGTGGCCTGAATTTTGGCACCCTCGATATACGGCCCGCCGATTCGGGTCTCTTTTTCTAAAGCCAAAAGCATCACTTTGTCGAGTTCAAGGCTCGTTCCGACGTCGCCAGCAACTTTTTGGGTCTGAATGACATCGTTTTGAGCGATGCGAAATTGCTGACCGGCGATATCCACAATGGCGTACATGCGAACCGATCTCCATAATCTTTTAAAATTCATCTTTGACGGTATCGGTCAGCCGACCGTACACCGGGTCTTACTCTTTTCTATTAAGCCGAGTAAGATACTAAATCTTGATTAAATTGTCAAGGCATTTCTGTTCAAAACGATTTCCACAGAGGATTTGATAAATCCTCTGGAAAAAATCGATTTTGGTCAAGTGACAACGGCTTGCGATCTGATCGATTGTTTTCGAAACTTTCGCTCGCTTGATATCCCATGACGCTGGCGGTGTCCCCCAATGGGACACCTGGGTGGTCAAGGCATAAATTGCATGGTCAGATCTTCTTGCCCATCACGATCGAGGAAGCGAAAATCGTCCATGCTCATGGCTTCGTCAGTGACGACTTTGATACGCGTCCAGTATTTCCACGAGATCTTGCGAAGTCGGCTGTTGAAACCGGTGTTGAGAAACTTGGCCAATTCAGGGTGCACCACCAGTTGCAGGGCACGATCGCCTTTTTCGCTGCGATATCGCTTGATCCACCGTTCGATACGAGCGGCTACAGTGGAATTGGAGATGATTCGCCCGGTTCCCATGCAAGCGGGACAGGCCTCGCTGATGGTAAAGAGCAAATTCGGGCGCACCCGCTCCCTTGTCATCTCGATAATGCCGAATGGGCTCAGAGGCGCAACGCTGTACTGGGCCCGATCGTTTAAAAGTTCGCGCTCGAATTCTTGCTGCAGTTTTTTGCGATTTTTTTCTTCCACCATATCGATAAAATCGATAATGATGATGCCGCCGATATCCCGCAACCGCAGCAGACGCGCGATCTCTTTTGCAGCCTCGAGATTGATTTTCAGGCTGTTGGCGTCATGGTCGCGCTTGCCCATAAACCTGCCGCTGTTGATATCGATGGCGGTCAGGGCTTCCGTGTGATCGAAAAAGATATAGCCGCCGCTTTTTAACCAGACCTTACGCGCCAGACTCTTGCTGATTTCATTCTCGATATTGTATTCATCGAAAATCGGAACTTTTTTGCGATACAATTCCACACGATCGACCATGGCAGGCGACACATCCTTGAGATAGCGGACGATCTGCCGGTGCATCTTGCTTGAATCCACAACCATTCGGGTGATATCAGCGGTAAAGAGATCGCGCACCACGCTCGAGAGCATACCGACATCCTTGAAAACCAGCGAAGGCGGTTGTTCTTTTTTAATCTGCTTGACCATCAGATGCCAAGATTTCATCAGGGCGTCATAGTCGGAAAGCAGGTCGTTCTCCTCCTTGTGTTCGGATATGGTGCGAATCACCAGACCGAATCCTTTTTGCGTCATTTTGGAACCCACATCCTTCAAACGACGGCGCTCACGGCGATTGGTAATTTTTCGCGATACCCCGATCATACTGGTAAAAGGGAGCAACACCAAATATCGGCCAGGCAGGGTCAGGTTGGTGGTCACACGGGCACCCTTATTGGCAATAGGTTCCTTGGTCACCTGCACAAGAATCGGCTGACCCTGTCGCAAAGGAGGATCGTTTAGAAAATGACCGCGTCGACGGCGGTTCGGTTCTTCGGTCAAATCCAACAGCGCATTGAATTGGGCAAAATTGTCTCCGATATCGGAAAAATGCAAGAATGCATCCTGTTTTTGCCCGATATCGATAAAGGCGGCTTGCATGCCTTTGACCACTTTGGCCACGCGGCCGAAATGAATATTGCCCAGCATACGTTCGTTCTCCGGCCGTTCATAGAACAACTCGACCAGAGTACTGTTTTCGAGGATGGCGATTCGCGTCTCCCCGATGGATACATTGATTATGATTTTTTTATCCATAGGTTTTTTTGTTCCTTTCACAATCACCTCACACTGGATTCTTTGTTAGATAGAATCCAAAACAAAATTTTTTTCGCTTTAATGAATCAATAGCTTTAACCCGAGAGGTGATCCAATCCACAGGTTTTTATTGTGGATTCGGTACCCGGCACCGAAACAGGGGATCACACCTGCATCGGTGTGCGCAAAAGATCGCCGTATTGAATCCAGAGCTCCTGGCGTTTGACCCTGGCTTCGTTTATCACCTGTGGCTGTTGAGCAAAAAGCACGGCTAGCAGTTCATCGATCCGGATCGTCGCGCCCTGCAGATAAAGAGTTTGCACGAAAAGACGCGGCTCTTCCAGTTTCAGATGCTGGACAAATTGACGCAAATCGCGGGTTGTTTTTTTCCCTTTGTGCAACCGTTCGATTTCCACACTTTTACTCGATATGAATTTTTGCACGTTTTGCTGAGCGCTCTTAATGTCCGTTTCTTTGGGCAGCCGGATTTCATAATCCGCTCGATTGATCAATTCTGAAAGAGACCGGCTCTTTTGATACAACGTGCGGCTGTCCACGATCTCCATCCCTTCGGGCAATTCAACCGCCAGTTTTTCCACCACAGTCGAACGCGGTGTAAATGTGCACAGGTCAAAGTATTCCGCGTCGCTGAGGTGACCGGTCGCCAACGATGGGCCATAGGCGATTTTGGGGTGGGGATTAAAGCCCTCTGTATAGACAACCTGCACATGAGCCCGACGCAGAGCGCGTTCCAGCAGACGCATTAGATCGAGATGGGAAAAAAAACGCATCTCCTGATCGCGGCGGTATTTTATACGCACCACTCGTTTCTCTTCCTCTGGGTGCGGCGTTTTTTGCACCGAGGGCGCCGACACCTCCTCATGCCGTGGCTGAGGAGAAAGCTCTGCTGACAATTCGCGACAAACATCGCATTCACCCAGACCGCAATGATGGCAAAGACCGTCGCGGCAATCCTCGGTCACCCGGCCCTGCAGTGCCCGTTCGTATTCCCGGCGCAAAAAGGCTTTGCTAACACCTTTATGAATATGGTCCCATGGCAACGGTGCATCCAGACGGCGCTCTCCTGTCAGAGCTGAAAGAGACAAACCCGTCTGGTTTAAAGCCTTTTGCCAGATGGCAAAATTAAAAAATTCCGACCACCCCTCATTTTTTGCGCCTTGCAGAAAAGCATTGTGCACCGCTTGCCCCACGCGCCGATCTCCGCGCGCCAAAAGCCCCTCGATTGCCGCCACTTCCGCCTCACGCCAGCTCAGTTTTATGGTACGCCGGCTTATCTGCTTGCGCAAAAAACTCAGCTTTTCTCCGGTTTCCTGCGGCGAATCCTGACGCACCCATTGAAACGGCGTCATGGGCTTGGGCACAAATGGCGAGATGGAGACATTGACTTGTCTGCCCCCGTGCAGACGAGCCAATTCCGCAATTTTTTGGACAAGCTGCACCAGGGCGTGCAAATCGTTCTCCTCTTCGGTCGGCAGGCCGATCATAAAATAGAGTTTGATCAGCTTCCATCCCTCGCGGAAAGCCAGGTCCACCGCACGAAACAGATCCTCTTCCTGCGTCGTTTTATTGATGACATTGCGCAAACGTTGGCTTCCAGCTTCCGGAGCGAGGGTGAGTCCTGATTTGCGCACATCCTTGGCAAAACGGGCAACCTCGGGAGTAAAGCGTTCCGGTCGCAAAGAGGGAAAAGAAAGATTGACCGGATCCTCGGCAAAGGCCCGACGCAGACCGCTCATCAATTCCGGCAAGTGGCGATAATCCGAAGTCGACAGCGACAACAGCGATACTTCGTCATAACCGGTGGAGTCTATGCTGTGCACCGCTTGATGGATGATATCGTCGACACTGCGTTCCCGTACCGGCCGATAGATCATTCCGGCGTTGCAAAAACGACAGCCGCGAGAACAGCCGCGAGCAATCTCGAGGGCGACGCGATCGTGTGTCGTGCCGATCAGGGGC
>JAFGJN010000035.1 GCA_016929055.1 Candidatus Zhuqueibacterota bacterium
CGAAAGGTCAGTGACACATGCTGGACTTGAAATTCATTCGCGAAAACCCCGAGCTCGTCCGCCGGGCGATCGCCGACAAAAACGAAAAAGCGGATCTCGACCGGCTGTTGCAGCTCGACAACCGGCGCCGTGAACTCATCGCCGTCGTCGAAAATGGGCGCGCCGAACAAAACCGGATCACCGCCCAAATCGCCGAGATGAAAAAAGCCAAACAGGACGCCTCGGCTATCATCGCCGAGATGCGCGACTTTTCCGAACGCATCAAGCAAATGAACACCGAGCTGGAAGAGGTGCAGCAAGAGATCACCGCTATTCAGATTCGCATCCCCAACATTCCCCACGCCAGTGTGCCGGTAGGCGATGAAAGCCACAACACCGTGGTCAAAAGCTGGGGTACCCGTCCCGACCTCCCCTTTGCCGCCAAACCGCACTGGGAAATCGCCGAACAGCTCGATATCATCGATTTCAGCCGCGCCGCCAAGGTTTCCGGTTCGAATTTTATCTGTTACAAAGGACTGGGGGCACGACTGGAACGGGCGCTGATCAACTATATGATCGAGCTGCATGTCGAAAAACACGGATACACGGAAATTTTTCCGCCTTTTCTGACCCGGCCGCAAGCCATGTTCGGCACCGGACAATTGCCCAAACTGCAAGAGGACATGTACCACATCGCCGGCGACGATCTCTACCTCATTCCGACCGCCGAGGTGCCGCTAACCAATCTGCATAGCGACGAAATCCTCGATGCCGAGAAGCTGCCCATCCGCTATGCCGCCTATTCGCCCTGTTTTCGTCGCGAAGCCGGAACCTACGGCAAAGACACCCGCGGACTGATGCGCGTGCACCAGTTCAACAAGGTCGAAATGGTCAAATTTGTCTTGCCGGAAACGTCGTACGACGAGCATGAAAAACTGTTGCAGGATGCCGAAGAGGTGCTGCAATCGCTCGAACTGCCCTATCGCGTGCTCAATCTGGCCACCGGCGACCTCAGTTTCGCCGCGGCCAAATGCTATGACATCGAAGTCTGGGCCGCCGGGCTGCAAAAATGGCTCGAAGTGTCGTCCTGCAGCAATTTCGAGGACTTTCAGGCGCGACGCGCCAATATCCGCTTTCGCCGCCAAAAAGGCGATAAACCGGAATTCCTCCACACCCTCAACGCCTCGGGCCTGGCCACGCCGCGTACGGTCATTGCCATTCTCGAAAATTATCAGCAGCCCGACGGCAGTGTGGTGGTACCCAAAGTGTTGCAACGCTTTATGGGTGTCGATAAACTAGAGTAACCCAAAAAGGAACAGGTTTGCCTTTTACTGAATCTCCCGACTGGACATCGATTTTGCCCCCGGCAATCGCCATTCTTTTGGCTGTTCGCACCAAACAGGTGGTCGTCTCGCTCTTTATCGGCATCTGGGTGGGCTGGACCATCCTCAGCGGTTGGAACCCGATCGCCGGGTTTGCAACGGCGATCGAAGGCTGTGTGCGGGTCTTTGCCGATGCCAGCAACACCCGGGTCATCCTCTTCAGCACCCTGGTCGGGGCGCTGATCGCCTTTACCCAGGTTTCCGGCGGTATGGAGGGATTTGTCCAGACCGTCACTCGTCGGGGCTGGATCCGCAACCGTCGCAGCGCCGCTTTGCTCGCCTGGATCACCGGTATGGTGATCTTTGTCGAAGCCAACATGAGCGTTCTTATCGCCGGCACCCTGTCGCGACCGATCTTTGATAAAATGCGCCTGTCGCGGGAAAAACTGGCCTATATCTGCGACTCGACCTCGGCGCCCAAATGCATCCTCATCCCGTTCAATGCCTGGGGAGCCTTTGTCATCGGACTATTGGCCGATCAGGGCGTCGAACGGCCGGTGGAAGCCATGGTCGCGTCCATGCCCTACAATTTCTATGCGATCCTGGCCATCCTGCTGGTGCTGCTGAGCGTGGTTTTCCAGCGCGATATCGGCCCCATGCGCCGGGCAGAACGCCGCGTCCGGGAAACCGGCCAGGTGCTCAACCCGAGCGCCGAACCGGTCATCGACTCGGAAGTGCTGCAGATGCGCAGCAAACCCGGCGTGCGCCCCCGAGCCCTGAACATGCTCGCACCGGTTCTGACTCTGGTGGTGATGATGCCGCTCAGCTTGTGGATTACCGGCGACGGCAATCTGATGCGCGGCGAGGGATCCACCTCGGTTTTGTGGTCGGTAATCGCCGGTCTTTTCGTCGGAGCGATCCTCTACCGGGCGCAAAAGATCCTGTCGCTAAAAGAGATCATGCAGGTGCTGATGAACGGGGTGGGCGGTATGGTGCCGCTGGCGTCGCTGATGCTCTTTGCCTTTGCCATCGGCAATGTCTGCAAAGCTCTGGGAACCGGGCCTTTTGTCGCTTCGCTCTCAAATGCATTCGTGTCGCCGGTCTGGATTCCGGCTCTGCTGTTCGTTATTTCCTGCCTCATCGCCTTTGCCACCGGCACCTCTTGGGGCACCTTTGCGATCATGATGCCCATCGGTATACCGATGATCGGCTTGATGGGGCTCAACTCGGGCGCTGTGATAGCCGCGATTCTCGGCGGCGGCGTCTTTGGCGATCACTGCTCGCCGATCTCGGACACCACTATCATTTCGTCCATGGCAGCCGCGACCGACCATATCGATCACATTCGCACCCAAATTCCCTATGCGCTCATCGCGGCCGGACTCGCCGTTGTCGGCTATTTGTGGGTGGGGTTTATCACATGACAGGTGAGGCTCGCGATAGAATCAAAATCGGAATCCTTTCGGACACTCACGGTACGCTGCCGGCCGAGATTTTTACTGCCTTTGACGGCGTCGATCGGATTATCCATGCGGGTGACATCGGTTCGATGACGATTATCGCCGAATTGACCGCCCTTGCGCCGGTCACCGCGGTCTATGGCAACTGCGACGACTGGAGCGTGCGCAGCCACCTCAAGCCGGCGACAAGTTTCAGCTGCCTGGGATTCGACATTCAGATCTCCCATTTCCCGCGCGATCTGAGGGAGAGCGTCGATCCCGACCACACGCTTATCGTGTGGGGTCATACCCATCGGGCGGAAATTCGCCGCAGCAAAGCTGGCCTCGTGATCAACCCGGGCTCGGCCTGCAAACCGCGCGGTGACGAACCCGCGACTGTGGCGCTTTTGACGCTGGCTGCAGACAAACCGCCCCGGGCAAAGATCGTCGAGCTGGCAGCGTGACCGACAAAAATCGAATGTTCGAACATCAACCGGAGACAACCATGACTTTTTCACAGCGCGTCCAGGACTGCATCGAAAAAAAACACTCCCTGCTGTGTATCGGTCTGGACAGCGATCCGCAAAAAGTACCGCCACATCTGCAGTCGGAATCGGATCCGGTTCTGGTTTTCAACCGGGCGATCATCGAGGCGACCGCCGACCTGGCCGCCGCTTACAAGATCAATACCGCTTTTTATGAATCCCGCGGCAGCGCCGGTTGGGATTCGCTTCAGGCCACCTTTGACAGCCTGCCTGTGGATGTGATTAAAATCGCCGATGCCAAACGCGGCGATATCGGCAACACATCCCGGCACTATGCGCAGACTTTTTTCGAACAAATCAATGCCGATGCCTTGACCGTCAATCCCTACATGGGTCGCGACTCGGTCGCGCCGTTTCTGGAGGATCCGCAAAAAGGGGTCTTTTTTCTCTGTCTGACCTCCAATCCCGGCAGCCGGGATTTTCAATACTTGAGCGTCGGAGGCACAACACTCTACGAAACCGTGGCCGCCGAGGTGCAAAAGTGGAATGAAAAGGGCAACTGTGGACTCGTTGTCGGCGCCACCCATCCATCGGAACTACAAGCCGTACGCCGAATCGCTCCGGATCTGCCCTTTCTCATTCCCGGCATCGGTGCTCAGGGCGGTGACCTGGAAAAATCGGTTTTTTTCGGTACCGATCAAAAAGGCGGTGCTGCGCTTCTCAACTCCAGCCGCGCCATTCTCTATGCTTCCACGGGCAAGGATTTTGTTGACGCCGCCCGGCGAGTCGCCGAAATGACCCGTCAAGCTCTCGAGCGGGCGCGCCAATCCAAATCGGAACCGCGGAGCTGAACAGCCGAGGTTCCTGACGTGTTCATCTTTATCTCAATGAGGACGGAATGGAAAATCAAACCGCGCTCTATCTGTTTAAAAAATCCGGCGCGCTGCTGGAAGGCCACTTTGTACTGACTTCGGGATTGCACAGTCCCAATTATTTTCAATGCGCCAGGGTTTTGCAATACCCGCAATACGCCGAACAACTTTGCAGCGCCATCGCCGATCGTTTTCGCGGACAATCCATCGATGTGGTGGTTTCTCCGGCAGTGGGAGGAATCGTCGTCGGACACGAAGTAGCCCGCCATCTGGGGTGCCGCGCTATCTTTGCTGAGCGGGTGGAGGGACGAATGACGCTGCGCCGGGGATTCGAGATCGAGGCGGGCGAAAAGATCCTTTGCGTC
>JAFGJN010000296.1 GCA_016929055.1 Candidatus Zhuqueibacterota bacterium
CACATTTTCGAACATGGAAATCGGAGCGGGATCGAGAGCGGATTCAACCCGGCCGAGTTTTCCCACAGCGAGCGACACCTCGGGAATCTCGGTTACTGATTTGTCCAAAAGGGCCACAATTTCACGATTGTAGGCCATGCCCGAATGAGGCATGGAGGTCGGCATGAGCAAAAAACTTCCTTCATCCAGAGCAGGCATGAATTCCTTGCCGATGCCCGGGAGTGAATGGAGCAGACCGGACCAGATCCGGGTGGTGCGGATGTTCCATCCCGCACGATCGAACCCGTCGCCGATGAAACCGAAAAGCGAATGAAAGCCAAGCCAAATCGTGATTCCAAATACGATCAGAACGAGGGGCAGGACAAGGAATTTTCCTTTGTTGTCCAGACTCCATGTAAGCAAAGGACGGTAGAAATGGTGAAGAAGGGAAAAAAAGGACAGTATCAGACCGACCAAAACGGCGATAAAAACCGCGTTCAGGAAAAAGTTTTTGCCGGCACCCAGAGGAAGCCAGTAAATCGACAGGGCCCAGATTACGCCCAACCCGACGATGATGAGGTCAGAATGGTGCAAAAGCCAGTTATACCAGGCTTTGGATTCGCTGGTTTTTTGTCCGAAATGGCGTTGGGCTGTTCCGGCAATCCCAAAGAGGATCAGTATGAGGCCCGGCAAGGGCAGGCCCAGGATCCAGAGAGTCACGCCCGTGACGATGGGTAAAACATTGCCCCATCGAGCGATTTTTTTGCTGTGGATGCGGAAACCGAAAACAACATGTGCGAGTGCAGGTAAAATCAACAACGCGATGATCAGGGCCGCCAGCAAAGCAAACGTTTTGGTAAATGCCAGCGGGCGAAATAATTTACCCTCGGCGCCCTCCAGAGTGAAAACCGGGATAAAACTCACGATGGTGGTGGAGACAGCGGTGATGATGGCTGAAGAGACCTCGGTGGCGCCTTTATAGATGGTCAAAAGCTTGGGTTCCGCAGGTGACTCGTCGAGATGTTTGACGATGTTTTCAGACAGGATGATACCCAGATCGACCAGGGTCCCGATGGCGATGGCGATGCCGGACAGAGCGACAATGTTGGCATCCACGCCGCTATAACGCATGGTGATAAACACCATGAGAACGGCAAGTGGCAACAAGACAGAGATCAAAAGGGAGGCCCTGAGATTGCGGATCATCACCACGATGACGAGAATGGTGATGAGGATTTGCAGTGACAGGGCTTGCTCCAGCGTGCCCAGGGTTTCATAGATCAATCCGGTGCGATCATAAAATGGCACCACGGTTAGACGGCTTTCACTGCCGTCAGCAAGGATTTTTTGCGGCAATCCAGGAGCGATCTCAGCGATTTTTTCTTTGACCCCGTTAATCACCTTGAGCGGATTGGCTCCGTAACGGGCGACTACGACGCCGCCCACCACCTCGATCCCATCTTTGTCCAGCATTCCCCGGCGCTCGGCCGGTCCCAGAGTCACTCGGCCGATATCCTGGATGCGGATGGGCACATTGTCCTGTATCGCCACTACGGCTTTCTCGAGATCGGCTGTTGTTTTTACCGTTCCCAGGCCTCGCACCAGGTATTCCGCTTGATTGATTTCAATGGTTTTGGCACCGACGTCGCGATTGGATTGCTGCACAGCCTGAATTACCCGGTGTAAAGGGATGTCGTAGGCGGCCAGAGCGTCTGGGTCGGCATCGATTTGGTATTCCTGTACAAAACCGCCGACGGAAGCCGTTTCGGCAACCCCTTCTACCGCATTCAGCGCGTATTTGACGTAAAAATCCTGCACGGATCGGATTTCGTGGAGGTCCCAGCCTCCGGTTGGATTGCCGTCTTTGTCGCGTCCCTCGAGTGTATACCAAAAGACCTGGCCCAACGCGGTGGCATCCGGCCCCAATGCCGGCTGTACACCATCAGGCAACAAACCGGCGGGAAGGGATCCGATCTTTTCGAGAATGCGGGAACGCGACCAATAGAATTCAATGTCCTCGGAAAAAATGATCGAAATGCTGGAAAAACCGAAAACAGATGAACTGCGGATGGATTTGACTCCCGGAATGCCCAACAAATTGGCTGTCAGGGGATAGGTAATCTGATCTTCGATGTCCTGCGGCGATCGGCCCGGCCAACGGGTAAAGACAATCTGCTGGTTTTCACCGATGTCGGGTATGGCGTCTACCGGCACCGGATCGGACGGCCAGATCCCGATTTCCCAGCCAAATGGCGCTGTAGAGATACCCCAGCCGACCAGGAGCGCAAGGGCTAGAAAGGTAATCCATCTGTTTTCGAGAAAATATTTGATAATTGCATCGATCATTTGTCGCTCGATTGCAACAGGTTATGGATTCGGATTCTGTTCGCGTCCGTATCTTTTCAAGCTTCTTTATATAAATAACCGTATTCAAGGTCGAATTATTTCGCATCGGCTCGGCGAGGGCATGCAGCAAGTGCGATGCCGGTTTGGAGTGGAGCCCGGAGAAAAGAACTTGACAAAGAAGAGAAAATCCCCTACATTTCGGCAATTAACGAAATGAAAGAGGGTTTGATGCCGGACGAAATTAGATTGTTCAAGGCGCTGGCCGATGCCAATCGGGTGCGTATTCTCAAAATGTTGCAGGTGCGGCCATTATGCGTGTGTGAAATACGCGAGATACTCGATTTGGCTGTGTCGACGGTGTCGCAGCATCTGTCGATTTTGCGCGATGCAGGGTTGATCTATGATAGCAAGGAAAGCAAATGGGTAAATTATTACCTCAACCGGGAAAATCCCGATGCCGCGGTTCAAGCTCTTTTTAGCCTGCTTTGGAATCCCGATCTGTTCGACGACGGCATCTATCGCCGGGATGCCGAACGTGTTCATCGAGTGGACCGCAATCAGCTGTGTCACGTCTAAAAAAATTTATCCAAAGTCAATTCGGTGTTTGCCGAAATATGATTGGCACAATACAAAGACCAACCAAACCTGGAATCGGAGCAAAGCATCACGAGTGTCCGGTTACCGGACACCAATGGCAAAGCATAGAACTTGCAAAAATAAAGGAAAGAGGAAATGAGCTGGCGGAATGAATGGAAAAAGCTATTGTGGATGGCGGGATTGTTTTTGGTCGCCTATTTTTTGCCCGTCGGCAAGGAACGCTTTGATCAGTCGGTGCATGAAGCGCTGGCCCTGGCCAAATGGTACGCGCGCGAGCACGTGATTTTGTGTCTGATTCCGGCTTTTTTCATCGCCGGTGTCATCAGCGTCTTTGTCAGTCAGGCCTCGGTGATCAAATATCTGGGCGCGCAGGCAAAAAAATGGGTGGCCTATGCGGTGGCGTCCGTATCGGGAACGATCCTCGCCGTCTGTTCCTGCACCGTGTTGCCCTTGTTCGCCAGTATTTACAAGCGCGGCGCAGGGCTGGGACCGGCGGTGGCATTTCTCTACAGCGGTCCGGCGATCAATATTCTGGCCATCATTTTAACCGCCCGTATACTCGGGCCGGATCTGGGGATTGCCCGCGTTGTCGGTGCGGTCAGTTTCAGCATCCTCATCGGATTGCTGATGCAGCTGTTGTTCCGAAAAGAAGAGAAAGCCAAAGCACAGGCGATGATTCTGCCGGATGCGGAAGAGAGCCGGCCGTTATGGCAGACGGCATACCATTTCTTTGTCCTGGTGGCGATCCTGGTGTTCGCCAATTGGGGGCGGCCCGCCGATGCCGATGGCTTTTGGTTGCTCGTCTGGCAGCTCAAGTGGTGGATTACCGGGTTTTTCGGCCTTTTGTATGCCGCTTCTTTAATAATTGTTCTCAAGCTGGAGAAAATTCTGGTTCTCCTGGCTGCCGGAGTGACCATCGGTGTTGCTTTGCTCTTTCGCGAAAATCCGCTCATTCCCTTTATAACCGCGGTTGCGTTGACCACCATCCTGATTTCCCGTCGTCCGGGCGAACCGCAGGAGTGGATGCAGGCGACATGGGATTTCGCCAAGCAGATTCTGCCGCTGTTGGCCGCAGGTGTTCTGGTCGCCGGTTTTTTGCTTGGTTCGCCAGAAGGCGGTGACGGGATCATTCCCGCGCATTGGATTTCCGGCCTTGTCGGTGGCAACTCGCTTTTTGCCAATTTTTTTGCTTCGATCGTTGGCGCCTTTATGTATTTTGCCACCCTGACCGAAATTCCCATCCTGCAAGGACTGATCGCCAACGGCATGGGCAAGGGTCCAGCACTGGCGCTGTTGCTGGCGGGTCCGGCCCTGTCATTGCCCAACATGTTGGTCATCCGCAGCGTCATGGGCACAAAAAAGACCGTTGTCTTTGTGATTCTCGTGGTCGTGATGGCGACGATCAGCGGGTTGGTTTACGGTACTCTGTAGGTGCTTGTTCAGGGCACCGCACAAGACGATTGAAAATATCAAGAGGCCGAATCGAAAATTCCAGGAGGAATGCATGAAAAAAAAGATCCTGATTCTGTGTACCGGCAACTCGTGCCGCAGCCAGATGGCAAAAGGGTTTTTGCAATCACTGGACCCGGAGCTGGATGTCTATTCGGCAGGCACGAATCCCTCATCGCGGGTTCATCCCAAAGCGGTTCAGGTCATGGCCGAAATCGGTATCGACATTTCCGACGCCAAACCGCAGAATGTCGGCGCCTATTTGGATCAATCCTTTGATTCGGTCATCACGGTCTGCGATCATGCCAAAGAGACCTGTCCCATGTTTTTGGGTGAGGTCAAAGACCGATTGCACATCGGGTTTGACGATCCGGCGGATGCGACCGGAAGCGAGGAGGAGATTCTGGCCGTGTTTCGGCGGGTGCGGGATGAAATTCGAAAAGATTTTACCGCATTTTTGCAAAACACAAACAGCTGATCGATTCGAATGCATTCGGGAGGTAAAAATAATTGCAAACCCAGAGCATGACTGTTTTTGAGCGCTATTTGACCCTGTGGGTGGGGCTTTGCATCATCGGCGGTATCATATTGGGCAGCGTTGCACCGGAGGTGGCGCGCTATCTCGACGGATTGTCCCTTTATGTCAACGGCGCGCCGGTGGTGTCGATCCCGATCGCGGTCTGTCTCTTTTTCATGATGTATCCCATTATGGTCAAAATCGATTTCGCCCAGGTCATTCAAGCCGGCAGAAGCGGCAAACCGGTCGGATTGACGCTGTTTGTGAATTGGGCGGTCAAGCCTTTTACCATGTATGCCATCGCGTTGCTTTTTCTCGGCGTTGTTTTTCGCCAATTCATCGGGGCCGAAGCCACGGACTTGGTCAAGATGCCTTTTGGACTCGATTTGCCGGTCGGCGCGGAGCACGGGGCCGGGACCGTAGTTTTGGCCGATGGAGTCAGAATGCTCGAGATTCCTCTGTGGCGCAGTTATCTGGCGGGTTGTATTTTGTTGGGTATCGCCCCCTGCACCGCAATGGTCCTGGTCTGGGGTTATCTGGCAAGAGGCAACGACGGCCTGACCCTGGTCATGGTGGCGATCAATTCTTTGACCATGCTGGTGCTCTATGGCGTGTTGGGCGGTTTTTTGCTCGGTGTCGGTAAACTTCCCGTACCCTGGCAAGCCCTGCTTCTTTCCATCGCTGTTTATGTGGCGCTGCCTCTGGTGGCAGGATACCTGTCCCGCAAGTGGATTATCAAAGCTCGCGGGATTGAATGGTTTCAACAAAAATTTCTTCATTTTCTCACGTCAGTGACCATCATCGCTCTGCTGGCAACACTGATCCTCCTGTTCAGCTTTAAAGGTGAGGTCATCCTTGCCAATCCGTTGACCATCCTCTGGATCGCCATTCCGCTGTTTATTCAGACCAACCTGATTTTTTGGCTGGGTTATGGTCTGGCAAAACTGCTGAAATTGAATTACCGGGACGCAGCTCCGGCGGCCATGATCGGCGCTTCGAACCATTTCGAAGTCGCTATCGCCACCTCGGTCATGCTTTTTGGCCTCTCTTCGGGCGCTTCGCTGGCTACCGTGGTCGGTGTGTTGATCGAGGTGCCGGTGATGCTCATGCTGGTGCGAATCAGTCTGCGCACCCGGCATTGGTTTTCCCAATCCGCAACAACAGTCTGATTACTAATCACAGGAGTACAAAACCATGCAAGTCAAAGTGTTGGGCACCGGCTGCCCCAAATGCATCGCCCTCGAAGAGCGCGTGCGCAAAGTCGCTGCCGACAACGGCATCGAGATCGAGTTGGAAAAAGTAACCGAAATCGATCGGATCATGGCTTTCGGGGTGATGATGACACCGGGTCTCGTTGTCGACGATCAGGTCAAGAGCAGCGGTAAACTGCCGGACGAAAAACAGATTTTGGAGTGGATCCGCTGAAAAAAGCGAACGGCGCATCAGTTAACGGTTTAAAGGAAAAGAAAACATGAGAATTGAAAAAGTTTTGGTTATATCGGCTCTGGTCGCACTGGTCGGCTGTGGAACTAAAGCAGATGCGCAAAAAGAGCTGAAAACAGAAAAAGCGAGCGGTGCCAGGATCACCTTTGTCGAGCTCGGCTCGGTCAACTGTATCCCCTGCAAAGCGATGCAGCCGATCATGAAATCGATCGAAGAAAAATACGGCGATCAGGTCGAGGTCGTTTTTTACGATGTCTGGCAAGCGGATCAAAAAAAGTATGCCCAGGAATACAAAATCAAACTGATTCCCACTCAGGTTTTTCTCGATGCGGATGGCACCGAGATCATGCGCCACGAGGGATTTTTGCCGGAAGAAGAGATCGATGCTTTTCTGCAGGAACGGGGGCTGAAACCGATCAAAGAATAATCCTGGATCGGTGCACCTCTATCCGTTGTGTCTGATCATCCGCAAACAAATACCTTGAAAAGAGTCGATCTGTTGATTCTCAGGGGATCGACTCAATTTTTTTGCTTCAAAATCCATGCAGACAGGAATTCAGGAGAACCCGACATGATTCAGGATTTGTTTTCCACCCTTTCCACCGCTTTGTCTCAGTCCCTGTGGTTGGCGCTGGTGAGCGCTTTTATCTGGGGTGTTTTGAGCATTCTGCTCAGTCCCTGTCATCTGTCGAGTATTCCGCTGGTCATCGGATTTGTCATGCGCCAGGAGAAAAAAACCACGGCCCGGGCTTTTATTTTTTCGTTGATTTTTTCCGTGGGCATCCTGGTGTCGATCGCGCTCATTGGCCTCATCACCGCATCCCTTGGCCGACTGATGGGCGATCTCGGCCGGGTGGGGAATCTTTTTGTTGTGGCTGTCTTTTTTATCGTCGGCCTCTATCTGTTGGATGTGATCCGGCTCGATTGGTCTTTCGCTCCCCGCGCTTCTCGTCAGCAGGGTTGGATCTCGGCTCTGCTGTTGGGCCTGGCCTTTGGCGTCGCCCTCGGTCCCTGTACTTTTGCTTTTATCGCTCCGGTGCTCGGTGTGGCTTTTGCCAAAGCTCAGAGTTCTTTTACAGCCGCGGTTTTGCTGATTCTGTTTTTTGCCCTCGGACACTGCGGGGTCATTGTCTTTTTCGGCACTCTGGCGAAAAAGGCGCAGGACTATTTGAACCGGACGAGCGAGAATACGGGCGTGCTGTGGGCAAAGCGCGCCTGCGGCATTCTGGTCATGGCCGGCGGAATCTATTTGCTTCTGCAGTCGATCTGATCGACCGTCGCTCACCCATACCCGCCACTAACCCGAGCAATTGGTCAAAAAAGTCTTGGATATCCCGAGCACAATGTCTATCCTTTAATAGCTCCCGAATCGGATTAAGGGGACAATGCATGCCGAAAAACCGGCCTGTCGTTGCATAAAAAAATGGTCCGAACTTGAAAAAAAAAGGATAGAGCAAAATGAAAAAGACCGGTTTTTGTTGTCTCTTGATTTTCGCTTTTTCCACACCAAATGTATCTGGCCTGGAAATCGGAGCGAGTTGGGAATTCAATCAGGATGGCGATAGTGAAGGCTGGGATGTCGATCGCTCTTTAGCTGACCTGACGGTTGCCGATGGATTGTTAACAACCTCGATTACCGGCTATCAGGCAAGTTTTGCGGGACCGAAAGAACTCGATATCTCGGCTGGCGAGTATGGATTTATTCTCATTCGGATGCGAGTTACGGACGGGTTATGGGGAAAATTATCCTGGAAAACCGATTCGGGCCTTTCAGAATCCGTCACCTTTGCCATCGTTGGAGACACTCTGTTCCACGAATACGAAATTCCCGTGTTTTCAAAGGTAAAATGGGTCGATACCATAACGGAATTCACGAAACTTCAGATCCAGGCGCCGATCGGCTCCGAGATCAAAATCGATTATATTCGAGTGGTCTCCCTCGGGCAACGGTTTGAGGTGGCCTTTTTCAAGCCGTTACGGACAGTTTTCAAACCCAATGAATCAATCCCCTTGATTGCATCAATAAAAAATAGCGGCAGCCATTCCGGTACTGTAACAGCGACACTTGTCCTGCCCGATCAGTTCACGCTGATTTCCGGGGATCCATCTGTTGTTTCGAATGAAATGAATGTGGGGGATGTCGACTCTCTTTACTGGATCATTCAATCCGCTGTTGTTGGTGATTACCGATTTGGATTTAAGCTAACCTGGTCGGATACCTGTCATTTTGAATCGAGTTTTGAAAAACCGGTTGTCGATCAGTATTGGGAAATGGATCAGATCGTTCTCTCCACTTGGGGAGGTCCGGAGCGAACAGAAGAAGGTTATGCAGAATATCGGAATGCACATTTTAACAAAATATTGAGCGTCGCCCCAACCGCTGTTGCGGTTGAATATGCCGAAAGCCAGGGTTTTGAATGTATGGTAAGCCTTTACAACGTGTTGGGTGCAAGTCCTTATTTGCGGGGATTTGATGATCAGCCCGCCTACGAAATGACTGAAGAGATGCTGGAAAAAGCTGATCCCATTATCGAAGAGTTTCGAGATAATCCTGCAGTCACGGGCTATTATATTTGCGATGAACCCTGTGTGAATGCCTTTGATAATCTGGCCAAGGTCGTTGCCTATCTGAAAAAAAAGGATCCCCATCGCCTGGCTTTTATCAATCTCTACCCCTGTTACGGAAAACAAGAGCATTTCGGTGAATATACTTATGAAGAATATGTCGAACGGTTTTTAGATATCGTGAAACCGGAACTGCTCTGTTACGATCATTATCATTTTAAAATAGATCAAGATGGAAGGGAGTATTTTTATAATCTGGAACTTGCCCGAAAATATGCGCGCCGATATGACATCCCTTTTTACAACATCGTTCAGGGCCAGAGTATCCCCAGTTTGAACGGTCGTACCCCGACAAGTGGGGAATATCGATTTTTAAACTTTAGTACTTGCGCATGCGGAGGCAAGGGGATTCTCTATTATTCCTGGAGTCGGATGAAAGCGGATCCTGCCTTTGATACGGTCATTTATCCAACCGTGCAAAAATTGAATCAAGAAATACAGGCATTAAATCGGGTTCTGTTCGGATTGCGTTCTGAAGCAGTCTACCATACTCCGCCTGTTCCTCCCGGATGTGAAATGCTGCCTGCCAATACTTTGGTCCAATCGGTGTCGAATAACGCCGAGATCACCATCGGTTTTTTCACAGATGCCGATGAACAAGAGTATATCATGCTTATGAACCGAGATTGCAGCGATCGTGCCGAAACGACAGTCCATTTGAACCGATCTATTGAAAAGCTTGAATATTTTGATTGTGACACAGAAGAGTGGAGTGATGTTGTTTTTCAAAACACAACAGAAGGCGTGGCATTTGACTGTTCGCTCCCTCCGGGAGGCGGTCTCTTGTATCATATCAACGCATCGACTGCGGTTTTGGATAATCAGGAAAGCACAGCGCCGATACAATTCACACTTGAGCAAAATTACCCCAATCCATTCAATCCAATGACAACGATCCACTATTCGTTGGCGCAAGCGACGTCTGTAAAGCTGACTGTTTACGACATAACCGGTCGTAAAGTCGATATCTTGGTGAATGAAAAACAGAGAAGCGGAGACTATAATGTCGTTTGGGATGCGCAACGAATACCGAGTGGTCTTTACATCTTTCAATTGCAAGCCGGATCAGGTGTTCAAAGCCGAAAAATGGTGGTGTTGAAATAACATTCAATTCAGCAAAGGAACGGGGCCTCTCCTCGATAAAACCGGAAAAGAGGCCCGTTTTATGTTTATGGTGTAGCCGGATTCTCGTTTCCGGTTAGGGATCGCGCGGCAACGCTTTCGTCTCTTTGAAAGGCGTGTGTTCAAATCCTGCAAGAATGTCCCCAAGATCCGACAAAGCGGAAAATTAAGACCTCTCACGACAAGATGATTTCCCGAGTCAGCCCTCTGGTTGTTATCCCAAATAGCGAAGAGCCAGGCAGGTGATATCGTCTCCTTGTTCCGTGCCTTGACTAAACTCCTGAACCGATGCAATAACCGATTGCACCAGCGCTTCGATAGCCAATGCATGATGGTTCAGAAGCGCTGTTTCCAGCCGCGATTCTTCAAACATCTCTTCCCGGGTATCTGCTGCTTCGGTGACACCGTCGGTATAGAGAAACAGGGAATCGCCTTTTTGCAGGACGATCATATTCGATTCGTATTCGACATTCTTGATTCCGCCCAGAAAGATTCCCCCCTTGTTGTCGACCTGCTTGACCTCTCCTGTGGCGCTGACAATATAAGGGGGATTGTGTCCGCCGTTGCAATACTCGAATATGCCGCTACGGATATCGAGAATGCCATAAAAAACCGAGACAAACATCATGGGCAGACTTTCTTCCACCAGGATGTCGTTAACCAGACTGAGGCAGGTGTCGGGAGACATACCTTTCAATGCGGTGGCCCTGAGAAGGGTTTTGCTCACCGCCATGAATAGGGCGGCCGGAATTCCCTTGCCGGAAACGTCGCCGATAATCAGTCCGATGCGGTATTTGTCGATAAAAAAGAAATCGTACAGATCGCCGCCAACCTCCCGCGCCGGAATCATGTGGGCATAGAGATCGAACTCTTTTCGGTCTGGAAAAGTTTTGGGCAAAATGGAAGTCTGAATTTCCGTGGCAATGCTCAGTTCATGTTTGATGGTCATCAATTGATCGCGGGAGAGAAGGGCTTCTTTATACAGTAAAAGATCACCCAAGGATTTGTTGATGGTGATTTCGAGGTCATTTAAATCGATGGGTTTGATGACGAAATCAAATGCACCCCGGTTCATAGCGGTGCGAATGTTGTCGATGTCGCCATAAGCGGAAACAATGACGGAGCGGAAAAGCGGGTTTTCCAGCTCTTTGATTTTTGTCAGCAGCGTCAGACCATCCATTTCCGGCATATTGATATCGGTCAGAATGATCTCGATGGTCTTGTCCTGTTCAAGACACTGCAATGCCTCGATTCCATTTCTGGCAAAAACAAAGTGGAATTGCTTGTTTTGAATGTGTTTGCGGAATTTCTGGAGGATGAGCTGTTCCAGATCGGGTTCATCGTCTACAACCAGGATTTTTGTCAGCATTTTTTCTCCTTATTGCATCCGGGTCTGTAGGAAAAGAATCGGTGACGCGCGATCCTGTCACCCGTCCGGATGAGAAATTTATCACAATCGCCGGTTTTGTCTTTCAAATGAATCGGAGCGTCGTCTTGAATAAATCCGATATTTCGTATTTCGGCTTGTCCGCGGGGCTGTTTGACGGCATAAATCCAACACGAAAATCCTTTGCAGCGTTTTGACTGTCGGCTGCAAGAGCCCTGAAAAAAAGATCAACAAAACAGCCTTGCCTGAACATCAACCCTTAAAAATTTCTTCTTTAAGAGTCGAAAAATCCAAAGGTTTGGTATAAAAGTGATCGGCGCCGAATTCTCGAGCAGCGTCATGGTATTGATTGCTGTAAGCGGTGATCATCGAAACTTTGATAGCTGGAAATTCCCTTTTGACCAGCTGCAACAGTTGCAGGCCGTTCATGCCCGGCATGTTGATGTCAGAGAGAATGACGACGATCTCGGGAGGCTGTTGCATGGCATGTAATTTATCCAGGGCGTCTTCACCCGAAAGTGCAAAGAGAAATTCGATCGTTTTTTGCTGAATTTCCTTGCGAAAATATTGCCGAAATAAGAGTTCGACATCTTTTTCATCGTCCACAACCATCACTTTCATAACCCGCTCCTTTTCGGCCTTTTATCCGGATTTTTTCATTTTGTCGTTCGCGGCAATCGAATAATAAATTCGGTATACTTTCCTTCCTTGCTATCAAAAGTCAGTTGACCGTTATGCCCCTGAACGATGATGTCATAGCTGATCGACAATCCCAACCCGGTTCCTTGTCCAGAGGGCTTGGTGGTGAAAAAGGGATGGAACACCTTATCGCGGATTGCATCGGGTATACCCCTGCCATTGTCTCGAATGCGAACCTCGACGCCCTTTGTCGTGTTGCGACTGCTTACCGTCAGCTGAGGAATATATTCGCCGCTTGCACCTGATTTTTTTCGATGTGTCTCATAGCAGGCGTTGGAGATGATATTGAGAAAAACGCGGCTGACTTCCTGGGGCACCACCTCGAGCTTGCCGACAGCGGGATCCAGGTTGGTCTCTATTTTGATATTAAAGCTGCTGTCCTGGGCACGCATACCGTGATAGGCGAGATTGATATCTTCTTGCAATAGGGCATTGATATCCGTGAGATGACGCTCACTCGATGTGCCGCGGGAGTGCTGCAGCATACTGTGCACGATGCTGTCGGCTCGACTGCCGTGCTCGTTTATTTTTTTGGTATTTTGCTGGATCATATTCAGCAGTTCTTCGATGGTGACGACTTTATCCGGATCTGCTTTGTCTTTGACTTTTGCGATTTCCGAGCGCAGCTCGCTGGCCAGTTCTTCCGTAAGCTTTGCAAAGTTGTTGACAAAATTTAGCGGGTTCTTGATTTCATGGGCAATGCCAGCGGTCAAAGCCCCCAGAGCTGCCAGTTTTGATTGTGTCACCAGCTTTTCCTGTGTCGCCTTGAGATCGGTGAGAAGGGTATTGACCTGATGGTAGGCATCGGCGTTGACCAGAGCGATGGCGCTATAGGCAGCGAGGTTGCGAAGGATGATGATGTGATAATCGCTAAAGCCATTGCTGATGTAGCTTTGCGCCGAAATCACGCCAATGGCCCTGTCTTTGTGCCACAAGGGCAAATAGATAACCGATTTTGGTTTTTCACTGCTTTGTGAAGAAGTCAATCGACCCACAACTGTGTTGACATACGGGGCACAATCGTTGATGATTACCTCTTTCTGGCGATTAAAACATCGGGCTGCCAGGTGTTTTTTATCGGATAAAGGCACGGAAAAGGGGGATAGCACCTGGTCGTTTTCAATTGCAGCGGGGAATTCCAATGTACTCGTTTCAGCCTTGAGGAGGCCGATCGTAAAAACCGAAGCACCCATCAGCGAATTGACATTTTTGTAGATCGTGTGAATGATATTTTCGATCGAGAGGGAGGAGGTGATGTCTCTGCCGATCTGGCTGAGTTGTTCCACCGTATTTTTTTGTAAATTGACGATATCAATTGCAGCTTTGAGCTTGCTGTTCTGCTTTTCGATCAATCGGGTTTGTTTTGTACGGATCAGATATCCTCTCCACAGGATAAAGGATAAACATAAACCCAATGCAGTTGCCGTTAAACCATTGATCTGATTCGAAACTGCTAGGTCATGGTTGATTTGCATTATGGATATGGCAAAATAAAAAATGGCATACGATGACAGGAAATAGAACAATGCAAGGGCAGGGGGTATCAGGAGAATCAATCCCACGATCAGGCTGGTCGTTAAAAATGCGGTGATCGAGGTGAGTACCAATTGATCGATGCCAGCAATAATGGCCCCCCCGACCAGCAACATCACTGCGGTCGTATGAAAACAAATTTTGGCGATTTTATTGTTTATTCCCACTCGATAGGAAAAAAAATAGATCAAAATGCCAATGACTGTAAAACCAGTCAACAGGAGCAGGTGCGAAACCGAGATCGCCGTTCTCCATTTTTCGTGGAGCGCATTTGTCCCTTCAACCCCGAATCTGAAAATAATGAGATACAACAGACTGGTTGGAATGGCAACGAGTGTAAGGATAAACACACGACGACTGTTCTCCAGGCCAATGACGGTTTGCAAGAGTTCTTTTTCTTTAGGCGAGAGAATAAAAAAAGCGACGATCCTTTTCAGTCGTGTCACTGCTTTCATCTCGGGTTTGTACCTTTCTTCAATAGTCCATCCGCTTTCCGGCATGATTGGCCAAATACAAAGAAAGCCGCCTTGTTCGTCATCTGTGCTCTATGGCGGCATCATTCAGAGCGATCACCGTTTGTCGACCTTTGGATACAGTTTGAAGAAATGGATCCGGGTGTTGACACGCAATAACTGCTTGATTTTTAGTCGTGTTGTATTTTATTCAATGCCGAGTAGATATGCAAGAAAAAAAATTCCGTGATCAACCGCTGATGTTTAGCGCTCCTTGCCACCAGTCGAAAAGACCAAAACAGGTTGAACAGATTTGCTGTTTGCTTCAAACGCGTTGTTTTTGATCGGTTAAATTGCTCGGTGCAACTCTTGTATATAA
>JAFGJN010000297.1 GCA_016929055.1 Candidatus Zhuqueibacterota bacterium
CAAACGATAACGATGCGGATTCTCGGGTGTCCAGACCTCGATTGGTGCAAGCGGCACCTCAACCACCAGTGTATCCGTCGTCAACCTTTCTGCACGGCGGCTCTTCCAAATCGTTTGCCCGCTAGATATCTCCTCGATCCCAAACGAACATCGATAATCAGCTGTCTTGGCTTCTTCCAACTCCCAAAGAAACCGAAATGTCCACTCCTGCATCTCCGGACCCGGTTGAACCCACTCAACAGCGGATAAATAAGGTGAACGCAACAGCAACATCTCAATCTCTTCAGGGATGCCCCGCCCCCGTGGAGGCAAACCGCGCAACCGTGTTTTTAGCGGTATCGAATTCTGCGCGCCTAACCGGGAATCTATCCGAATCGATAAGTGATGAGTCGAATCCGTTGTCAACAAATTCGTCGGAATCGGCAAAGATACGGGCAAGCCCCCTCCATGCCCTCCCGCGATAAATTTTTCATCCAGATATAAAGAAAACGGAGAATCCATGCGTTGAAACAACACCAGGACTTTGCACAAATCGTCTTCTGCATTGACCTGCACAATACGGCTAAAACGCTCCCAACCCCGTCTCGCATGATAGCCCGGAAGAGGCAACTCTTGATATTCGCCCCCCTTTTCTCCCCATACTCGCCAAAGACCGGCCAGATCTATCACGCGGGCATGGGTTGAATCGTGCTCAATTTGCGCAGCGGATAAACGCTGCGCCTGCACCTCGGCCAAAGCCCAAGACCCTGTAAAAATCAAAAAAACGCCGATCGTCCTTAACCGACCCATTGCGTTTATCCCCGCTTATTCAAGAATTATCTCCGGATTCGGCATTAACCGAATCCCAATACATGCGATTTGATTGTCTCATGTCATTTATCGATTTTTAGTTTTTCAGCTGCTGCATAGTACTATTCAGCTGTTTTTGTGAGAGATCAGGTGCTTGGCGTCGAATTCGAATTTTCATTTCTTTCCTGTTTGCCGTCCCACAAAAATTGCCGGGCACTCGTCACTCTTATCCATCTATTTCTTGTATCGTTTCCCGCGAGTCGCCAAGGGGCAACAATTCCACCACCGTCACACCCCAATTCCCATCTGGAGCGAACCGATACCCCTCTACCCAGGGCAAACGATCGAGAATCTTATGCACCAGAGCGCGCAAAGTTCCGGAACCCTTTCCGTGTATGATCCGCACCTGGGAAATATTCAAAGAACGGCACTCGGCAAGGTACTCGGGAATCAGAGATTTGACTTCAGCCGGGCGAAAAGCATGCAGATCCAGACAGTCGTCTATGGGCATTCGAAAAATGTCGTCCGACACATCTCCTCCAGATGGTATGTGCGGATCCAATCCTCCAAAACACGGCTTTGGCGTGGGCCATAGGATCGTACCGTTTTCCTGATCTTTTTCAAAGTTTTTTCCCGCCAAAGTTTTTGGGGGCTCTTGCTGAAAAACAGATCAGCCAAACAGACAATTTCTTCGGCTCGACTTTGCGGTATCATGTCCCGGTCGGGCAAAGGGAGTTTCTGATCGCGGATCTCCTCACGACTGAGACCGACACCCACGTGGCGCTCACATACCAAAGCATGTGCGGGCAATCCTGCATCTTCCAGTATCGCCCGCCCCTCCACGCCATGGCGGATATACGGCTGGTCGCTAAAAGAACCGATTTCCGGAGCCGCGACCGCAACGATACCGATATCATGTAACATGGCCGCCTCTTCAATAAACCGTAATTCATCCGGCATAACTCGAGCGCAACGCGCGATCTGCAAAGCCTTGCAAGTGACCAGAACCGCATGCGGCAGATAAAAACGATACAATGAGGTCGATGGATCGATAATCTGGTGCAGAATATGAAAATAATCAATCATGATCGGGACACATTCCGGTCCAAAGAAAATTCCAAGATTTACTTAACACTCTGTTGTCCGGGCATCAACCCGGACATCCCTTTATAAAAACTGATTGACAATGCATTATGGTCGCACTAAACGGGATCGATTTATCAGAGAAACCTGACAAATTTTATTAATTTTATACTAGTTAGGCACAGCGGCGTCCCCGTAGGGGACACCTGTGATCAGGCCGATTGAAATAAAAAACAGGGTGGTATGCTGATGCATTTGTTCTTTCAATATAGACAATCAACCGGAAAAATAAAACAGCAAATCGCGTATCTAGTTGTTATATTCAGAAAGATTAAAAACGCATACCTGACACGCCCCCAATCGAAGGTATACCGGGGAACAAAGCCAACATCGATTTCGGGCTCGTTCAAGGTTATGAAAACCATTGACGTTGTTTTGACCGGACAAAGCTGCGCCCTGGCAGAGTTGATGAACAAGACCAAAAACGACCGCCGATATCCTTCCGTCATAGAAGTTTCGACCGAGGAACATCGAACAATCGTTCGAGAGATTTTTTCCCGTATCGGCAAACGCTACGATTTCTTGAATCGCTTATTGAGCTTTCGACGCGATATTGCCTGGCGGCGTTTCGCTGTCGAGCAGATAAAGCCACAACCGAACCGAATTTGGCTGGATGTAGCTACAGGAACGGCAGATGTGGCGATTCAGGTTTTGCACCATCACAAAAACATTCGGATATTCGCCGTCGATTTTGTCGACGAGATGCTGCAACTGGGGCAGAGCAAAGTTCGACGAATTCCCACAAAAACACCGATTGCATTTGGAGTGATCGACGCCCAGAATTTGGCGCTTGTCGACGAATCGGTTGGGACGGTGTCGGTGGCGTTCGGCCTTCGCAATATGACTGATCGAGGACGTGCAATTCGAGAATTTTATCGAGTTTTGATACCCGGCGGAGACTTGGTCATCCTCGAAATGGCGCTGCCCGCGACACCCTGGAAAAGAAAAATTTTTAGCTTTTATTTAAAGCGGATCCTTCCCGCGATTTCCAACTTGTTTTCACCCTATAACGACGCCTACCGCTATCTCGGGGACTCGATTTCACATTTTCCGCCAGCCGACGATATTTTCGACCTTCTACGTGATGCAGGATTCGTGGACATTGTCTGCCATCCCCTGACTTTTGAGGTTCCCTGGGTATTTATCGCCAGACGCCCCCCAAAAATTCTCGCTGCTTCATCCGGGTAAAAGACCGTTCCCGTCTTTTACCTAAAAAAAAGCCCGACGCAAAGGTCGGGCGATTTCGGCAATCGATTAATTCAATGCTTTACAAGCTAAAAGCCTGAAATTCGTCATAGAGCCGCTTGACAGCCGGCACATAAGCCTGAGTTTCACGCGCCAAAACGCCATATGCTTTGCCGCTTCCGAGCCAAAGTGCGGCACGGCGCTCCCCTCCGTTATAAGCGGCCAATCCGCCTTCAACATCGTACATCTCGATTAGCGAGGATAGATAACGACTGCCGATACGGACATTGTAGATGGGGTTAAAGAGCACCTCTTCTGGCGAGCTCCAGGTCAGGTTTTCAAATGTGGCCACAAACATTCCAGTCGTCGGCATAATTTGCATCAAACCCATTGCGCCGGCAGGTGAAACCACCTCGGGATCCCAGGTGCCGCCCGTCTCGTGGGTAATCGTTGCACAAATCAGATCCACATTAAGGTTTGGGTATTTTTCGCTCATACGGTAAATCTCTTCTGCGATCTCGTATTTTTCGTGATGAGCCAACGCGGTGTTGTATTGATTCATGATCGCAAGAATTTTTTGAATGTGATATTGGCGAATACTGTCGACCTGAATCGACGACTGCAAATCGAATATCACCTTTTCCATATGTGCAATGCGGGCTGCGTTCTGCTTGCTGTACGTGTAGCGCAGAACAGCCGCTACAACAACAACAACCAAAACGAACAACAGACTGAAAATGAGGTAATGCAGTAAAGAAAAAATCCGCTTTCGCATGGCACTCATCTCTTGCTCCATAGTAATTGATCCAGATTCGGTGTTGACCGAATCGCAACTGTTGCAATTTGCTAATCTTTAAGCAGTTGTGGGGAATACCTTTTTCACCCGTCGTGCATCACTATTCGATTGATTTTGTTAGGGATCCGGTTCTGCGCACCAAATCCGGTATTGAGACTAATTTTTTTGGAAACATTAAATTTACTCATTATCGACCAGAGAGTCAATGTTTTTCGCTTCCATCAGTCATATCTTTGTACGCTACAGGCTTGTATCTTTTGTGACTTTTTTCTACATTTACCAGTCGAATTGGTGTGTCAATCCCCGAGCAAAAAATGCAAACCTTTGGCTTTGTCCTGTTGTTGATCTATTCGATCTTCCCTATTCTTCTTGTCTGGGGAGTCGTCCGCAAAAAAGATAAACATCAACAGATTAACGAAAAAAAACCCGTTTTTGTTTCAATTGTCGTCGCCGCTTACAACCAGGCAGAGCGAATCGAATCGTTTTTACTCGATTTGGTAAACCAGACTTTTCCACGCGACCAATTTGAAGTGATCCTTGTCGATGATCAGTCGACCGATGAAACCCTGACCCTTGCCCGGCGGATCGCTCGCCGTTTTCCCGGTTTGTTGCAGGTCATCTCCTCCAATGATTCAGCTTGGAAAAGTTCGAAAAAATCAGCTCTTGCAGCCGGTATCCGGGCAGCCAAAGGGGAGTGGTTTCTCTTAACCGATGCAGATACGTTTCCGCCGCCTTCCTGGCTCAAGGGTATGAACGATTATATGCTACCCCAAACAATACTGGTTTCCGGATTTTCACCCCAAACCA
>JAFGJN010000298.1 GCA_016929055.1 Candidatus Zhuqueibacterota bacterium
ATTGATCAGCGACAGGGTGCGTTCATATTGTTGCATCGGCACGGTTTCGACCAGCTGCGGACCAGAGGCCCGCACTACCTGGATTTGATCGCCGATTGCCCACAGCGTGGTTTGACCTTTGACGTGGCGCTTGAGCGGGTTGAGCTGCTCGTGCATGGGCGCTGTCTCGGGCATGCCGATTGCAGCCATCTGATCCATTCGATCGACAACTATGGTGTTGTGGGCAGCCGTTCGCCGGTACCACAGAGCCTTTTTCGAATACCAACCGCCGAATTGAACCGGCGGATAGCCAAAGCCGGGCAACACATCCAATCCATGGGCGAACAAACCGATATTCATGCCATCAGCATGACAATGATTGCCGCCGATATCATAGTCGAGCCACAGCACCGGACTCTTTTCCTGCTCCGATGCGCGCAGCAGGGCCAGGCACCACTCGCTTTTGTTAACGGATCCGACGCGAATGCTCTTTCCTGCTGCCTCGATCGTCTTGGCGACGCGCTGCTGAAAAGCCGCTGGATCGGGTTCAAAAAGATCATAGGGCAATCCTTCGGTCGTGTAACCATTGGCGCGATAGAGGAGCTGCACCAACGCGGTATCCGCAGTCAAACGATAGAGGTGTTCGAACAAGCTGAACGAGCTGGTCAGGGGAAACTGCCAGCTGGTCATCTGCCCGGGATCGCGGGAAAATATCGCTCCTGCATAGTCGCGGGTCTGTTCGCCGAGCCGCCCATCATCTCCGACCCGCGGATAATAGGATTCATCGATCCAGGTATCGATATAGAAACGAAATGTTTCCGCAAATTCGGGCCGCTGTTTCAGCCAATAGGCGAGAAAATCGGCATCCAGCCGGCTGTAAAACGAAAGAAAATCGGCCATGACTTTGGAAGAAAGCGCGGCATAGGAGGCCAATCCCTTTTCACCGCTCAAGCCATCCACAGCGGTGGCCCGGCGCAGCATTTCGTCGATGCGGCGATTGATTTGCCGCCGTTCCTGCGGCCAGGCCAACACGGTATGTGAGACGATCAGCGTGAGATCGGTCTGGGGAAAATTGCTGGTGATTTTGCGTCGATCGCGAAACATCTGCCGCAGCAACCGATCCTCAATGTTGCGCTGCACATCGGCCAGGGAATTTTTGGGATTCTCAAGCTGGTGGTCGGCCGCCTTTTGCGACAGAAACGGCACCAACAGCGAATCGCTGTCCAGCGCTTCAAAGATCTGATCATAGGCCAGGATCAGCGCCCGCGATTCCACACAGGCATCGTGCCAGATCGAAACAAAGCCGTTATAGTTGGTCGTATCCTGTTTCTCATAGACCCACCCCTGATAGCGGTAATCGTGCAGAGGATAAAGATCGGCCACCCGATCGAGCAGGATTGCGGCTTTGTGGGCATAGCGGCTGTCACCGCTCAACACATAAGCCGATGCCAGATTGCGAATACCATCGACAATGAGGGTTTTCCACTGCCCATAGCGCAGATAGGCGCCGATGAAACGCCAGCGGTTTTCGTCCTGCACAAATCCCTCACCATCATCGACGCCAAAGAGGTGCAGCGGATCCTGAGGATCAGGATGATCGATATTGTACAACAAGCTCTGGTCAGCTGAATCGGAGTTGAAAATTCCCTGGACATCGAGACCGGAGCGGTAATAGGCGTAGAAATCATTACGGGGAAAGAGAGTGCTGCAGTGCGGGCATTGGACTTTCCAGGGATAGCGGAATGGATCGATCAGCCAGGCGTACATGCGCACATCCCGACCGCATTGAGGACACTGTCCGTCCGACCAAACCATATGCGAACGGGATGGCTGAGGGCCAAACATCAGATGCCACAGCTCATCGTCGGAAAAACCCAGCCAGGGCTCGGCAGTTGCCAGCACTCGGGCTTTGAGATCCCGTCCCCACTCATCCTGCTGTGTCTGTTGCTGCAGCTGCTGCAACACCGGAGCGGGGAAAAAAACCGAACCTTGTTTGCTGGAAGCGGGACTGTCGCTTTTTGACCCACAGGAGCACCCCATTGCGATCGGTCCGAGAAAACACACTCCCACAACCACAAATCCGACAAAAAATCTCGTTTTTCGCTTTCCGCTTGAACCCACGGTTTTGTTTGTTTCGGTTAGTATGGTGCTTGTTGGTGACAGGCGATTCATGGCGTTAAGACCTCCGATTCATCGGGCGTCAAATAGAGCGATCCCCTCATTCGCGAGACACTCGCAAAGTATGGTGTGATGCGAAACGCGATTATTCCGCCGCGAAAAACTGCAGAGCATAGAGATCAGCGTCGTTCAGTTGTACAAAGAGGCGAACCGGCGTGCCTGCCCAGTCGCGCAGAAAACCCTTTCCCGTCCAGCGCACAGTTTGGCGGATCGCATCGCCGACAAAGGGCTGGCACTCGTTTAAAGTGAATCCGGGTATGGGTTGATTGTGGCGGTCGCGCAGCTCGAAACGAGCCGAGCCGGCAGCGCTGGTGGCACAATTGATAACCAGGCTGTCGCCTTGAAAAACAAAAGGTTTGGTCAGCAGCATACCGCCGCTGTAATCCGCGTGTACCGAAACAAAACCATCGGTACGCAGGACAAAGCGTAAATCTCGAACATAGATCGACATCTCGGTTTCGCCGGTAGGCACCACCTGCCAGGCGGCATAATTAGCGCGATTGCCCCAACGCTGCGGATCGAGCCCGGGACGAATAAAGGCTTCGAGAAATGTGCGATCATAACCCGCACCGCCTCGCGAGCTCATGAGCACGATTTCGGTGGAATTGCCACGCTCGGGAAGAAAACGGGTGGCCAGGGCGATATAGAGATGCGGTGCGCGAAAATAGGGATGGGTGCCGTTGACATAGAGATGCTCGCCTGGCTCATTGGCGTAGAGAAACACCGGTTCGCTCCAGGTGCGAAAATCTGCCGAGGTGCTGCGGCTGATCGTGCGCAGGCCCGAATAACCCTCTCCGGTCCAGGTGCGAAAATAGCAGACATAACATCTTTCCGCTTCGGACCAAAAGGCGACATTCTGCGAATCGAACATGCCCTCGGTGATGATCGGTTCATCGAAGAGCATTTCCCAGCGAATGCCGTCAGGCGAAACCAGAGCATAGAGACCGGGTTTGCCGTGTCCGGCGACGGCCTTGTAACGCTCCTGTTCCGGCACACCGGGTCGAGTATCGATAAACGGCGTAAAGTTGTGACACAAGGTACCCTGGCCGGCGAGTATGATGTTTTTCTCCTCTGCCCCGGGGAAACGGATCAGACCGAAATCGGGCGCGCTCCAGCGAATACCGTCGCGGCTCTCCAGATAGCAGGTATACTCGGCGGAAAAATCCTCGCCCGGCCGATTCGGCAGCTTGAGCCGGAAATAGCTGCGATAGAGATCGCCGTCTTTAAGAACCGTGACATAGGCACCTTTTGCCGGCATACCGGAATCGCCTTTGACAGCCTGCGGATGATGCAGTTTTAAGCTCAGACCATTCAGGCGCTCGATGAGATAATCGTCGACAAACAATTCCAGGCGGTCGCCGATATCGATGACCGATTCCTGGGCAACGAGAGGCGAGTTATGAGCTGCAACCAGAGACAAAACAGCGGCAAGGAAAAATCGCGGCATAAGAGCCTCCTGGATTGATCAGGCTTGGGGGTTTCGATGGCTGTCACGATCGCTCGTGCGTACCCACTTTTTAGCCAGGCCGCCATGGGCGGTTTCACGATAGTTGGGAAAAAGATCGCGACCGGTCATATGGCCCTTGCCCGTTGCTGCCAGACTGCCGTAGAGCACGGCGCGAAAGGATCGGGCACCGGGGTTGCGCTGCAAAAAAGTTTCCGCAGCCTTTTGCGGAGCCATGGTATGGCTGCTCGACGGTCCATGGCCGATGCGAAAGAGAAACTGGATGGCTTGCATGGCTAGAGCGCGAATTTGTTGTGGGCCATTTCGGCGATGGTGTCGCCGATACTGATTGCTGCGGTTGCAGCTGGACTGGGCGCATTGAGGACATGTACCTGGCGATCGGCTTCGACGATACGAAAATCATCCACCAGCGCGCCTCTCGATTCGAGCGCCTGGGCCCGAACACCGGCGCCCTCTGGATAGACATCCGCATCCGTCAGTTCGGGAATCAGTTTTTGCAGGGCCCTGACAAAAGCGCGGCGATTGTAGGACCGATAGAATTCGCCGAAACCCATCTTCCAATATTTGAGCCCCATCATCCAAAAATCAAACGAAAGTCCGTATTGCGTCGTATCGCGAAATGAAAAACTGCTCTTTCGATAGCCTTCGCGTTTGAATGCGAGAACGGCGTTGGGTCCGGCTTCCACACCGCCGTCGATCAAGCGGGTGAAATGGACGCCGAGAAAAGGAAAGCGCGGATCCGGCACCGGGTAGAGCAGGTTGCGCACCAAACCCTCGCTTTCGGGCCGCAGTTTATAGTATTCGCCGCGAAAGGGAATGATTTGCAGCCGGGGAGCCACGCCGCAGTTGCGGGCGATGCGATCGGATTGCAGACCCCCGCAATTGATCAGATAGCGGGCGCGAACAGGATTGCCGTTGTTTTCCAAAATCCAGTCAAAACCATCGCGTTTGAGCGACAAAAACCGGGTGTTCAGCAGGATCTCACCGCCCTGCCGCTGGATCTCCTGGCCAAAGGCTTCCGTAACTCGAGTGAAATTGACAATCCCCGTCTGTTTGACATACAGTCCGGCGATTCCCGTGGCATGCGGTTCATATTCACGGATCTCTTCCGCTTTGAGTTTTTTCAGGCCTTCCAGGCCGTTGGCAACTCCCCGGCGATAGAGCTCATCCAGAGCCGGAATCTCTTTTTCTTCAGACGCCACCACCACCTTGCCGCAGCGCTCATAAGGAATTCCGTGCTTTTCACAAAATGCGTACAGTGCGTCGCGCCCGGCGGTGCAGTTCCTGGCTTTGAGGGAGCCCGGTTTGTAATAGAGCCCGGAATGGATCACACCGCTGTTGTTGCCGGTCTGGTGGGCGGCCAATTTATCCTCCGCTTCCACCACAACAACCCTGGCTCGACCGGCCAGGGCCATGGCTGTTGCGGTGCCCACAATTCCCCCGCCGATGATTGCCACATCGAATCCTTTGCTACGCATCCCTCATCCTCCCAGGCATCGCTTCTGTATCGGTTTGAAAGAAACTGGTGAAAACCTGCTGTAACTTTGATCCTTGAAATTCAAAATCGCTGGCGAGCAATCGCGACGGATATACTCGTGTGCTGCTGAGGAGCATCTCTTCCCCCATTTGCCCGAGGGCCAGGCGAATCAAAGGCGATGGAACAGGTAACAAAGCCGGTCGATGAAAAGCCGAGGCCAGGGATCGGGTAAAATCGCGATTGGACACCGGATTGGGTGACACCAGATTGACCGCTCCGGCGAGATCATCGACATTCAAAACATGGGCCAATGCGCGCAACAAATCCCCGAGAGCAATCCAGCTCATAAACGCTCGTCCCGACCCCAATCTTCCTCCCAAACCGACACGAAAAACCGGCACCAGCTTTTGCAGCAAACCGCCGTAAGGCGTGAGGACCAGGCCAAAACGGGTTTGAGCGCAGCGTATACCGGCATCGGCTGCGGGTTGCGCCGCTGCTTCCCATTGCCGGCAGACATCCGCCAAAAAACCGTCGCCTGAAGGGCTTTTCTCGTCGAGTTTCTCCTCGCCGCGATCGCCATAAAATCCGATAGCCGAAGCCGTGATCAACACACTCGGCGGCTTGCGCAGCTCTGCCAGGCGTTGACTGAGAAAACGCGTTCCCTCCACCCGGCTGGACAGAATGGCCTTTCGTTTTTCGGCGGTCCAGATTCCAAATATCGGCTCGCCGGCCAGATGGACGACGGCATCGACGCCCTCCAGC
>JAFGJN010000299.1 GCA_016929055.1 Candidatus Zhuqueibacterota bacterium
GCACCCGGCTGGCCCAAACTTTTCCTCCGGAAAAACTCGCCGAGCTGTTGCCGGCGCACCACCAGTGGCGCCCTTTTCCAACTATCGATGAACGGCAGAAATGGCATGTCCGAGTTCCGGCAGCCATCCTCGACGCACATATGCAATTGGGAGAAAAGAATCTGAATGCCGAATGGCCGGACCTTCCCGCCACCCTGATGCTCGAGTTCACGCGCACCGGCAATCGATCCAACTTTCAGGAGCGCTCCTTTACGCGCCGGGCAATGCTGGCGCATCTGGTGCTTGCAGAAGTCCTGGAAGGCGAGGGCCGATTTTTAGATGATATCGCCAATGGCATCTGGGCAATCTGCGAAGAGACCTATTGGGGTGTACCAGCTCATCTGAACATGCAAGCCGAGGGATACGGTTTACCCGATGTCTCCGAACCCATCGTCGATCTGTTCGCTGCCGAAACCGGCGCTCTGCTGGCATGGACTGATTACTTGCTCAACGCTCATCTCGACAACGTTTCACCGCTTTTACGTAAACGAATCGCCCAGGAACTCGACCGGCGCATTATCACACCGATCCTCGTACGCGATGACTTTTGGTGGATGGGACTCGCTGACGATTTTGTCAACAACTGGAATCCCTGGATCAACTCGAATTATTTGACCATTGTTCTGCTCCAGGAGCCCGACCCTCAAAGGCGCGCAGCAGCGGTGCACAAAGCGCTGCTCACACTCGACCGCTTTGTGCAAAGTTATCCCGCCGACGGCGGCTGTGATGAAGGGCCGACCTATTGGGGTCGCGCTGCTGCTTCGCTTTTCGACTGCCTGGAACTGCTTTACAACGCCAGCGACGGCGTCATCGATGTGTTCGCCGACCCCCTGGTGCGCAACATGGCCCGTTTTATCACCCACACCCATATCGACGGCAATTACTTTATCAATTTTGCCGATGCCGCCCCTCGATCACAACCCGATCCCTCGCTGGTTTATCGTTACGGCAAAGCGATCAAAGATCCACATATGATGGCCTTTGCCGCTTATCTTGCTCAACGGCAAAACTATGGCGATGGGGCACTGCCCGGAAATTTCGGCTACCTCCCGCGCCTGTTACCGGCTCTGATGACCTTCGTAGAGCTCAAAGCCCAAAAACCCGCTGCTCCACATCAACGTGATCTCTGGCTTCCAGACATCCAGGTAATGGCCGCCCGTTCACGGGCCGGGTCTATCGACGGATTTTATCTTGCCGCCAAGGGTGGACACAACGACGAAAGCCACAACCACAACGACATTGGTTCCTTTATCGTCTATCAGGATGGTCTGCCTCTGCTCATCGATGTTGGCGTCGGCACCTACACCAAACAGACCTTCAGCCCCGACCGCTACAAGATCTGGACCATGCAATCGGGATTTCACAACCTTCCGACCATTAATGGCGTCATGCAGATGCAGGGTCGACGTTATGCCGCACGGGATGTTCACTACCGGGTCGACGACGAAACTGCCGAGCTCACCCTGGACATCGCCGGCGCTTATCCCGATTCAGCTATGGTCCAAAGCTGGAAACGTTGCATTCGTCTGCATCGAGGCCAGGAGATCGAACTGACGGAGCGCTATGTTCTGAACGAATGGCGACAACCGGTCGTCGTCAATCTGATGACCAGCCGGGTCGCAACCGAAATCAAACCCGGAATTCTACGTCTCGACACCGAACCACTTGCGAACGACGCCCGATCTACCGCTTCTGCAGAACTGCATTTTCCGGCGGATCGGTTTTTCTGGCGAGCAGAGCTTATCATGCTCGATGACCCGGCTCTGCAGCAGAGTTGGGGCGACCGAGTCTACCGCCTGATTTTTGAATCAAAAGATAAAAATAGGCAAGGCGATTTCACCTTTCGCCTCCGTTGAATTCTGTCTCTGCGGGCCCAATAGTCCGTTATTTTTCAGCAGAGCCAACCAGTCTAGGAGAACGCCATGGGAGTACCGCTGGTCGATTTTCTGGTCATCGCCTTTTATCTGGTTCTCATTTTGGTCATCGGCGTCCATTTTTCACGCTTTATGAAGGGCGGTAAGGACTTTTTCATCGGCGGCAATCTTATCCCCTGGTGGGCGGCGGGTATTTCGCTCTATATGACGACCTTTTCAGCCTGGATGTTCACCGGGGCGGCCAGTTTCGCCTACAACACGGGTTGGTTCGGGTTACTCTACTTTTTCGTGCAGCCAATCGGATTTTGGGTCGGATTCCAGCTCTCGGCTGTTCGCTGGCGGCGTACCCGCGTTACATCGCCGGTCGAGTACGTTCAGGCTCGCTTCAATAAAAGCACTCAGCTTTTGCTCAGCCTTATCCTTTCACTCAGCCTGATGTACTGGCCAGCGCATCACCTCGCTTCGTTGAGTAAAATCTGTGCTCCTACTCTTTTCCCCAACTCTATGACCGCCATCGACGTCATGATCGTCGTCTTTGGCGTCATCGTGTTGATCTATACATTTTCCGGCGGATTATGGGCGGTCTGCGTAACCGATGTTGTGCAGTTTCTCATCCTCTTTGCTGTTTGTTCGGTCCTGATCATCGTCTGCTTCACCAACGGCGAAGTGGGGTCGGTATGGGAATTTGTCCACAAAGTGCCACCTCTCGAGTTTCGCCATGTCATCCGCGACAAGACCGTTTATACGCACTGGTATTTGATCGGGTTTTTGGCGGCCAAAGTTTTCGGCAATGCCGTGGGCGACAAAGCCCAACGCTTTTACAGCGTCAAAGACGAAAAAGCGGCGCGCAAGGTCGGCTGGATGGCCTTTGCACTCTTTATGACTGGACCGATCCTCTTTGGCGTTCCCCCTCTGGTTGGAAAAGTATTGTGGCCTGACATCAGCCAGCTGCATCAATTCAGCCAAATCACCAAGCCCGATGAAAATATCTATATCGCCGTGGTGCTGCGCTATATGCCTGCAGGAATCGTCGGGCTCTTTCTCTCCGCCATGATGGCCGCTTCCATGTCGGCGTTGGACAGCGTTTGGAACACGGTTTCCTCCATCGTCTCGATCGATATTTACAAGAATTTATTCAAGCCTCATGCGGACGATCTCGAGGTTTTACGTGTCGGCCGAATTACAGTTCTCGTACTCTTTGTTTTCGCCGTGGTGATGGCCCTGACCATCATCCATAGTTCCTATGGCATTTTTACTTTCAGCAATATCTTTTTCGGTCTTACCGGAGTTCCCATCGCCATACCGCTATTGCTCGGCATTCTCGTCAAAGACATTACCCGCTGGTCGGCCATGAGCTCGATACTGGCTGGTACGCTGATGGCCTCTGTAGCCCGGTTTCTGCTCGGATTTCAGCTTGGACCGCAATATCTGCTGACCATCGCCATGACCCTGCTTTTCATCTTTACTTCGGTGCCCCTGGCCCGCCTCTATCAAAAAAACCGGGGAATCGTTTACCTGACCACCGGAGTTTTTTCTGCCTTTTTGGTAATCGCGTTTTTTCTTTTTAACGAAAACCCACAACTCGATGGCGTTGCCGCAATTTCGTGGTTAAGCGGGCAAACACAATTTTTTACACCGTCTTTTTGGGCTCTTCTTGCCGCTTGCGGACTCGGCTTTTTGCTCTGCGGTTTTGCTCGTTACAGTGCGAATGATATCAACGAGCCTCGAACCGAACTCGAAGAATTTTTCACCCGCTTAAACACGCCGATAGATGTGGAAAAGGAGGTTTTAAAAGGCAGGAAAGAAACGTCGGTTTTTCCGCTTGTCGGGGTGGTCTCGATACTTTTTGCGGTGCTTTCGTTGCTGGTCCTGATTGCGCCGGTCGCCCGCGGCAGTATCGGCATCAATCTGGGTATCAGCGCCATTCTTTTCTTGATCGGTGCAGGTCTGATCCTGGCCGGTCGGCAACAGCGGCGAAACTGGGCTTCACAGGAGATCTGAGCCGAGGCGCGCATAGAGATCCGGCCGACGATCAGACCACAAGGGTATATCGTGGCGTAACCGTTCCTGTTCGAGCAAATCGATTTCCGCACAAATAACACCTTCCCGCCCGGTTTGTTGCATGGCCAGAATACGACCATCGCCAGCTGCGATACGGCTGTATCCTCGACAGGGAAAGTCGGGTTCCACGCCGATCAAGTCAGCGCCAGCGACGGCAAACTGGTTGTCCATAGCCCGGCTGCGCAAAGCCACATCCCACTCGGATTCCGGGCCGAGCCAGGCCGTGGGAACCAGTGCCAGATCGGCACCCATCGCCCGTGCCAGACGTCCGAGTTCCGGAAATCGCGTATCGTGGCAAATCCAGCTCACCGCGTGAAATTCGCCGAGATCAAAAAGCGGAAAAGTGTCGCCCGCACTCGCCCATCTCTTTTCGGTATCCCAGAGATGGATTTTTCGGTAGGATCCC
>JAFGJN010000300.1 GCA_016929055.1 Candidatus Zhuqueibacterota bacterium
ATCGGAAATTGTGGTCAAGCTGATCGATTTTTTCGGGATCTGCCGCAATCTAGAACACAATTTTTTTGAGTGCGCCGTTCACTGGTATGCCGGCTCATAGGTGTCCGCTAATCGGATACGCGTGATTTTTGACAATCCTGAGGATTGCCTTGTTGTGTCGTCTCTTGAGAGAGGTCAGGCGATCCTTTGTACTTTTATCGCTCACCAAACAGCTTCGTCCCGACACGGACAATGTTTGCGCCTTCTTCAATCGCAATGGGGTAGGTATTGCTCATACCCATAGAGAGGTAGGTGAACTCGTCCGTTACAAGTTTTGTCTGCAGCAAGTGATCAAAAGCTGCTTTTGTTGCTTTAAAGTAGAGCCGGGAATCCTCGGGATTGCCAAAACGCGGCCCCATGGTCATTAAACCTCGTATTCGCAGGTGGCTCAATTGGCTAACCTCGCCAACAAGGTCGTCGAGATTTTCCGGCAGAACACCGGTTTTATTGGATTCTTTGCCGCTGTTGATTTCGATCAGCACGGGCATGATTTTATCGATCTCGGCACAATAGCGGTCAACACGCTCTGCAATGCGCAGCGAATCGATGGTTTCTATCATATCGAAAAGCTGGACGGCGCGTTTGGCTTTATTGTGCTGCAAATGGCCGATCAGGTGCCACTGCACCCTATGGTCAAGGTGAGAAAACATCGCTTCGGCTTCCTGCACATAGTTGTAACCGACAAGTGTAACACCGGCCTCAACCGCGCATTTCAACTCCTCCGGTGTTCTTGTTTTCGCGGCCGCGACCAGTTGGACATGAGGCGGCAGAGAGGCGAGGATTGTGGCGACTGATTTTTGAATGGGATTATTTTGCATATACGCTCTTGTTTGATTTGGTTTTGACAAATAGCAAGGGAAAGACGATATCGCTCAGACAACAGGGCATCCACACGGCCAAGAACAAAAAAATGAATAGCGCCAAATAAGAATACCAGGGCAGAGCACCGCCCATGGCCATGAGAATATGGAACAGCGATGCCCAGGTACTCAGCAAAACATGGCCGGCATGCGGTATTTTGGTGCTTGGCTTCACGTAGGCGACAAGTACGCCAAATAACGCCAGGGGATTCACCAGCCACCATTTTTCAATAAATCCAAGATGGACTTTGCGATGCGGCATATCCAACAAAAATTCTGCCAGGTAGGGAATAATCGAGTCACTGAGCGTGGCAATTCCTACGGATCCGATGTAACCGATCAGCAAAAGAATCCATAGATTGCACTGCCCCTTTATGCATTTTTTTGTGATGTGATCGCAGGTGTGCAGCTTGTAGATCGATGCGGTAACCAGAGCACTGAGTACGACATGAATCGGGTGCAACACGTAAAAAATTTTAAACGATATCTCTTTGGGAATTCTAAAGGAAACAAGAATAATCAGAATACCCGTCAAGGCACCAAAGCTTGTAAAAGGTGCATGGCTTTTTAATTCACTTATAATGTGTTTAACCATTCTTGTCCCCTGATCGAAACGAGTTTGCGCCAAATTCGCTTCCGGTTGTTGTCAGCGCCAATATTTATCCAAGACCTCATTGTAATGTCGCTTAAAAAACAGGCGAACGATATCGCTTTCGCAGTGCTGGGTTATATCGGTGTAGATCTGATCCAGCATCGATTTTGCTTCTTCTCGTGTTGTGGCAGAGCAGATTTTTTCTTCAATACCAAGGAAATATTTTTGTCCGAGCTCTTTAAACCAAAAAAATTCTCTTGCCGAAAATTGATTGCGCCGCAAAAGATCTATAGCCATTCTGTTTTTCCTTTTTTGCTTTCCCCGATGTCCGGTCGCTGGACATCGGCTATTGATTGAAAAGCGGGTGCTCGAATAAATCGCATCAAAGACCTGCTGCACGAGGACATCTCATCCCTCTGCTAATCAAGGGGCGGTTTGGTGGTGCATTCAAGAAGATGATTTACATAATCGATTTCATCCAATGCGCCGTAAAAACATTCTTTTTCATTCACCACCGTCATCGGTATACCCCGCACGTTGTACTGCTCGGCCACTTGCAGGAATTCATCGGCATGGATGATATCAACCTGGATTGCCTTGTTGGCGATGGCGAGTTTTAATGCCAACTTGGCGACAGGCAGAGAGAATGGACAATTCGGCGAAATAAAAATTTTGAGCTTTGTGGATTTCTTGATCGCGGCCACTGTTTTCGCCGCTTCCGTCTTGAGGGTATTTTCTCCTCTTGAAACATAAATGATGTCGTCAAGAAAATCATTTATTTCTGTTCCTTTGGGATAACCGTAGTAGCGAATCCCATAATCTCGCTTACCGATTATCGCCAGCGCTGGCACGGCAAAAATGTGATATTCCGTGTCCTTTTCGCGGTTGATGGCGAAATTGTAAGAATCAAACGATACCTTGTGGGTGACAGATGCGATGCGTTCGAGCAGTTTGCCTGTCACGTGGCAATGGGGACATTGTGATTCGCGGGTAAAATAGATCAGTTTGACATCGTCCTTGAGTATGGAGAATTTATTCTCCACAACCTCTAAATCCAGGCCAAATGCGTTTAACATGCTGCACTCCTTATTTTAGCCGCGCTTAAATTGTCGATAAAGTGCTGTGCAGAGCTCGCGGCCACAGCGCCATCGCCAATGGCTGTGGCCACCTGGCGCATCTCCGTATCGCGAATATCACCGGCAGCGAACACTCCGGAAAGAGAGGTTTCCATTTTTGCATTGGTTTGAATATAGCCCCATTTATCGAGTTCCACCTGGCCCTTCAAGTATTCCGTGTTGGGATCGAGTCCGATATAGATAAAAATACCGTCCATTGGCATCTCTTTTGTCGCGCCAGTGGCACGATTCTGCACATGAATCGACGTGACAGATGTATCGCCATCGATGGATAAAAGTTGATGATTCAACATCCAGTTCACATTTTTATGGGTTCGCATGCGTTGTTCCAAAAGTTTTTCCGCTTGAACTGTGGGCAGATACTCGATTACGGTTAGGGATTTGACAAACTTGAGGATGAAAAGCCCTTCCTGCAATCCGGAACTCCCGGCGCCGACGATAGCGATGTCTTTTCCTCGAAAAATCGGCCCATCACAGGTCGCGCAATAGGATACACCCCGTCCTCTGAATTTATTTTCTCCCGGAATGTTCAGATGTTTAGGTGAAGCGCCGGATGCAATGATCACCGCTTTTGCGGATAGTTTGGCATCATCCAGGATGATCTTTTTGGGCTGAGACTTGAGATCCATTTTTTTCGGCGTACCATAGCGAATCTGGGTGCCAAAGCGTTCCGCCTGTTTGAGCATGCGATCCGCCAATTCAAAACCATTGATGCCTTCAGGGAATCCGGGATAATTCTCGATCATACCGGTGCTCACTGTTTCGCCGCCGATATAGTTTTTCTCGAGTAACAGCGTTTTGATTTGTGCACGTGAAGCATAGATCGCGGCTGTCAGGCCGGCGGGACCGCCACCGAGAATAATGAGGTCCGTTTCTTTTTCGGCATGATCCGGTTGGCGAGTCTTGGGCAGTGAAACAGACAACTCGTGCATCGTTTCTCCTTTTTTGTAGGATCAACTTTTTTTGTTGTTCAACTTTTTCTCGCTGATCAACCGGTTATGCAAATAGCGTGTCAACACCGCATCCACATTGCCGCTGATCCAGGGAATGACTTGGATATGCTTCTCCAAAAGTCTTTGGGAATAAAAATCTGTGATTCCATTGCAGATCACGACATCCAATCCCAAATCGATCATCGCCTTTAATTTTGCCAACGAATCTTGTTGCGGCAGACGAATGGATTCACGTTTTTTGATCTTGCCTCTTTCCAGGGTGACGAGCAAAAAGTGTTCACAACAATCGAGTCGATTTGAGATTCGATCCTCAAAAACGGGAATCGCAATCTGCGTCATGGCTTGTCCTTTACTTGATCCATAAAGATCTATCGCAATCTTTGTACCAGAAATGTGCGCGGCGATATAAGTTCAGCAAAAATAATTTGATGAGGCGATTTGGCGGTTGCGTCTGGCAGGCAGAAAAGAGGAGTAAAGTAGCATTTATGCAACTTAACAATGCGACAGTTGCATTTATGAGTGGGGGGTTATCTTTTTTCCAGAGCGAATTTTTTTATTTTGCGGTAGAGTGTGGCGCGGTGAACGCCGAGATTTCTGGCTGTCTCAATTTTATTCCATTGGTGCTCGGTCAAGGCGTCGAGGATTTTTGCTCGTTCCGCCTCCTGCAGGGGCGATAGCTGCGCCAGCGGGTAGTCGGAATGCACGGTTTTGCCCAAGAGTTCCAGCGGTAAATGGTGGAGCTGAATCTCGTCTTCTCGGCACATGACAAAGGCATGCTCGATGATATTTTCCAATTCGCGAACATTGCCGGGAAAATCATAAGTGATCAGCAGTTGTAAGACTTGGCTCGATATGCCGCTGATCATTCGAGTCATTTTGCTGTTGAATTTTTCAATAAAATGGTCAACCAAAAGGGGTATATCCTCGCGCCGCTCCTGCAAAGGCGGCAAGATGAGTTTAACAACGTTGAGCCTGAAAAAGAGATCATCGCGAAACGTGCCTTTTTCGACCAAAACCGATAAATCCTCTTTGCTGGCGGCAATAACACGCGCATCCGCTTTGACAGGAACTATCGCGCCCAGGGGTTCAAACTCTTTTTCCTGTAAAACCCGAAGCAGTTTGACCTGCATGGCCAGAGAAAGGCTTTCTATTTCGTCTAAAAAGATCGAGCCACCTTTCGCCAATGCAAATCGTCCCGGTTTATCCTTTTTGGCGTCCGTGAACGCTCCTTTTACATAGCCGAACAATTCGGATTCGAGCAGAGTGTCCGGCAATGCGCCGCAGTTAACGGCGATAAAGGGCCCTGTGGCCCGCAAACTGGCGTTATGAATCGCTCGTGAAAAGAGCTCTTTGCCCGAGCCGCTGGGACCCTGAATCAGGACCGTGCTTTCGCTTTCGGCGATGTTTGGAAGTATGTCAAATATCCCTTGAATACGGTGATTTTTCGAAATGATATCGTCCAGTGTGTAGGCGCATTTAATCTCTTTTTTCAGTTCTTCCAATGGAGAGAGATCCCGGAAGGTTTCCACGCCGCCGATTTTTTTCCCGGTTTCGTCCCTCAGCACCGACGTACTGATGGTGACCGGAATCTGCTTGCCATCGATGCGCAGGATGTTGACGCGCCTGTCGACGACCGCGGCATTTGACTGGAGAGAACATCTCAACGGGCAACTCTTTTCGCAAATATTGGCTCTCAGCACATCGAAACAATATTGTCCGATGGCTTTTTCACGTGGAATTCGCGTAATGCGCTCGGCCGCACGATTGAAATAGGTGATCTTCATGTGCTCATCAACCGTAAATACACCGTCGGCTATGCTATCCAGAATAATATCGGTATGCAACGGCGTGAGCGGATGTTTTGCTGTTTGAATCATTTTTTCTCCTGATTTCGAACGGGCGAGTTCCGATGGTGGTGCATTCGGCGGATACCTCTGTTCGGGTGCGCTGGAATCCGAGTCCTGTTGCTCATGCTCCGTCAAAGCGCCCTCTCAAAGGTAGTTCATTATCGTTCGTTTGTCAATCTATTTCCGGAAATTCGGGTTAAAGCGACGCGCTTCTTTTGCAGAGCAATCCTTCGCCCGATCCCTTGAGAGCGATGTGCAACGGGCAATGAAAAGGTCGAAAGTCCCCGCCAAGCGCAGAGCGTGTCGAAGCGATCAGCCTTGTCGCCTCGGTAGCACTTTTTTCCCCTTTTTTCCCTAGAGATAGGGGGCAGCCTCGTGCGGGTTCGATTGAGCGTGCCAGAAGGATAGGACGAGCAGGGTCGGTCGGGCGGGCCGTGGGGAGGGGGATTG
>JAFGJN010000301.1 GCA_016929055.1 Candidatus Zhuqueibacterota bacterium
CCCTTATTTAGATCAGGGTCGAATCACCGCCACTTTTCCCAGCGCCGATTGTCCCCCGGCCGCCGTAATGAGATAGAGATAAACACCGGAAGCGACGAATTCGCGACTGTCGTTTCTGCCATCCCAGACCGCCTGAGAGCCCAAAACCTGGGATTCGGGTATGGTGCGCACCAATACCCCTTCGGGCGTATAAATCCGAACCGATGACTGAGCGGCCAACCGGTCGATTGTAAAACGCGGATTGGCACCGGCAAGAACAAAAGGATTGGGATAGCCCGAGACGCGATCGAGGCTTTGTTCAGGTCGAGCAAAAGTCGTTTCCAGCCGCGAAAGACCGTTCGGCGTACCGATATAAAGTTCTCCGGTCCGGTGATTCATGGCAAAACAACTGATCTGATCGGAAACCAGGGGCGAATGAGAGGTACTGAAATGCTCCCAGCTGTAGCTATCTGCAGCCAGGCGGGAAAACCCGCCGCTGGTGCCGATCCATTTGTTGTTTTGCGTGTCTACCATCAATGCGGTGATATCATCATTGATCACAGAATAACGCACACCCACCTGTCCACCGAACCAATAATTCAGCCCTTCCGGAGTCCCGATCCAAACCACGCCGTCGGTATCCACAGCCAGAGCCCGAATAGTCATGCTCAAAAGACCGTCGTCTTTGGTCAATCCCTGAGAAAGGTCGTCATCGCTTTTGTTAAAAACTGTTCCTCCATCATCCAAAAGCCGGACGCCGCGGTCGGAGGTACCGATCCATTTGCGATCGGCTGTATCGATAGTCAGCGCGGTAATCACAAAGGAAGAAATCCCGTCACTGGTGGAAAAATACTGCCATTGGTTTTCCGGACTGACCACAGCGAGAACGTTGCGATTGGCGGCTTCGGGATTGAGTATCCACATATTGCCCCAGCGGTCGGCGTTTAATCCGGTAGTCACCACATAGGAAAGATCGTTGTAAATGCCTGAAAGCCGGTTGTCGGACGAATCGATTGCCCGATACACAACCGGATCGCTGTGGGGATCGATAACGGTCACGCCTCCCCCCCAGGATGCCGCCCAGATACGGTTGAGGCTGTCCACGGCCAAAGCCCGGAAATCATCAGCGTGACGGGGAGCGGAAGGATCGTGAAAACGACGGGCAAAGGTTGTCCACTGTGTTCCATCGAATCGGGAGACACCGCCGCCGGGATTCGGTGAAGCGACCCATAGATTGCCGTCCCGATCGACAGCCAGAGCGCTGATGTTGTTGCTGATGGGCCCATTGGAGCGAAAAGATTCCCACGAGTCGCTCTCCCGATCGTAACGCGCCAGGCAGAGGTTCGCCTGCGCCGTCCACAGCTGGTCGGTTTCATCCACAGCAACCTGCACCACATCGGCCAAATAGGGACCACGGCGCTGCCAGGTATCGGGCGCGACTCTTGCAAACACTCCTTCGGAAGTGGCCAGATAGAGGGTTCCCTCGCTATCACAATCGGCATCCAGAATGTCCAATCCCGAATAAGCCATAGGATACCAGCGCGATCCGTCGAAATAGGCCAGGCCGTTGGCAGTTCCGGCCAAAATATCCGACCCCACTTGTTTGACAAAATAGCAATGATTGTCCGGTAAACCGTCGCGAACCGTATAGGTTACCCATTTGGAGGGGTCTTTGAGGTTGGGGAAATCGAGAGAATTGCGTTTGACACCCTGAGGGCCGGCAAGCCAGATATCCCGGCCGATAATCGCGGTTCGAAATGTTTCGCCAACGTGCCAGGTCTCTTTGGTTTCCCAATAGGTATGGTTCTGGGACTTGCTAACATCATAGAGACTGACACCGATATTCAAGGAAACAAAAATTGAATCTCCACGCGCTAAAAGATCGTGTATAACCAGATTGCGATAATCATTTTTAACATAAAACTCGTCTGTCTCCGGGTCATGGACATTTAGCATTCCCTGTACGGTTGCCACCCAAACACGAGCGTGATCATCAGCGGTTACGGCGACCAAATCGTTGCCAGCCAACCCTTCTGTGTTGGTGAAAACAGTAAAATCGCGCTCCTGACGATTAAAACGCAGCAGTCCGCCGTTAGTAGCGGACCAAATGGCATCGCCGGACAAGGCAAAACGGCGTATCTGATCGGTATTGGTAAACGTTTTCCAATCCCCTGCATCGGCGAAAAGGCGCTCAGAAGAGACGACGAAAAGGAAAACCAGAACAGGTAACACTGAAAAGCGTTGAAAAGCTGTTCTTGACAATTGCACGATCGTTCGCTCCATTCCGGATTCAATGCTGCGGAAAATGGTTCGCCGCTCTAGGAGACTTTAGCGAACAGATCCGCCATTTCTATTGCACTTAACGCAGCGTCCCAGCCTTTGTTCCCCGCCTTGGTGCCGGCGCGTTCCAGGGCTTGCTCAAGTGTATCGGGTGTAATGACGCCGTAAGAAATCGGCAGCCCAAAGTCGAGTCCGACCTGAGCGATTCCTTTGGTCACTTCGGCCGCAATATATTCGAAATGTGGCGTGGCGCCGCGGATCACCGCCCCCAGACAGATCAAAGCGTCATATTTTTTCAAAGAGGCCAGTTTTTTTACCGCCACCGGAATTTCAAAGGATCCCGGTACCCAGGCAATATCGATTTGCTCCATATCCGCTCCATGGCGCTTGAGGCAATCGAGCGCACCCTCCAACAATTTGCTGCAGATAAGCTCATTGAAGCGGCTGACGACGATTCCGAAGCGCTTGCCTTTGGCGGTCAATTGACCTTCATACACGACAGGCATGGCAGGTTCCTACTTTTTGTTATCTGTTTCGGGCAGCAGGATCAAATGCCCCAGCTTGTCCCGTTTGGTCTGCAAATAATTCAGATTGCAGGAATTGGGCGTGACCTCGATGGGCACGCGTTCGGTAACGCTCAGGCCATAGCCATCCAGGCCGACAACCTTTTTGGGATTGTTGGTCATGAGACGGATTTGCCGTACCCCGAGGTCAAAAAGAATCTGGGCGCCGATGCCATAATTGCGCAGATCAGCCTGATATCCCAATTCCTCATTGGCTTCCACCGTATCGCGGCCATTGTCCTGCAAAGCGTAGGCGCGAATCTTGTCGGGCAAACCGATTCCGCGTCCTTCCTGTCGCATGTAGAGCAGAACGCCGCACCCTTCTCGCTCGATCATTTGCATGGCGATGGCCAACTGGTCGCCGCAATCACAACGACTGGAACCAAAAACATCACCGGTCAGGCACTGGGAATGGACGCGCACAAGAACGGGCACGGGCTTGTCTGGGTCAATGGTTCCCTTGACCAATGCCACATGGTGCTGATCGTCTACCTGGCTTTCATAAACATGCAGCTTGAAGGTTCCATAGCGCGTGGGCAAATTGGCCGTGGCATATTGTCTTACCAACAATTCCGTGCGCCGGCGGTACTCGATCAGATCCTGAACCGAGATAATTTTCAGATCAAACTGGGCAGCGATTTCCTGCAGACGGGGCAACCGCGCCATGCTTCCGTCATCGTCCATGATCTCGCACAGGACACCGGCGGGATAAGCGCCAGCGAGGCGGGCCAGGTCGACCACGGCCTCGGTATGTCCGGCTCGCCGCAGCACACCTCCTTCCGCTGCCGCCAAAGGAAAAATATGACCCGGACGGGCAAAATCTTCCGGACGCGAAGCGGGATCGATGAGAGCGAGTATCGTTCGCGCTCGGTCATGGGCAGAAATGCCGGTTGTGACGTTTTTGATCAAATCGACCGATACGGTAAACGCAGTACCGAGCAACGCCGAATTCTGTGACACCATCGGTTCGATATAGAGTTCCTGCAGACGCTTGTCGGTCATGGGCACGCAAATCAACCCTCTGCCGTGCTTGGCCATGAAATTGATTTTTTCAGGTGTTGTCTTTTCTGCAAGCAGAATAAAATCACCTTCATTTTCACGATCCTGATCATCGACCACGATCACGATCTTGCCTGCTTTGAGGTCTTGCAGCGCCGAAGAAATTGAAGGAAAAATAGAATCGCTCACCTTGTCACTCGAAATTTTAAGGTTGATATCCCCACTCCGCCAGCTTTGACGGATCGATCCCGCCGGCAGCCGCCGAAGGGGGTTGAATAAAACGATGAATATACTTGCCCAGAATATCCACCTCGACATTAAGGCGGGCGCCTGCAGATTTGCCGCCCAGTGTGGTGGATTCCGCTGTATGAGGTATCAATGCAATACCTATGGCATCGTTGCTCAACTCGGCAATGGTGAGGCTGACGCCATCCAAAGCGATCGAGCCCTTTTCGACACAGAAACGAAACCACTCCGGCTGCAAACGGATGCGCAACCAATATCCCGGATCGCGGCGCTCATGTGCCATCAGCATGCCGACACCGTCGACATGGCCTTGAACAAAATGCCCGCCCAATCGGCCGTCGGCTCGCAAGGAAGGTTCAAGATTGACGGCATCGCCGACTTGCAGGTCACCGACAGTGGTTCTGAGCAGACTTTCTTCAACAGCTTCGACCGTAAAAACCGGCGGCTGCAAATCAACGACCGTGAGACAGACGCCATTGACGGCTATACTGTCTCCGAGTGCAGCATCGCGACAAATCAGAGACGCCTGAACTGCGATCCGACGCCCTCTGCCAACAGGCCGAATGCCTTGGACACGGCCGACTTGTTGAATCAATCCGGTAAACATATATTGCTTCGTTTTTGCATAATCGTTCCCGACCGGTCGATTTTAGAAGGAAAAATCAGCGCGGATGAGAAAATCTTCATCCAGCCGACGAATGGACACATTGACCAATTGCAGAGCTGAATTGATATTGCGAATCCCAAGATCGCCGATAGCATCGATCCCGGAACCAAGAATCTTGGGTGCGATAAAAAGATAAAGGCGATTGGCAAATCCGCCCTTGATACATTCAGTCTGCACTGTACTTCCTCCCTCGATCAGAATCGAGGTCACCCCGCGCTGCACAAGGAATTCCCACACCGCAGGCAATGCTGCCCAGCCCCGGTCATCCCGGGGTAAAATCTTGACAGATGCACCGCGCTCCTCAATGCGGGTGATCTTTTCTTTTGAAGCGGCATCCGTGGTGATTAAGAGCGTGTTTGGGGCCAGTCCGGCGCTCAAGACCTTGGCATCCAGCGGCACCCGCAATTGACTGTCCAAAACGATGCGATGAGGAGAAGTGCCGCGACTGTAGCGAACGGTCAAACGGGGATCATCCGTCAACAATGTTCCGATACCCACCAGAATGGCGTCGTGGGTGGCGCGAATTTTGTGTGCCATCTTGCGCGACGGCTCGGCAGTGATCCATTTCGAATGACCCGTGCTGGTGGCGATTCGGCCGTCCAGTGTCTGGGCGATCTTGAGCGAAAGATAAGGACGCCCGGTGCTCTGCACCTGAATAAAACCCCGATTCAGTTCGCGACTTTTTTGCTCCAGAACACCTTCATGCACGGTTATGCCTTTGGATCTCAAAAAAGTGACGCCCATGCCGTTGACCAAAGGATTGGGATCTCGCATCGCGATAACCACCCGGGCGATTCCAGCCCGTACCAGCGCTTCCGTGCAGGGACCGGTTTTTCCCTGGTGCGAACAGGGCTCCAAATTGACATACATCGTGGCTCCGGCCGCTTCGTCACCCGCCTGTCGCAACGCGTTGATCTCGGCATGCGCTTCGCCGTATTTTTCGTGATAGCCCTCGGCTACAATGCTGCCCTCTTTGACGATTATCGCGCCCACCAAAGGATTGGGACTCACCTGCCCCCGTCCCTTTTCCGCCAGCGCCAACGCTCGTTTCATAAATTCCTGATCTTGTTGGCTCTGGCGATCGTTTATGTCAATCAAAATCGATTCACCTCGGTTTTTCTCCCACTCGCCCGGCCGTTCAATGTCTGTCGACCAACATAAAAACGCCCTAAAAGAGATCTTTCAGGGCTGCCGGGAATTCGAATCTTTTCTCTACAACCGGTACAGAACCCCAAAAATTCAATTTTTTTCGGTCCTGCCGATTTTCGGACAAATATACTCATAATTGCCGGTCAAAGCAAGAAAATTCTCCGCCCATCAAAGTGCAAAAACCACCGTAAAATACTACAGGTTGACGTTTTTCTTGATGACAGCACAAAATATTGAATTTTTCTTTTGACATTTTGGGTTTTATTGTTACATTGAATAGAGGGCCGGGCTGGATGCAAAGCGCTCGGCCGGAGATTGTTTAGTGCACCATGTGGTTTGCATGCATCAGGTCTTGCCCCGGGAAACCTCCGAATGGAGCGATTTTTCTCGCTATCCCTCAGAAATGGTGACTTTTTCCGCATTCAGCAAACCTTTTGGTAGAAATAGACCACAGAGGTCGGCTATGCCGACGCGGCAACAAACCTATAAAAGCGCTCGAGGGGTTTCATGAAAAAAACAACAGAGCCCGATCAGCTGGGCTTGGAAATGGCCGAGCAAAACGCTCCGGCCGTGCATCGAGGCAAACTGCATATCCCCCGATTTTTCACCGAACCGGGTGTGCACCCATATGATCAGATCGAATGGACACAGCGTACGGCTTCGATCACCAACGACAAGGGACAGGTTTTATTCGAACTCAAGGGAATCGAAACCCCGATTTTCTGGTCTCAAACCGCGGTAAATATCGTCGCCTCAAAGTACTTTCACCTCACCGACGACAAAGGCCTTACCCCGGAAAAAAGCATCAAACAGTTGATCGATCGGGTGGTGAGTACGCTGACGGAATGGGGCTGCAAAGACGGCTATTTTACCGATCAGCAACAAGCCGAGACGTTTTCCTCCGAATTGACCCATCTGCTGGTTCACCAAAAAGCCGCGTTTAACAGCCCTGTTTGGTTCAACATGGGCATCGAAAAAGAGCCGCAGTGTTCGGCTTGTTTTATCAATTCAGTAGAGGACCGTATGGATTCGATCCTCGATCTGGCAAAAACCGAAGGCATGTTGTTTAAATTCGGATCCGGAACCGGCACCAATTTTTCTTCTCTGCGCTCATCCAGGGAAAGACTGGCCTCGGGGGGTATCGCATCCGGACCTGTATCGTTTATGCGCGGCTACGACGCCTTTGCCGGGGTAATCAAATCGGGCGGTAAAACCCGACGGGCGGCAAAAATGGTAATTCTCAATATCGATCACCCGGATATCGAGGAATTTATAAGAATCAAAGCGCATGAAGAGAAAAAAGCCTGGGCGTTGATTGACAGCGGTTATGACGGTTCTTTTGGCGGCGAAGCCTACAATTCGGTCTTTTTCCAGAATTCGAACAACAGCGTGCGTGTCACCGACGACTTTATGCAGGCGGTTCAAACAGATGACGAATGGCATACCCGTGCCGTGACCGATGGCAAAACCATGGACACCTATAAAGCCCGTCATCTCTTTGACGAAATGGCGCAAGCCGCCCATATCTGCGGCGATCCGGGCATTCAATTTGACACCACCATCAACAGCTGGCATACCTGTCCCAACAGCGCCCCTATCAACAGCTCCAATCCCTGCAGCGAATATATGTTTGTCGACGATTCAGCCTGCAACCTCGCATCGCTGAACCTCATGCGCTTTGTCAAAGAGAACGGCGACTTGCATTACACCGCTTTCCGCCGCGCGGTTCATGTGATGATTGTCGCCCAGGAATTGATTGTCGGCAACTCGCACTATCCCACACATGCCATCACGGACAACAGCCACCTGTTTCGGCCGCTCGGTCTCGGCTATGCCAATCTGGGCGCCCTTTTGATGTACTATGGCCTTCCCTATGACAGCGATGCCGGGCGTGCGCTGGCCGCAACCCTGACCGCACTGATGACCGGACAGGCCTATCTTTCATCGGCTGTACTTGCCAGTTGCGTCGGTCCGTTTCAAGAGTTTCAAAAAAATCGCACCCCGATGATGCAGGTCCTGCGCAAACATCAAAACGCGCTGAAAAAGATCAACCGGGATCTACTGCCACCGGCTCTTTTCGAGGCGGCCGAACAAGCCTGGGCTGATGCCGTCGAAACCGGGGAACGATATGGTTTTCGCAACGCTCAGACGACCGTCCTGGCGCCTACGGGCACTATCGGATTCATGATGGATTGCGACACAACTGGCGTGGAGCCCGATATCGCTCTGGTCAAGTACAAAAAACTCTCCGGTGGCGGCGACATCAAACTGATCAACCAAACCGTCTCTCCGGCTCTGAAACGACTCGGGTACACGCGCGAACAAATCGACGAAATCCTGACTTTTATCCAAAAGAACGACACCATCGAGGGAGCTCCCCACCTCTCCGAAGATCATCTGCCGGTATTCGATTGCGCCTTCAAACCGGCCAGAGGACAGCGCTCTATTCCTTATATGGGACATATTCGCATGATGGGAGCCGTCCAGCCCTTTCTTTCCGGCGCGATCTCTAAAACCGTGAACATGCCAAATGACGTTACGTCGCAAGACATTTCCGAAACCTATCTCAAGGCCTGGGAACTGGGACTCAAATCGATTGCGATTTATCGTGACGGCTCCAAGCGTACCCAGCCCCTGAACACCGGCAAAAAAGAAACCTTTCCCTTTGACAAACAGATCGAACAAGCGATCGCCAAAAGCGGCGGAAAACGCCACCGTTTGCCGGACGAACGACGCGCCTGGACTCACAAATTTTCAATCGGCGGACACGACGGCTATATCACCGTCGGCGAATACGAGAACGCTATGCCCGGCGAAATTTTTATCGTAATGGCCAAAGAGGGCTCATTTGTATCGGGATTGATGGATTCCTTTTCAACCGCGATTTCCATCGGCCTGCAATATGGCGTTCCGCTCAAAGTTTTTGTCGACAAATTCAGCCATACTCGATTCGAACCGTACGGATTTACCAACAACGCGCATATTCCCATCGCTAAATCGATCAGCGATTACATTTTTCGTTGGCTGGAAGACAAGTATCTCAAGGGCAACAAAAGCTCTCACGACCGAGAAGAAGGCATCACTGAACAGCTTTTTCAAAAATCGGACGCCGCTTCACCAGAAACTAAAGAGGGTGACTCCAGTCGCGATCTCTTTCTGAGACAGGAAGACGCACCACCCTGCCATTCCTGTGGAACCATTATGGTGCGCAATGGGTCGTGCTATAAATGTCTGAATTGCGGAGAGACCAGCGGTTGTTCCTGACACCGAGACACCAATAGGCCGCACGGATAGTGGCGCGTTGCAGCGACAACCGTTACCAAGATTACCTTCACAGCAGCAGAATCGGGACAATGCAATCGACCCGCAGCAAAACAGAAAATCGAGGGCTGTCTGGACATCAGAAAGGTCAAAAATCGGCAAGGAAGACAATCAAAAGCGGTACGGATCGAATATCAATCCTCGACTGAAAGATTCGGCGGTTCGGACCCGTCCGCAGCCGTTCCCCGTGCGGCCTCGTCCGCCATTTTCTCCAATTCGGATTTATCGATATCCTCACCCATCTCGCCGCCCATTTTTTGTACAAACCGAGCCACACTTTTGGGATCAGTTTCGTCGACACTGCCCCAATTTTGGGGATCCGCCAGAGATTCGAGCCGATCCTCTTCGGAACGAAGGGAAGCAAATCGCGACAGGATTCGCTGCAACTCTTGCCCGCCGCAGTGCGTGCAGCAAAGATTGCGCTCATCTGAACTGGCACGGATAAAAAACGAGCTGACACGCCGACAGGAGCCGCAAATATATTCATAGATCGGCATGAAAGCCTCATTTTTTGTGCATGGCTTGCATCGCGTCTGCTTCACTCGGATAGTTGACCAGCACATCGCCGAGATGGGCGATCTGCAAAAGTGTCAAGACCCTTTTTTGCGCCCCAAAAAGGATAAAAACCGTCCCCATTTCGCGGGACTGTCGCAACCCGAAAAGCAGCGCTCCCAACCCCGAGCTGTCCGCATAACCGACCTGGCTCAAATCGACAATAATCTTGTTTCTCTTTTCGTTGTTGAGCAGGACAAGCAATTGCGCTTTGAGATCCGGGGCAATCATCGAGTCCAGTCGCTGTTCTTTCAACCGCAAAACGGCGATATCTTGAACCTCTTCCAGCAAAAAATTCATTTCCGTCTCCACACATGCCCGATCGAGAGATCGGGATTCCAGTTAAAAGCGAATGGATTTAACCGCTCTATTCTTCCGAGCCGATAAGCTGCTGCTCCTCGGGTCACCGGCAAAAGCCCCAAGCCGGTTTCATCCGGTCGTGCTCGAAGATACAAAGCTCAAAATGAAAAATACGCTTTTTTTATTTCCGATGCAACGATTTCAACAACCGGATGAATTCGAATCCCTCGAGCGGCCACGCTCCCACAACTTGGCATATTTAGCCGCCACATAGGCCGCCGAGAGCAGGCATAGCATCAGTCCCTGCACGCCATCCAAAAATCCACCCTTGATGAGGTACATCTTGACAAACATCACCGGCGGTCGAAACAGGATATCGATTGCGCCGGCACGCCGATTCTTCAAAGCCAAATCCTCTGCCGCCAGTGAAGTATAGCGATTGAATTTCCACAGATAGTGTTCCAGGCTGTCATCCGTATAGTGCAACAGAGGTTCCTGCAGACGGGCTCTCTCGCCGTCAAGTTCCACACCTTCATGGACCTGACGCTCGTTGAAACGTCCGGATCCACGGCGAAAGAGACGCAGGACGTAACCGGGATACCAACCGCAATGACGAATCCATCTGCCAAGAAAAAAAGCTTTTCGGGCGATTTCATATCCTTGCACCGCAGATTCCTTGGCGATGCGCAGACGTATCTCGTTCGCAAGCTCCGGTGTCACCCGCTCATCGGCATCGAGCCACAAGATCCAATCACCGCTGGCCTGCGAAAGGGCGAGTGCTTTATTGGCCGCATAGCCGAGAAAGTCGGTTACAATGACTTTATTGGTATATTTTTTGGCGATCTCAACCGTCCGATCCTGGCTTTTGGAATCGACAACAATGCTTTCATCGGCCCAGGAAACGCTTTCCAGGCATTCGCTGATGTGCCGTTCCTCATTGTAGGTTATAACGATTACAGAAAGGGTCATCAGTTCAATTCCTTCTGCAATCGGTTCTGTTCTGATTCGGGCAAGTGTTGAAAGTGCCAGATTTTCATATATAACACCATTTTCACCAAAGCGCTGACCCAGCTTAACAGGAAACCATGCAGTCCGTGCAGAAAAGCGCGCTGGACAATATATTTGTTCAAAAACGCTCCCAAAGAGTGGGTGATAAAATCGATGCTGTGGACGGGCTTTCTTTGCAAACGATCCAGCGCCTCTAAAGAGGAATATCGGTTCAGTTTGGCCAGGCTATCGAACAAGGATTCATGCGAAAAATGATCCAAATCGTTTTTCAGCGTTCCGAGCAAACCTTCCACCACAAAGCCCTCGTGAACGCGAGCGAAATGGACGCGGGTGCGATTCCTGCGAAACAAACGGAGCTGATAGCCCGGATACCAGCCCCCATAGCGCATCCATTTGCCGAGAAAATAGGAACGCCGAGCGATGCGATAGCCGTCACATGCGGCATCCGATTTGACCAAAACGGCGATTTCCTGCCACAACTCTGGTCGCACCCGTTCATCGGCATCGAGGCTCAAAACCCATTCATGGCTGACCTGATCGAGAGCGAATTGTTTCTGCGGCGCAAAACCCTGCCAGGATCGAACAAAGATTTTGTTTGTGTATTCTTGACAGATCTCCCGTGTGCGGTCCATGCTTTCCGCGTCGACGACAATGATCTCTTCTGCGTTTCGCACACTCTCGAGGCAGGCGCGGATATTCTCCTCTTCATTTTGCACGATGATGATGACGGAAAGTTTTCTCATGTTTTCCACAGCCTGTTTTTTTCGACACACCGATGCACACCCTCCCTTACCGTTTCCACATCGAGTGCGCTCATGCAGTGGATGTCGCGACAATCGACTCGGTTACACCCCAGGCAATCGAGCCCTGTTTTACGGACCACCACGTGCGATTCGCCATAGGGGCCTTGTTGTCCGGGCCGTGTCGGGCCGAAAATTCCAACACATGGAGTTCCGACGGCTGCGGCGATGTGCATTGGACCCGAATCGGTAGAGACGAATAGATCGAGTTTCTGCAGAATTTCCGCCAGTTGTTTGAGGTCGGTCGGAGGTATACAAACGGCAGTGTCGCCGATCAGGTTTTGCAACCGCTCGGCATCTGCCCCTTCGCCCGGTCCCCAAACGATGACCACACGTGCATCAAAATCGCGTTGCAGGTATCGGGCCAGATCCGCAAAACAGCCGAGCGGCCAGCGCTTGGCCGGCCATCCGCCAGAAAAGTTCAAACCGATAACCCGGCATCCTGTCAGATGGGTCTCGTTCCAAAAAGAGTCGACAAGGGATCGGGACGGAAAAAAAACCAAATGCGGAAACGGGTTAACGATCGGGACACCCAAAGCCGTCAACGCATCCAGATGCCACTCCACTTCGTGTATGCGATCGGCACGTGAAGGAATAACTTGATTGTAGGCGAACCTGCGGATGCGGTAATCATAACCGATGCGCAATGAAGCGCCGGACAACCCGGTGATCAAAGCGCTCCGGGGGTTGCCGAAGAAATCAAAAACC
>JAFGJN010000005.1 GCA_016929055.1 Candidatus Zhuqueibacterota bacterium
GACGGCGCAATCCCCACACCGCCAGCGTCGGCAATCCCAGAACCGCTGTGGTCTTGACCAGCAACGACGGCGTCAATTGCCGGGTGACCGCGGCATAAACAGTGACCAGCACCACCAGAATGACGAATCCGGCGATCACTGCCGGTTCGCGGCGGGAGTCCAGACGGCTGTAGAGCATGTGCCGGGCCGATTTGCCGTGCTGCAGCACCAAAAACAGAACCAGCAGGGCAAACACCAGCAGCGCCACTGCCACGGCCGCAGCGGACAAGGGCACCCGCACCAATCGGTGGGCAAAGGCGAAAACGGTCACAGCTGCGAGAATCAAAGCGATCTGCAGCGATGTGTCAGGCCGAGGTGAGGCACTTTTCCTGGCTGAACGCACGGGCTGTCCTTCCGGTTGTATCGAGTACGTCAGGGCGTTGGCTTTCTGTTTGTCACCCGCCCTCTCGCCACGGCGGATCGGGCAGGTGCGTCAAAAAATTATCTGTTTCCAGCCGCTCGTCCCGAAACGAAACGGCGAAAAAGCACCTTCAAAGGTAACCGATTGCCGGCAGGATGTCAAAGGTTTTTTTCACCAGCGCCAATCAACCGCCTCCCTGCCTCGATCATGCAAAAGAGCGCGCCCTTGGCGTCGCAGACAACGCGGCCATAGAGGCGGTCGCCGCTGCGGCGAAAGGGCAAAAAGGGCCCCACCGTATCCATGTGGGTGCAGAGCAGAACCACGGGCGGTTCCGGGGTCAGGGCCAGCAGATTGAACCGGTTGCACGAGACCTGCTGGCGCTGAACGCGATAGCCCTCGCTTTCAAGCCGTTGATAGAGAAAACGGCACAGCGCCATCTCCCGGCCGGTGATGGACTCGATCGCAACCAGTTGTTCCAGCAGATCGGTCATGAACAACCCTTTATTTTCAGTTTGCGAGCATAACGGTCGGCCGGGGATAAAAAAAGGCAGGCCGACTCCATCGCGCAACCGACTTGCATCGGCCTGCCTACAGGCAAACACGGCAAATTAAATAGCGCTCCACGGATTGCGTCACCGTGACAGTCCGGCGGGTCTTTCCACACCGTCCCAATCCCTGTCGATCGGCAGATCGCGGGGATTTCGGCCCGTTGTCCTTTCTTCATCCCGCTTTTCGATTCCTGAGAATCGAATGCGCCGCCGCGCCGGCGGGATGCTTACTCTTACAACAGGCGCCTCTATTCAATCGAGCTTTTTCATCAGCGTCCCGGCCGAACGACCGGACACCAGTGGAGCTTTTTATTGAATCCGGTCGACACGATCGAATCGACGCCTCGATCAGAATCGTGTGGACGGCGAATCACCGCCGCCCGATCGCCTGAACTCCGGTCTCCCGGAACAGGTGCGAAACCGGCCCCACAAATTTGGATGGTTTCGGTCATCGCAACAGCACGCGCTCATTGGCTAAAAGCACGCCGATTTTTTTGCTGTCGAGTGTTCTGACGATTCTGCCTTCCATCTGTACCGAGGTGCGATCCACAGCCACTTGTCCAACCAGTGCGACGAGAATGTGGGTTTCGTGCATGGAGGCGTCCCGATAGGAAAAGCAGAAACAGCGGAAGGAAAGCGGCCGGCTGATCAGGCGAAAAATAGATTTCGAGCCGGCCGCTGTACGTTCTACCAGAAAACGGCATAGAGCACGACGAGGATGATGAGAATGGTATAAGCGCTGATATTAAAGGCGCTGCCGGTCTTGAACAGATCGGCTTCAAGCTCGATGCCCTTGGGATCGTCCGCCCGGATCGAGGTGGTCATGCTGACGCCGGCAATGATCGCCATGGTGATGATCATCGTGTAGAACATCTGATCCATCCAGGGCAGATCGACAGCCGGGCTCTTGAGCGCCAGAGCGACGACGATCGACAACAGCACACCGACGATAGCCCCCTTGCTGCTCGCCTTTTTCCAGAACAATCCCATCATAAAGACCGCCAGTATACCGGGACTGACGAGTCCGGTGTATTCTTGAATATACTGAAACATCTGCGGAATATCGCCCAAAATCGGGGCGATGGCCACGGCGATCACCAGGGCGGTCAGGGCTGACAGCCGGCCGACAGCGACGAGCCGGTGTTCCGATGCGTCGCGTTTGATATGGGCTTTGAAAATATCCATGGTAAAGATGGTGCTGGTCGAGTTGAGCATTGAAGCCAGAGACGAGACGATAGCCGCCGTCAGGGCCGCCAGCACCAATCCTTTGAGCCCGGTGGGCACAAAAACCTTGATCAGCCAGGGATAGGCCTTGTCATAATTGACCCCGCCGCCCGCTTTCATAAAGGCTTCCTGAACGCCCGGAATCAGGTTGGTGCCTTCCGGCTGAGAGAACATGACATAGGCGACGATGCCGGGAATGACGACGATGAGCGGAATGATCAGCTTGAGAAAAGCGGCAAAAGCGATGCCGCGCTGAGCCTCGCGAAGGGATTTGGCGGCCAGGGTACGCTGAATGATATACTGGTTGAAACCCCAATAGTACAGATTGGCCACCCACATACCGCCGATAAGCACGGCGATGCCCGGCAGGTTGGTAAATTCCGGATTGTCGCGACTGAGGATCATGTGGAATTTATCGCCGGCATGAGCAAAAACATGGCGCATACCGTCAACGATCCCGCCGTCCGGGGTGACGTGATTCAAGGCGATCAGCGTTGTGATCAGACCGCCGACCACCAGCAGCGCGACTTGCAGGACATCGGTCCAGGCCACGGCCGAAAGTCCGCCATAGAGGGAATAAGCCGCGGCGATAAAGGCCAGACCCAGAATCGCCCATATGATCAGACTGCCATCGCCGGTCCCGATGATGGTATCGATCGCTTTGCCGCCGAGAAACAGAACCGAGGTCAGATTGACAAAGATAAACAGCGCAACCCAGAAAACCGCCAGGATGGTCTTGAGTTCAGAGCTAAACCGCTGTTCGATGAATTCGGGGATGGTATAGAGCTCTTTTTTGATAAAGACCGGCAAAAAGAACTTGCCGACGATGATCAGGGTGATGGCGGCCATCCATTCATAAGAGGCGATGGCCAGACCGATGGCAAAGCCGGATCCGGACATGCCGATGAATTGCTCGGCCGAGATGTTGGCGGCGATGAGCGAGGCGCCGATCGCCCACCAGGGCAGCGACTTGCCGGCCAAAAAGTAATCCTTGGAATCCTTTTCATGCCCTTTTTTCTCCCGCGACACCCAGAGACCGAGCCCGACGATCACAAAGATGTAGAGGAGAAACACGCCATAATCGATTATCGAGAATTCCATTCCCTTTCGTTCCTTTCCTGGTTAAGAATCATCAAAACCCACAATGACACCGTGCGACTCATTTCACTTTTTAGGAATGATTCAGCCTAGAGAACAGAAAATTTATAAACAGTTTTCGACAGACGGATCGTGCCGGGTTCGAGTACCGTCGACGGGAATAGCGGTTTGTTGGGCGAATCCGGAAAATGCTGGGTTTCCATACAAAACCCGTGGCGGTGTTCATAGACAGCGCCGTCTTTTCCGACAAGGGATCCGTCGAGGAAATTGCCCGAGTAAAACTGCAACCCCGGTTCGGTGGTATAGACGGAAAGCACCCGTCCGCTGGTCGATTCGCTCACCTGGGCCACCATTCGCAACTTGCCCCAGTCGCCGTTGAGCACAAAGTTGTGATCGTAACCCAAACCGTTCTCGAGTTGCGGATCATCGCCATCGATTCTCGAGCCGATGGTCTGCGGCGTCAGAAAATCAAAGGGCGTGTCCGCCACCGGCCGCAGCTCGCCGGTGGGAATAAAGGTCTCGTCGATTGGGGTAAAACGGTCGGCATGGATGCGAACGACATGGTCGAGGATCGAACTTTTGCCGGCGTCCTTGAGATTGAAATAAGTGTGATTGGTCAGGTTGCAGATGGTCGTCTGATCGCTTTCCGCGGCATAGTCGATGACGATTTCGTTTTCACGGGTGAGAGTATAGACAACGGTTGCCGTCAGATTGCCCGGATAGCCCTCTTCCCCGTCCGGAGAAAGATAGACCAGTTTCAGCCCCACAGAATTTTCGGCAAGGATGGGTTCAGCTGTCCACACCCGTTTGTCAAAGCCCTTGATGCCGCCATGCAGGTGGTTGGGACCGTCGTTTTTTGCCAGGGTATAGCTCATGCCGTCGATGGAAAAGCGACCGCCGGCGATACGGTTTCCGTACCGGCCGATCAAGGAACCGAAATAGGGCGAATCGGCCAAATAGGCCTCAAGCGAATCATAGCCCAGCGCCACATCGCCCAAATCGCCGTTTTTGTCGGGCACAAGGATCTCGGTGATAATACCGCCATAGTTGGTAATGGATACCCGCATTCCATTGGCATTGGCCAGGGTATAGAGCTGCACGGATTGGCCTTCCGGCGTGGTTCCAAACTCGGTTTCTTGAATCGTCATATCGGCTTTTCTCTCTTTTTGACAACTGTTCAACACGGCAACGATTAAAACCGCAAAAAAAACAAACAACAAAAAGCGTTTGACGGATTTCATCTCTCGGCCTCCTGATCTGATAAATTCAATGGTGCTTGTATTCGATAGAAAAATCAGTCCACGAATGACACGAATTTTCACGAATGGTAAAAATTGTGTTCCTGTTCATGACCTTTTGTGTATATTCGTGTCATACGTGCCATTCGTGGAGCCTGATTTGTACCTCGATATTCGGGGACACCCCCGAATCTAGATATTATTTTTCAAAAATGCAATCGACGCATTGCGGTTTTGCGGATTTTTCAAAGCGCACGGTTTTGATCTCCCACGGCTGAAATTCGAGATCGATCGATCTCTTTTCCACGGTCAATCGGATGGGTGCGACTCTGCCGCAGCTCTCCTGAAGACGCACGATCAGGGCTTTTTTATCGAGAGATCGTTTGACTGCCAACAGCCGCACCTGATCGATCGAGAGCGCAATGGACAGCGGCCGCCGCGTTTTCCATTTTTTGGCTTTTTGCACCGTCAGATGCGCCAAGGCAAAGGAAGGAGCGTTGAGCCACTCGGCATAATGGGGAACGCTTTGCACGAGTTGGTCAAAGGCTCCGGCGAGGAACAACAGCCTCACCTCGTGGCTGCCCTGATCCATATTCGCCTTTGCCGGCAACCGGTCGAGCGGATAGTTGCGCTCCTGGCAATAGAGCGGCGTGCGCAAAACAGACAACTGGACGGTTCCGTCTGCAAAATCATAGCCGTGCTGTCCGCTGTTGATCACAGCCAGGGCCGGTCCGTCATTTTTCTCCTGCGACAAAATCATCCAGCGACCGTGAGGAAATTCCTGGCCGTCCGAAGCGCGGTTGATGGCTGCACCCGGAATTTCACAGAGCAGGTGCTGAAAAGGCGTCGGGATTCGCAGCTTGAGCATTCGATGCTTTTCATTGATGGTAAACCGGGCTCGAACCTCCAACAGGGGGAGTTGTTTGTAACCGATCCACTGGTAAAAGACGCTGCTGGTCTTTGCAACCAGGTGAGATTGGTGGATGCAGCGCACCGGGCCATCGACGACAGTCTTGACCCGACCGCGCGGTTTGAACTCCTGGGCGATCGTTCGGTAGGAATCGCAGCCATCGCCCCAACTGTCTCCCGGGTCGTCGATCCAGAGCGGCGTCAACAAAGGCCCGGCAAGGCAGGGTGTGCCGTCGGCATAGAGCTGCTCGACCAGGCCAGCGGCGGCATCGAGTTGATAGTCGAGTTTGGGTTTGCTGGCGTCCCTGGCTTTGGGAGACCCCGGCTTGACCCGAATCCGATAATCCGTCGCACCGATGCCGGACGATTCGGCCATAAAAGCGATTTTTCGGCGCCAGCCGTTATAGGTAATGCTGGCATTCGGGCTTTCTTCCTGACTCGGGAGCACTGTGCCGTTCGAATCGACCAATTCGAGATGCCATTTGCCGGTAAAGCGCGGCCGATAGTCGAGCATACACTCGACTTCCACGGGCAGGGGTTGCGGCAGGGGTCGATGGTTCAGAACACAGAGCGCGGTGTCGGCATCCGCGGTATTGCCGGTCAGCTTGACGGCGCTTTCAAAGCGCAGCCGGCGAAGGATTTCGGCTGACGTACCATATCCCTCGAGAGCATCACGCTCCACCAAATGGGTACCCGACCCCGGCAGAATGTCGTGAAAATCGTTGAACAGATGCAGGTACCAGGCGCGCTCCAGTTTCTTGTCCGGATAGGCTGCTCCTCGCCACCAGCGAGCGGCACAGAGCGCCTCGGTTTGCAGGAGCAGGCCGAGATTTTCGTGCCGACGGCGTTTGAGGCGCGACATCGACGTGTAGCAGCCGGTGAAACAGCGCTGCAACTCGCCGTCAAAGAGAGGTGCCCGGTCAGAGTGCGGTTTTAAATCGGTATAAAGGCGTTCCGGTGTGCTGTAGACAATCTCGACGCGCTTTTCCTTGCGGATAAAGGCTTCCAGCATTTGCAGATCCTTGCGCGTCGCCCCACCGCCATGGTCTCCCAGTCCCCAAAATATCGGCACATCGCGTTCGAGTTGCAAAGCCAGCTCGATGCCTCGCATCAGATCGTCCTCGAGATGATCGGTTTCATGGTGATAGAAACCAAATTGCGGCCGATAGGCCGCGATTTCAGTGCCATCGATGCCGCGCCAACGGTAAAAATCAGCCGGCAGCTCGAGCTGCTCCGGTTGCGGCCGCATGTGGATGTACATTTCATAGCCGGTCGCTTTTAATATCTGCGGCAAACCGCTGCTGTGGCCAAAAACGTCAAAATTGTAAGCCACCCGCGGCAGCGCCCGGAATTGTTCATAGAAATAACGGCGGCCCAGCATGATCTGCCGCAGAATCGATTCGCTGTCCGTCAGGTTGAGATCCGGCTGCAAATACCAGCCGCCGCCGATGCACCACTGCTTGCGGCGCACCTTTTTTCGAATGGCGCCAAAGAGCTTGGGGTCGTATTTCTCAACCCATTGATAAAGCACCGCTTCATTGTGGGTAAAGACAAAGGCTGGAAACTCGTCGAGCAATTGAATGGCGATGCGAAATGTGGTCAGCGCTTCGGCGCACCCTTCCTCCCACTGCCATTGCCAGACCGGATCGAGATGAGCCGAACAGATGAGATGGATCCTGGGCTTTTTCATCCTTTATTCCTTTACTCCCCTGTTACCCGGATTCTGTGACACCAGAATCCCGAGAGAAAATTTGTAATTTTACTTTTCCAGAACACCCAACCAAAACGATTTCAACGGATTCGGTGCAAAGCAGCAAATCAGATATTAACCTTCGTCCCGAGCAGGCAGTTTTTTATACCAGGTAAAATAGAGAACGGCTGTGGTGACAGCCAAAATTGCCGCCCACAACAGGCTTTTTGACCATTGACGCAAAAAAGCATAAAAAGGGATCAGGGCCAGAGAAAACTGGAAAACCATGGTGATCAGGCCGTTGATCCAGTCATAGGTCGATTCATGATCGTTTTTATCGACGCGTCCCTGCTGAATGGCCAGGGCACGGATGGGCTTCCAGACCCCAAAAGGCCGAACGCGCGAGTAAAAATCGACCAGGACGGCTCGATCCGTCGGCGGAAGCCAAAAACCGATGAGCACGGAGGCGACAAGACTGAGCCCGATATCGACGCCAAGCGTCAGCGTGATGGGCCAATGCGGGAAAACCACTTTTTGGGCCAGGATGACCACGGTGGATGCGATCATGCTATAGACAAAGGCTTTGGCGCTGAACCGCCACCAATGCCAGCGCAAGGTGGCCGGCACGAGAATCATGGTGACGACCACGAAAATCATGGTTTCCCAGGCAGAGATCACGTGGTCAAAGAGCAGGCTGAAGGTAAAACCGAGACCCAGAGCGACGATCGAAGCGATCTGTCCCAACCGCACCAGTTTTTTCTGGCCCAATTGCCGGGTGAAATAGCGTTTGAGAAAATCGTTCACCACCACCGAACTGGTGACGTTGATCATGGCATCCAGAGTCGACATCAGAGCTGCCAAGAGCACGGCCAAAAACATGCCCCGCAATCCCACCGGCAAGTGATACAAAACCAGGGGCATAATTTTTTCGGCATCGAACCC
>JAFGJN010000302.1 GCA_016929055.1 Candidatus Zhuqueibacterota bacterium
CAGCTGACCTGGAATCGCAACCCCGAATCGGATCTTTCCCATTATGATGTCTATCGCATGCACATCGAAACGGCCGACTCGATTCGCATCAATCCGGTACCGATCCCGCCCAACTCGACACTCTATGTCGACAACACCCTTGTCTACAAACACACCTACTATTATTCAGTGGTCGCTGTCGATTCATCCGGCAATACAAGCGCGGCCAGCGATGCCGTCCATGTTCTGGCCACGGACACGACACCGCCCGAATCCCCCACACAAGTGACGGGGACAGTAAGCGACCGGAGCGTGATCCTTTCCTGGAATCCGGTCGTCGACAACGATCTGGCTGGCTATCGGGTTTCACGGAGCATGAACGATCAAACTTTTTTCCCAATCCATGAAGAGTTGCTGCGCGAGACCCGGTATCGCGATACAGGCCCGGAAGGCCAGGGCTTGCAAGCGGGAAGAAGCTATTTCTATGCGGTTAAGGCTATCGACTCACTTGCCAATACAAGTCAAGCCGTGGGAATCTGGGTCGCCATTCCCGATGACGAGCCGCCCTCTTCAACCGGACAGGTAACCGTCCACAACCGGCACGGACGCTATCTCGAGATCAGCTGGAATCCCAGCCCCTCACGCGATGTCTCGAAATATTGCCTGGTTCGGATTGTTGGAGATAACAAAATGGAAATCGGTTGTTTTCCCGAAACCCTTCGCACCGTTCAGGACGACAGCATCGTGACGGGCCAAACGGTCGTTTACAGCGTAACCGCCGTCGATTCTGCCGGCAACATCAGCGAACCCAAATTTTCCTATCCGGAAACGCTTCGCGATTTCGATCCGCCGCCATTTCCTCGATTTGTCGAGGCTGCGCTCATCGATCAGCAGGTCGTTGTGCAATGGGATCCGGTCGGAGCATCGGATCTGGAGGGGTATTTCGTTTATCGTTCCGATTTGCCCACCGGTGTCGGGCAACGTGTGAATGAAATACCGGTACAGGACAAGTCGCTGATCGATCCCGACGGGACACCGGCACATTGGTACTGGGTCACGGCTGTCGATGTTTCCGGCAATCAAGGGAACAAGAGCAAAGCCGTACCTGTGCAGAGCCTGCGTTAAACGAATCGATTACAGGAGGAAAAATTAAAATGAATCGGTCTCTGCTTTTTGTTACTGCAGGAGCCCTATCAGGCGCTCTCATCTTGGGAATCGCCGGGCGGGCGGCAACCGCTTCCCTTGCACATCTCTACTCTTTTCCCCTCAATCTGTCTTTGAAAGGTGTGATAGAAGCCGTAATTCTTGGCACAGTCGTAGGCGGATTGGGAGGCTTGTTGCTGAATGTGCTCCAGCGAGTGTGGAGCCGCCATCCAATTTGGGGGGGAATGACGGTGGGAGTGATCCTCTTTGGCTGTACAACGCTTTTCTTTTTGATTCTCGGCCGTTTCGTGTTTGATCTGTCTCTTTTACAGTCTTCCACGTTGGCCGTTGCCTTTTTCCTGTTTCTTGTATATGGCATCACAGCGGCTGCTTTATCGGTAAGATTGATAACCCCGAGGAGGAACTGAAACGATGAAAAATCGAGCGATTCCCTTCGTTTTATTGATCGTCGGTACGCTGGGACTTTTGGCAAATGATTTTATTTTCGACTGGGGCAGATGGGCCACCTTGATATTCGCGTTTTTCAATCTCATCGGATTGATCTCTCTTTTTCTAGGCTCACGCCAATAATTCGAGAATGAATGATCCATGCCAGTTGTTCGGAGCGCTCAAACAGAGTCACCTGATTTACCGCCGCTCGGATGGTTTCAGAGTTTGTTGATTTTTCCCGCCGCAGGCTTGTTGTTTATGATTGTCACACGGTTCATAATTTCGGCCTGAACGGCCCCGCCTTTATCGCCATCAGTTTTGGGTTGATCTAGCCCCGACATCAGCAGGCAGAAGAGCGCCCTGTTGGCCACGGCGATCAGCGTGTGTCAGGAGCCGGCTCGAGGATTTCGCGAAAGACTCGGGTTTGCACACGGATTAATCCGCGCGAATTGATCTCCTCGGTGAGCGCACGTGCATAATCGACCGCCTGGAGGCAACGATCGTCGACATAGGTGTCCAAAATTCGCGTCGCAGCAGAGCGATCATCGCTTGCCAGTGCCTGAATCACCTCGCGCCGAATGATGCTGAGCTGGCGAACGGTTTCATCGTCGAACGCCCGCCAGAATTTTTCCACCGCCTCCGTATAGTCGAGATTGTAGCGCAACACATTGACCAGTTCGACAAATACGCGTGTCTGGTTTTTTTCGCCCACGGCAAAAGAGTCGGGGATTTTCGATAGGCCGATGAAAAAGGGCAGAAACGGGCTGAACGGCGGATAATTCGGCGTGCTCCAGAGGATGCTCAGAACGTCGCGGTGTTCCGGCGGCAGTTCGCCGAAAATGGCAAATACGGTGCGCCCCCGACTTCCCCAATTGGCGATGGAGCGATTGTTGCCATCGCTGCCGTAACCGTTGACCCAGTTAAAACCATCCACATGGTCGCGCAAAATGGACATAAAATATTGACTGGAAATGTTGCCGCCGGGCAGACCCATAATGGTGTTGGCATTGGCCCGCGCATCGAGCAATTCCTGGGCCCGCAGCATGCGATTGACACCGGCCGGCCAGTATTCGGTTTTCTCTTTCATCTTTGCCGACAGATAGGCGTTTGAATGGGCGATAGCGACATTGCGCCAGGGTCCGAGAATTTCATAGACCCCGGGCGCATGCCCTTCGATCATGTAGACACCGTCGGCATCGGCATAGACCTTGGCCCCACCGGCTGAACTGCGCACACCCTGACTGTCGGCGATCGCCCGCGCCAGGGCAACGGCCTCCTCGGCCGAACGCGCCTTGCTCATGATCTCGTCGCCTGGCTTGCCATATAGGGTTTTTTTATTCCCGGTTTCCGCGGTCCAGCAATCGCGACAGGAACGATAGTTCTGGGTGTGAAGAACACCGGCGCTGTTCAGCCGCGGTACTTTGCGGAATCGCGCATCCCAGATCACTTTGATGCCGGTTTCCGGATCCAGAGTCATGCGCAAACCGAAAATCTGGGGATAGGGAAGGGCATCCCAGTTCTGGCCGACCAGCGTATGGCCGCTTTCGGTAACATTGCCAGCAGCAATCAATCCCGTGCAGCCGGCGAATTCGCCGTATTCCTGGCCGTTCAATGGGCCTGCGAGAAACAGCCCAGCTAAAAAAACGATCGATAACTTTATGACCATACCGTCCTCCTGAATAGTATTCTGATTCCCAGATTCGCTGCAAAAAACTATTTTGGACAGGAACGTAGAGGAATACGATACAATAAAGGAAAAAATTGCCGAGAACGCAACTCCGGAATCGGCCGAAATTTTAGGGACTGCCTTTTCCACGAAGCGGATTTGCTCACCGGATAAAGAATCCGGAATGCAGATAAAAAAACAAAAAATAATTGCATCTGGCGTTTAGAGCTCGTAACTTGCAGATCGCGTTTTTTTGATGGGATGCAATTGCCTGTCGAGTGACTGAGTTGGTCAGGTTGATTCGATACAGATGCGGCCGGGGAGCAAAATACGTCGGATGCGTAATTTAAGTCATCGAGGCGAAATGTTGCCCCTTGAACACGGGTTTATATATATCCCTATCATTACAATAGGGTATTTTCACCTAACGGGAGAAAATGGTGTCTGCTGCAAATGCTATAAAATAATAAAGATACTACTTTTTGGATTATGTTGACACAGAATCCGGGTAGAGTACAAGCGAAAAGGAAGTCAGCATGCAAGGAAAAATTTCAGGTTTGATGAAAAATGGACGAATGCGGAAGTTTGGCTGGTTGTTGGGGATCATGCTCCCGTTCATGGCATGTTCCTCGCCACCGCCGAAAAATATTATTTTGATGATCAGCGACGGTTGTGGTTACAACCATGTAGATGCCGCCAGTATATTTGCGACCGGAGAGATCGGTACACAAGTTTATGAATCCTTTCCGGTGCGGTTGGCGGTCTGCACCGCTTCGCTGAACTCGCCGGATTATGATCCAAAAAAAATCTGGTCGGATTTTGATGAGGTTCGAGAAAAACCGACCGACTCGGCGGCATCGGGGACGGCATATGCAACCGGCCACCGGACCACCAATGGCCGTTTGGGGGTCGATACCGAAGATCGACCGTTGGAAACCATTCTGGAACGGGCTGGCACTTTGGGAAAATCTTCCGGCCTGGTCACATCTGTTGCTTTTACCCAGGCAACGCCTGCCGCTTTTGCCGCTCATGTAACTTCCCGAGGGAGTTACGATGAAATTGCACGGCAAATGCTGACCCTCAGTCCGGCAACGGTGATCATGGGTGCCGGGCATCCGGATTATGATTCGGAGGGCCAGCCGCGTGCGAAACCGAATTACCGCAATGTAGGCGGAGAAGAGCTGTGGCGGGATGTACTGGCCGGTCGGGTGGGCGCCGATATTGACGGCGACGCTACAGGCGATGCCTGGACCGTGATCGATTCGCTCCACACCTGGATCGCTCTGGCCAAAGGCGAAACGCCTAAACGGCTTCTCGGTGTTGCAACGGTCGCCAACACCCTGCAATACGATCGAAGCGGTGAGCGCAATGCAGCACCCTATGCCGTAGACTCGATTGAAACGGTACCCACCTTACCGCAAATGACCCGCGCCGCGTTGAATGTTCTCGATAACAACCCCCAGGGCTTTTTCCTCATGATCGAGGGTGGAGCGGTCGACTGGGCAAGTCATGGCAACCTCATGGGACGAATGATCGAAGAACAAATCGATTTCAATCGGGCGGTGGAAGCTGTCGTGGCCTGGCTCGACAGCACGTACTTGTGGTCTGAAACATTGCTCGTCGTGACTTCGGATCACGAAACCGGTTATCTCACCGGACCTGAATCGGGTCCGGGAAAGGCTGGCGAAAAACCTGCCTGGAATCCGTTGCACAACAACGGTGCAGGCTCTCTTCCCGGCCACGAGTGGCACAGCGGCAGCCACACCAATTCCCTGGTTCCGCTTTATGCCAAAGGACAGGGCTCCGCGGATCTCGCCAAGCTTTCAGCAGGAAAGGATCCGAAATACGGCCGATATATTCGAAACGCCGGTGTAGGCCAATCGTTGCTAGAGTTCTGGCCTTCTGTGTCGATTTCGGCAGATTGAGTGAGTGCCGTCGCCGTCTCCAAGGATGGCGACGGCACTTCAAGACCCCCTAATCGTTTGCAGACAGCATTTTGCGTATCCAAACCACCATTTCACCCGCCATTCGATTGTCCCAGGCGAAATAAGGGATCGCGCGTACTCGTATCCGCCGGTATTCTGCCGCCAGGGCGGGAGGATAGAGACGCTTCGAATCCGGGCTGTTTTCACGCCAACTTTCCCCCATCAAAACGCGCGCATTCAATTCCATATCGTTTTCAATCGTCCATTGGCTCGCTGCATCGATCAAAATCTCGTGCAACAGCGGCCCGTTGTCTGTTTGTTCGAGGCAATAGACCAACGGACCACGGCGCAAAGCGATCCGACCCGCATTGTTTCCGACTCGCGGATGGGCTTGCAGGTGTTGTACCGGCATCTCCAGGCTCCAGGATACTCGATCTCCTCTGCGCCAGCATCGGGCGAGATGGACATAACCGTTTCGGAGCAAGGGAAGCGAGTCGATCACCTGATCGTTCACGCGCAACAGTGCTTGTTCGCACCAGCCCGGTTTTCGCAGCGCCAACGTCCATTCCGCCTCACGATCGGGATCGATTGTGATATCGATTTGGCCGCTCCATGGATAATCGGTCTGTAGCACAAAATCGATCGAAAACCCGTTTATTTCAACGCTTGCATTGGACTCGGCAAAAAGATGGATATAGAGGGTTTGCTCGGCGCTGCTGTAGAGATAACCGCCCAGAGAGGCGAGCAACCGGGCGATATTGGCGGGACAGCAGGCGCAGTCGAACCAGTCCTGACGGTGGTGCGTCCCATCGCTTTCCAGGGGATTGACATAGAAAAAACGCCGGCCGTCTGAGGAAACACCACTTATGGCGCCGTTATAGAGGCTGGTTTCGAGAATATCCGCATAGCGGCTGTTGCCTTCAAATTGCAACATGCGATGGGCCCAAAAGACGACGCCGACGGCAGCGCAGGTCTCGGCATAGGCCAGACGGTTGGGAAGATCATAGTCCCGAGTAAAGCCCTCGCTTCTTTGGGTGGAGCCGATGCCACCGGTTACGTACATGCGGCGCTCGACCATGTTTTCCCAGATGCGCTCGCAGGCGACCAACAATTCCGGGTCTGAGGTTTCGGCAGCGACGTCAGCCATGCCGCTATAGAGATACATGGCGCGCACGGCATGTCCCACAGCTTGGGTCTGCTGGCGAACCGGCAGGTGTGACTGGTTCGACTCGTGGCCGTTGAGGTAGTGCCAGCCGGGCAGAAAGCCGTGGGTCTTGATCTCGAGATCGAAGTAATGGGGCTGCTGTCCGCGTTCATCGATGAAATAGCGGGCCAATTCGCGATAGCGGGAGTTGCCTGTTGCGCGATAGAGTTTGATCAAAGCCAATTCGATCTCTTCATGGCCCGGATAACCGCGTTTTTTTTCCGGTTCACGGCCGAAAACGGTGTCGATCAAATCGGCAAAGCGGCAGGCGATATTCAAGAGTGTGCGCTTGCCTGTCGCTTCGGCAAGTGCTGCCGCTGCCTCGAACAGGTGACCGGCACAATAGAGTTCGTGCCAGTCCCGCAGGTTGCTCCAGCGTTTGTCCGGTTCGACGCAAGTAAAATAGATGTTCAGATAGCCATCCGGCTGCTGCGCTTTGGCAATCAGGTCGACGATGTGGTCGACTTTCGCTTCGAGTTCGGCATCGTGCGAGTTCCCCAGGGCAAAAGCCGCTGCTTCCAGCCATTTGTAAACATCCGAGTCCCAGAAATAATGCGGCCGCGGTCTGCTGTTTGTGGCTGTATACTCTAATTTAAAAGCATCGATCCGGCCTGTGGATTGGCTGTGATGCAAGATTGCCGGCAGAGTGATTTCGCGATTGATGCGCTGCTTATCGGCCCAAAATCCGTGCGTCAACCGGACGCGTCGATAAGAGATGGGTACGAGTTTTTGTTGTGCAGACATGTGTTTTCCTCGTCTTGAATGGTTCGGGGGAGTGGTGTTCGACCGACGACTGTCATCGAGTTATCGCTATTTGCACTGCCGTTTGATGACCTCTAGTCGGCTCAGGGCCCGCTGACTCGATAACCGAGGTCTGCCAGCATTTTGTGAGCCTTGCGAAACGCCAGTGCCGCCGAAAGGGAAAGCTCGTTAAAGGTGGCGGCCAGGGTCCACAAGCTGTAGGCTGTTTCTGTTTGCCCGGCCTGTTGGTAGGCTTGTGCGAGGTCACAGATCAAATGGGGATTCTGTAAATCCGATTGATGCCATTCCCGAATGGCTGCCGACCAATCCTGGCGATAAAATGCGATACGGCCGGCCAGCTCATGATAGATCTGCATTTCCAAAGGATCGACATTATCATCTCCGTAATGAAAATAGCGATCGGCAAAAGCCTGGGCTTTTTCGGGTTGATCCTGGGCCAATGCCAAATAGACACCTTTGACGGTGAGGTTCTGTTGGGTTTTGTATTTGATGCGTTGAGCAAGGTCAGAGGAATCGATCTGTCGCGTTGCCTCCATATAGGCGGCAGCGGCTTTGTTCAGATCGTTTGTATAAAGATTGAGATCGCCGATCCACATCAGCGTCTCATATTGGCCATACTGATCCTGCAAATCCTGCTGGTAGCGGTACCGCTGCGCCAGTAATGCGAGTGCCGAATCGATTTCGCCGCTATAGATCCAGGCCAGGGACAGGGCATGGAGGGCTCGAATGTTTTGCGCCGGGTTACCGGAATCGGAAAAATCGGCCTTGAGGAAGGAAAATGCCTGTTCTCTGTTGCCGCTGAAAAGATCGTTTGCCGCGAGACCGAGCCGCGCTTCATAGGCATCGGGATCGAGTTGCAGAGCTTTCTGGTAACTCTGCCTCGACTCGGGGAATTGGCTCAGTTTCAGATGTACAGCGCCGAGCATCAGATGGCTGGGGGCATGGTGGGGGACGAGCGCTACAAGCGAGCGGAGTGTTTTTTCGGCATTTTCGTGATAGCCCATACCCATATAGGCTGCGGCCAGGGCTCGGTAGCCGGGTGCATGATCCGGATAATTTTGAACGACCCACCCCGCAAGCTTTGCCGCGGGATAATAATCGTGGCGGTCAATCAGAAAATCGGCCCGTCGAACGGCCACCGAGAGTTCAGCTGGATAAGCTTCGGTCAGTTTTTCCAACAAACTTTCCTGCTTGCAAAGATCTCCCTGGAGCCAGGCGATCGTTTCATCGAGCAACAACTGCTCACCCAGGCTGGCTGCACCTCTATCTCGCTGGGCTCTTAAAAGATAGAGCTCGATCGAGCTTCCGCCTTGGGTGAGATCGCGTTGGCGGATGAGAGCAAGGTGGGCGCGCAAAAACGTCGAGTCCAATTCGAGGGCATATAAAAAGCGTTCCGCCGCCTTGTCGAACCGAAACTCTTCCAGAAATTTTTGCCCTTGCAGGAATGCGGATCGGGCTGTGTCGGAATGGGTTGTAATCGGAATCCGGCCTTCTTCCGCCAGGGATCGCTTTGGATAACCTGAAAAAAAAATGAAAAAGATCAATATAATGACAAGCGGCGGGTAGGAGTGAATCCGGAAACCTCGGCTTTTGTCGAATAAAGCGAACACTCGATCCCTTACTGTTTTGTCATCGAGATCAACGGCCGAAATTATCGGCATCCGATTGGAAACAGAGCGACGCAACAACCGCTAGCGAAGCAGGGGCGGCAAGAGATCTTTTGGTGTCGGCACTCGGGTTTGTATCTGCACCGGCTCAGTCAGAGAATGCGATCAGATTGAATGAATCGGATGCGATCGGATAGATCGGTGAATGACATAATATACGCTTTAGCAGTTCAAATTCAAGCGAATTCGCATCTATGGCCTGTAGTCGACACTTTGTGGCATAGAGCGGCAGCAAACGCATTGTCCGGTGTTGTGTCGTTTTTCCCCCTGGTTTGCTGCTAATCAATCGAACGATGGGCAGAAACGGATGAGAAACATTATCGCAATATATTGTTTATATAGAAATAAGGATTATAGTGTGTCAGGATTCTGGAGGAACAGATTAAAATTCAAAACTTACGAGTCGACAGCGATCGACTATTTGCATGATTTTTGCATCAGAGACAGAGATAATAAGCATTGGTGGACGGACTCTAACAGAGATGACAGTGAACAGGCTAATTGAGTTTATTTGGGCCATGCTATCGATCTTTTTCGGGGTGGTACAGCCGTTGTTGGCGCAGGCTCCGGTTGATTGGAAAACCGCCCGCATCCTGGAAGGACGAATTGAACCTCTGCACCGGGAATATCTGGCTGCCAAAGAATTGGCCGTGCTTTGGGCGCGAGAAAATTCTCTGCCGGTTCGCCATGACCTCGGTGACGGCCGCACGATTGAACTCGAGCGTCTGGAAAGCGGTTTGCCCCGTTATGTGGTCAATTTCAATTTGAGCGCCGCGCGTTCGATTGCCGTGGACCGTCTCTGGGATGTCCCCGAAACCCACCTCGACGGCGATGGTATTACGGTAGCGATATGGGATGTGGGCTCGATACTGGCCAACCATCAGGAATTCGGTCGGCGTGTCGTCCAGATGGATGAGCTGACCCTGCCGCAGTCGCATTCGACGCTTGTTGCCGGGACTTTGATGGCCCAGGGTATTGATCCCGAGGCGCGGGGTATGGCGCCGGGCGCCCAGCTGCATGTCTATAACTGGAATGACGATCTGGCAGAAATGACTCTGGCGGCACGTAGGGGACTCTTGCTTTCCAACCATTCCTACGGGCCGGTCGGGGGATGGATTTACAACTATAAACAGGATGGCCGATGGGCCTGGCTTGGAGATTCGCGTATCGATGAAAATGAGGATTATCGGTTCGGTTTTTATGATCGACGTTCCGCTCAGATCGACCAATTGGCCAATGATGCGTCCTATTATCTCATCGTGCGGGCAGCCGGAAATGACCGAAACGATTTCGGTGCGGGAACCAACCCACACTGGGTATGGGATTTTAGCAAAAACGAATGGGTTCTCTCTACTCGGTCGCGTGAACCGGACGGTGATTTCGATTGTTTGATCAGCGAGGCAGTCAGCAAGAATGTCCTGACAATCGGTGCGATATCCGACTTGCCGCACGGATATGTCTCATCCGAGGATGTGGCCATTGCTTCCTACAGTTCGTGGGGCCCGACCGACGATGGGCGCATCAAACCGGATTTGGTCGCTACCGGTAGTGCGCTCTATTCGACCTCGAATCAATCGACTTTTGGGTATGGTTTCTACAGCGGTACTTCTGCGGCCGCTCCCTGTGTGACCGGCGCTTTGGCGTTGTTGCAGCAGTATACCTGGCAGAACAAAGCGCACTATCTCGATTCGGCGACACTCAAAGCCCTGCTGATCCATACGGCCAACGAGGCGGGACCAAACAGCGGACCTGATTATGCTTATGGATGGGGAGTCGTAAATATCAAAGCCGTTTTTGACCTGCTGGTTAACGACCGTCAGGCACAGGTGTATTGGGATCCTGTTGTAACCGACGAGCAGCCGTTCGTGCTTCAGGGTCTTGGAGATCCGGACATTCCGCTGCGTGCCACAGCGGTTTGGACCGATCCACCGGGTGAACCTCCGGCGGTGCAGCTCAATCCACGCACGCCCATGCTGATCAATGACCTTGATCTGCGCATTGTCGAGAGTCACAGCGGTGCCGTGGTTCTGCCCTGGTGCCTGGACGGAGAAAATCCCTCTGCACCGGCCTACCGCGGCGACAATAAGCGCGATAATGTCGAACAGGTCGAGCTCGACTATACGGCAACAGGAATCTATCGTATTGTTTTACAGGCCAAATCCCCTCTTTTTGAAGCTCGACAAAGCGCCGCATTGATCGTGACCGGTCTTCGTTTTGGACGGGTCTTGCAGGTTCGAGCGCTTCTCGAAGGTGCGCGGGACGGGCAGCGTTTGATGATGCGCACCGCTCTTTCAGCCGGTGACGTGTTGCCGAAAATTTCGCCGTTTGGAGACGGTGCAGAGAAAAAGTATCGGGCGCGGAATACAGTGGATTGGGTGCAGCTCGAATTTCTTGACGCCGATGATGGGAAACCGATTTTTCGTCAGAGCCTGCTGATCGATGACCGTGGCGTATTGCGTGACCCGGAGAGTGGATCAGCGGTCTTACCGCTACAGGTGGAGGACGGCGAATATCGATTGCGGTTGCGGCATCGCAACCACTTGCCGGTGCTGTCGGGCAAGGTCAACGTGCGCGCGGATGAACCGCTTTTTGTCGATTTTACCTCCTCATCCTCCTTGAACACCCAACCAATCGGCGCCAAACGTACCGGAGGCGGCATCTGGGTTGCCGCGGTCGGTGACGTCGACGGCGACGGAGCGATTCTCGCTCCTGATTACATCTCTGTTCGGCAAGCGATCGGCCGTTCAGGCTATTTGCCCCAGGATCTCGATCAGAATGGAACGGTCGACAACGCCGATTTGAACCTTTATTTTCGCAACCAGGGGCATTTTGGCCGTTGATCCTCCTCGCCGGGCCAACATCGATTCATTCTTGCGGTTTGAAAAAGCGAAACTCGAGATACCAGTTGCTTCTCTGGGTTAATTTTTGTAAGTTAAAAAATGAATTGGAATCAGTTTATTTGCATCTTCACGGAATCGCCCCGCACGAAACGTGATCGGAACCATGGCTCGGAACTGCAAGCTCAGTATTGTCGTTGTCAGTTATAATGTTCGCGTTTTTCTCGATCAGGCGCTGGTTTCCATTCAAAAAGCTCTGGCAGGAATCGAGAGTGAACTTTTTGTCGTCGACAACGCATCGACGGATGGCAGTCCTGAATGGGTGAGCAAAAAGTTTCCGGAAATCAAGCTGATTCGGAATCGAACAAATGTGGGCTTTGCCCGTGCCAACAACCAGGCCATCAAAAAGTCCAGGGGGCGGTTCATTTGCCTGATTAATCCGGATACCCTGGTCCAGGAAGACACCTTTTCGGTTTTGCTGGATTTTCTTCAAGCCGATCCGCAGGTTGGGGCTGTCGGGTGCAAGATCCTCAATCCCGACGGCTCATTGCAATTGGCCTGCCGGCGTAGCTATCCGACGCCCTGGGTCGCTTTCAGCAAGATATCCGGATTGGCAGCCTTGTTCCCCAGGAGTCGTCTGTTCGGCCGCTACAATCTGACCTACCTCGATCCCGATCGGATCGAACGAGTGGACGCCATTTCAGGCTCCTTTATGTTGGTGCGAAGCCAGACCATAAAAGAAGTTGGTCTCCTCGATGAGTCGTTCTTTATGTATGGCGAAGATCTCGATTGGTGTTATCGGATTCAGCAAGGAGGGTGGCTGATTTATTATGTGCCCACCACGCAAATCATCCATTTCAAGGGCGAGAGCAGCAAAAAAAGCCCATTTGCCCAGCGCCGGCTTTTTTACGAGGCCATGCGCCTTTTCGTCGTCAAGCATTTCAGCCGCGGTCAGGCACTGGTTCCGTCGTGGTTGCTCAGAGTGGCCATCGCTTTGCGCGCCGGTTTGGCCTATCTGAGCCAGGCGATGCGCATCGTTGCCTTGCCGCTGATCGACCTGGTTTTTCTTACGCTTTCATTGGCTCTGGCCATCGGCTTGCGATTTTATCCCGATTATCCCTATCGATCTTTTCTAATTGTCCATCTGCTCTACAGCTGTGTCTGGTTTCTCAGTCTCGCAGCGCATGGTCTCTACGGTCGAAGACGCTTTTCAGGCAGCAAGGCGATAACTGCAATTTTGCTCGGCTGGCTGGTCAATGGAGTTTTGACTTATTTTATTCAAGTGATCGCATTTTCGCGCGCCGTGTTGCTCTATGCCGGCGCTATGAATATTCTCTTTCTTGCGGGTTGGCGTGCCGCTTTAGCCAATCTGTCGCAAAAACCGATCGGTATTTTAAACGCAGTGTTGGGAAAAGCTGTTTTTTTCAATCGATCGGTGCTGGTCGGAGATCTCGATTCGATTCGTCACCTGGTTCATCGTCTGCAGCAGCATGAAACCGCATCGCTGCAGATCTACGGCATCATTCCCAGCAACAGCAGTGAACTCGATGCAGAAATTGAGGGCGTTCCGATTCTCGGGCGACTGCGAGATCTGGAAGAGATCGTCAAGCGAGAGAAAATCAATCAGATCATCTTTTCGACCGAGAAAGTATCCTATCACCGCATACTGGCGATCATTTCCGGACTGGCGGGGCGATCGATCACTTTTAGCCTGGTTCCGCACGAAATGGATGTGATGATCGGCAAGACCTCTATCGACTATCTCGATCATCTACCCCTGGTCGATATCGAATATAAACTTGAAGAAACATTTTACCGTCTCAACAAACGCGTCTTTGATTTGGCTATCGCCACGCCCTTGATGGTTTTGTCGGCTCCGGCGGTTTTCTGGTTGCGTTTTTTTGTCAAACGCCGCATGACCACCCGGACGGTGGTGGGACAGGGCGGCCGACCATTCAGTGTGCAGCTGTTCGAGGGAGAGGGGCGATTGACCGCGCTGCCGCTGCTGTTTTGGGTGGTGCGTGGTCGCATCAGCCTGGTGGGACGGGAACTCTTTTCCTCGACAGAGACAGTCGATGCACTCGGGCAGCTCATCGAGCCGGGGTTGACCGGACTCGAACAGATTCATCCGCATCCGGATCTGTCGAAAAGCGAACGCGAATATTATTATCTCTATTATCTGCGCAACTATTCTCCTGCGCTGGATCTCCAGATCCTCGGCAAATCGTTTGCGCGATGGATGCGGAACAAGAAAAAGTAGTCCTGCATGCCCGCTACCCGGTTTGGGTACAGCGAAATCGGCCTGCAGTGGAGCAACCGAGAATCATGAGACGAGACCATGAATACGCATATACTTGAATTTGAAAAGCCGATCGCAGAGATCGAACGCAAGATTGCCGAATTGCGCGAGTATGCGCTGGAAGAGGATCTTGAATTGCAGTCCGAGATCCGAAAACTCGAAGAGCGGGCTCAACGTTTGCGACGGGATATCTATTCTAAATTGACGCGTTGGCAGCGGGTTCAGCTGGCCCGTCATCCCAAGCGGCCCTTTACGCTGGATTATATCGAGCGAATGATCGACGATTTTATCGAAATTCATGGCGATCGAGCTTTCAAGGATGATCCGGCGATCGTCGCCGGGTTGGGCAAGATCAACGGTCGGCCAATCGCTCTGGTGGGTCATCAGAAGGGCCGGGATACGAAGGAAAAATTGCGGCGAAATTTTGGTATGCCACATCCGGAAGGCTATCGCAAAGCCCTGCGTATCATGCAACTGGCGGCAAAATACGGCCGACCCATTCTTTCCCTGGTGGATACGCCGGGCGCTTATCCCGGGATTGGCGCGGAGGAACGCGGCCAGGCCGAGGCGATCGCCCGTAATCTGTTCGAAATGTCGCATCTGCCTGTCCCCATCATCGTGGTCATTATAGGTGAAGGGGCCAGCGGCGGGGCTTTGGGTATTGGCGTCGGCGACCGCGTGCTGATGATGGAAAATACCTGGTACTCGGTCATCACCCCCGAAGGCTGCGCCGCAATTCTCTATCGTGATGCCAAAAACGCCCCCCAGGCGGCAGAAGCGATGAAGATCACCGCAACAGATCTGCAGCGTTTGGAAATTGTGGATCAAATCATTCCCGAACCAGTCGGTGGTGCGCACAGCAACCCGGATGAAGCCGCGGCACTGGTTAAAAAAAGTATTGTCGCTGTTCTCGATGAACTCTCCCCGCTTTCTCCCAACGAATTGATTCGCCAGCGTCAGGAAAAATACGGCCGTATAGGCTATTGGCAGGAAACGCGTTGACGCAGTAACCTGTTGTTAACTCGAAAAATCCCTTGACTCTTGTGCGTTTTTCCGTTATATTTTTTGCTTGAGTACAATCGAACGACTCATACACTGGACTGACCGGACTCTAAGCGACGGAACGGAGCGGAAAGGTTGTTTGGCGATCAAAGGATCGCAAAAAACTAAACAGATAGAATCCCGAATCGCCCTGGCCCGGTTTATGTTGTCACGAAAGGTGCTTTTGCTCAATCAAAATTACGAGCCAATCATGGTGGTAACCGCCAAAAAGGCCTTGATTTTGATTTGCATGCAAAAAGTGGAAATCGTAGAAAAGCATTCAATTTCAGTGCGCTCGCTGCACCATTCAATTCCTCTGCCCAGCGTCATCCGTCTGCTCTATTTCGTGCGGATTCCCTACAAGCGGGTCGAATTGACACGGCGCAATATTTTCAAACGTGATGGTTATCGCTGCCAATATTGCCATGCCGTACAGGGGCCGTTGACCATTGATCACATCTTGCCGCGCACCAAGGGTGGGGAAGACAGCTGGGAAAATTTGGTCTGCGCTTGTGTGCGCTGCAACAACCGCAAGGGCGATCGAACGCCGGAACAGGCGAACATGAAATTGTTGCGCCAGCCGCGACGCCCCAATCACCTCTTTTTTATTCAGCGATTCGTGGCAGGTGGCGAGCAGCTGTGGAGGCCTTATCTTTTTTTTCAATAGGGGATGGGCCGCCATTGCATCCCATGGAAAGGCACCAAATCGAGGTATACCAACGGCCGTGGATTACAACGGCCTTATTTATGTTGCCAGGTGAGTGAACTGTTATGCCCTATAAAGTCAAACTCGATTCCTTTGAGGGTCCACTCGACCTGCTGCTCTTTCTGATAAAAAAAGAAGAACTC
>JAFGJN010000036.1 GCA_016929055.1 Candidatus Zhuqueibacterota bacterium
CTCGCCCGCCGGCGCCATTCCGCCGGCAAGTCCGGCCGGCCGCTATCTGCTCGACCGGGGTATCGACGTCAACGACTTTAACTCGTATGGTTCCCGCAGAGGCAATGACCGGGTGATGGTGCGCGGAACATTTGCCAATATTCGCCTTGTCAATCGGCTGGCACCGGGAACAGAAGGCGGCCTGACTTGCCATCAACCCGACCCGGAACAAATGTGGATTTATGATGCGGCCGAGCGCTATCGGCGGGAAGAAGTGCCGCTCATCGTCATCGCTGGCAAAGAGTATGGCACCGGCAGCTCGCGCGACTGGGCCGCCAAAGGCACCGCCCTTTTGGGCGTGCGGGCTGTGCTGGCCGAGAGCTTTGAGCGAATCCATCGCAGCAATCTTGTTGGTATGGGTGTCTTGCCCCTGCAATTCCTGCCGGGCGAGACGGCACAAACGCTACAACTGACCGGCAAAGAGTCCTATACAATGGAAATCGACGACAACCTGCAGCCGCGGCAGACCATCCGTGTGCGCTGTATCTCGCCGAATGGCCGGGAAAGCGGCTTTGACGCAATTTGCCGCATCGACACGCGAATCGAGATCGACTATTATCGCCACGGCGGTATTCTGCCCGCTGTCGTGCGCCAATGCCTAAAAAAGCCTTAAATCGAAGGAGGTGTTTGATGTCCACCATAACGATCGATGACGTCAAGTTGCTGCGATTTGTGGAAAAGGTCTTTACCAGCACTGGTCTGGACGCGGTAGATGCCCACATTTGTGCCGACAATCTGGTCTGTGCGGATTTGCGCGGCATTCCCTCCCACGGTGTGGCCCGGCTCAAACGCTATACCGACGGTATTGCCAGCGGCTTGATTCAGCCCAACAACCGACCGGAAATCGTTATGGAAAGCGCCTCGACAGCCACGGTGGACGGACACGCCGGTCTGGGTCAGGTTGTGGCCACATTTGCCACGCGTCTGGCGATTGAAAAAGCTCAAGCATCGGGTGTCGGTGTTGTCACCGTGCGCAACAGCAATCATTACGGCATTGCCGGATACTATGCCCAGCTGATGCTGGAGGCCGGCCTTTTGGGTATCTCGATGACCAATTCGGCACCGCTGGTGGTCCCGACCTTTGGCAAAGAGATGGTCATCGGCACCAACCCCATCAGTCTCGCCGCTCCGGCAGGCCGCCACCGGCCGTTTTTGCTCGACATGGCCACATCGGTCGTTCCGCGCGGCAAACTCGAGGTCTATAACCGGGAAAACAAAGAGCTACCCTCGGGCTGGGCGGTCGATGCGGCGGGCAAGACGACCTCTGATGCCGGTCTGGTGCTCGAGAACATGACCCGACGCCTCGGCGGCGGAATTCTGCCGCTTGGCGGCGAAGGCGAACTCTATAGCGGTTACAAAGGATATGGCCTGGCGGTTCTGGTCGATATTCTCAGCGGCGTTCTCTCCGGCGGCTCGTATACCAATCGCGTCTATGCCAAAAAAGAGGGCAAAAGCCTTCCTCCCGATGTGGGGCACTTTTTCCTGGCACTGCGCATCGAATCTTTTGTCCCGCGCCAGACCTTTGTCGATAAAATGGACGATCTGATCGAATCGCTCACGCGTTCGGCCAGGGCCGAGGGAGAAAAACGCATTTTCATCCACGGCGAAAAAGAGTTTGAGCGTTACGAGCGCTATAAAAAAGAGGGCGTGCCCCTGCAGAAAAAGGTCTATGCAACGCTGCAAGGGATCGCCCGCGACCTGGGCATCGATTTTGAATGAACCGTTTCCTGTTGCCCAGCCGATCTCCCTTGGGCAAAAGGCTTGCACAAAACGCATAAAAATCGTACGTTTTCTAGAAAAGCTCCTCTGACCCGGATTCTGTATTGACAGACTCGGAAAGGCAAATGGCGCAGCGTTTTGCAATTTTGCTCCTCTTCTTGCCGCTCTTGATCGGTGAATCGAGTCTGGCAGAACCCAACCGGCCGACAGTCGGACTGGTATTGTCCGGCGGTGGTGCCAAGGGTTTTGCCCATGTGGGCGTGCTGAAGACCCTGGATTCGCTGAAAATCCCCATCGATTATATCGCCGGCACCAGCATGGGCGGAATTGTCGGCGGACTCTATGCGGTTGGTTATTCCGCCATCGAACTGGAAAAAATCGCGCGGGCAACCGATTGGGAAGAGGTTTTTTCCGACATGCCGACGCGTCGAATCATGCCGTTTTTGCAAAAACGGGACGTCGGTCGCTATCAGCTCGAATTCGGATTAAAGGGGCTGCGACCCCAGCCGCCCAGCGGCCTCATCTTTGGTCAGAAAATCGCTCTTCTCTTCAACAGCCTGACCTTTCCATTTGAACGCACCAACCATTTTGACGATTTGCCCATCCCCTTTCGCTGCATCGCGGTGGATCTGGTCACCGGCAACGAAGTCGTCCTTGACCGCGGCTCCCTGGCCCTGGCCATGCGGGCAACCATGTCCATCCCCACCGTTTTCAGCCCGGTCGAATGGGGCGACTCATTGCTGGTCGATGGCGGACTGGTGAACAACCTGCCTGTCGATGTGGTCAAGGCGATGGGCGCCGAACTGGTGATCGCTGTGGATGTGGCGTCGGACCTCAAACCTCGCGACCAGCTCACCAGCGGCCTCGCTGTGCTCGAGCAATCCCTGGCTATCTATGATCGCGTTCGCTGGTCAAACAATCGCAACAGCGTCGACCTCTATATTCGTCCCGACATCAGCGAATTCAGCGTCGCCGATTTTCAAGAAACCAAAGTCATCCGCCTGATACAACAGGGCGAGAAAGCGGCGCGCGAAAAAATCGCCGAATTGATCGCACTGCAACGCAGACACAACCTCTATCGCGCCGAAAGCGAGAATCGTTCGATTGCCTATTCGCCCGACACCCGCGTCCACAGTATTTCGGTTTACGGCAACACCACTTTTCCCACGGATGTGATCCTGCAAAACCTGAATATCGCTCCGGGCGACACCTTTTCAACAGGCAGGCTGCGGGAAGGATTGGCGGTCCTGAAAGCCGGAGGTAAATTCTCGCAGGTTCAGTATGAACTGACTCCGGTGAACGAGGGCGATATGAAAATCTCGGTGCATGTGCGCGAAATCGATGCGCCGCTGATCCACGGAATCTATATCAGAGGCAACCGCTCGTTGCCGTTCAGCTTTATCTACCGGCTGATCGGCCTCAACCCCGGTGACCGCCTGGATGTCGAACAGTTGAATTGGCGACTCATGCAGATCTATGCGCTCGGTTATTTCGAAACCCTGGTCTACAATATCTCGCCGGTCGATGCCAACCACATCGCTCTACATTTTTCCATCAAAGAACTGCCGGTCCGTCGATTGCGCGTCGGCATCCGTTACGACGACCGCCACAAGCTCGTGGGAGCCGTCAGTTTGCTCGGAACCAATCTGCTCCTTCCCGGTCTTCGCGTCGAGAATGAATTGCAGTTTGCCGGGCTGACGCGTTTCAACCAACGCATATCCTATCCTTCTCGCTATATGAACCTTCCTGTTTATCCCTATCTTTTTCTCAACTATAAGAATATACCCACTTATATCTATGATTATTACGGCACCCGGATCGCCGGCTACAACGACCGGGCCGTACGATGGGGCGGCGGCCTGGGCATTTTGGCCGGTAAAGGCGCCCATGCAGAGCTGGAATTTCGAGAAGAGTGGCTCAACATCAAACCCTCTGTGGGGCTCGATGATCCTCTCCTCTTTCCGCGCTGGAAGGAGCGACTGCGCCAGTTTCGCTCGACGGTTATCATCGACAACCTGGACGATGTCCTGCTTCCACGCGACGGTGTCTATCTGCGGGCGGAACATGAACAGAGCTGGATTCGCTTCGGTTCAAAAATTTCCTATCGCTCGAGTTCGATCCGTGCCGATTTCTATCAGACGCTTGCCCAGCGTCATACACTGCACACAAGTTTTTTCTTTGGCACAGGAAAGAATCAACCGCTCTACAAATTTTTCAACCTCGGTCATCCCCAGCAATTTTTGGGCTTGAACTATGACCAGCTTTTGGCCAATCGTTTGAGTATGATCCGCCTGGACTATCGCTACATGCTGCGTTCCGATGTCTTTGTCAGCCTCATTGCCAACACCTGTCCAACCTATACCTATCGTTTTGATAATTTTGACTACACATCCGAGTGGATAATCGGCTATGGACTGGCCATTAAATTCGTTTCGCCGGTTGGACCGATCGACGTTTATTATACCCGCAGCGATCGTTCGCCTTTTATCACCGACCAGAAACAGAGCAAAATCTATTTTACCATGGGCTATCAATTTTAGCCCGGATTCTGTTGACACAGAATGCGGGATGAGGCGGTTCGAATGGTGAGTCAATGTACGCAAAGCAGGGCAAATGCCGTAGTTTTATAAAATCATGACCCATTACCATTATTTCTTTGAAAAATCGGCCCGTTCGATGGTGCATAGCGATCAGCGTGCCGCCGTCGATGTGACAGAGGCATAGCGAACGACCGCGATGAGGGGATTTGCCGAATGCATCTCGTCGAGGCCGAGTTTATCAAGTATTTCCCAACACAACCATTTCGAGTTTTGTATCCTGATCAGGCATCGCCGGAACACCCGCAACTCTGAAAAAGGGGCACCTCATGAGACAATTTTTCGATTCCGATGCTGCAAAATTCCTTTTTACCGGTTTGCTGGCCGGCTATCTCGTGCTGGCTCCGCTATCGGCGCTCTGGGCGGCGCCGATCATTTCCCATCGCCCCGTAAAGCTGGCCCAAAGGGGGAAGCCGCTGAACATCATCGCCCACATCGCCGGCGACAGGGAAATCGAAACCGCCTTTTTGCACCTGCAATATGGCGGGCGCTCCATCAAGGGCAAATTGCCGGTCTTGGCACAGCCGGCGTCGGTGCCGGTTCGGGTTCGAGTGATCGACAGCGGTGTTGCCCTCCTCAGCGCTGCGGATTCAAACAGCAGACAAATCGGCGCGATCGAACCAGGCGCAGACCTGTATGTGACAGCGGTGCGCAACGGATTTTATCGCGTGTATGAACCGAACGGCGACAGCGGTTATTTGTCCCAGTCCAACGTCCAAATTCTCTCCAGCGGGCGCCGCTACGGCGCCGCGGTTCCTGCTTCGATTACGTCGAGCAACGAACTCGCTTACCGCATCGAGGCGATCGATGTCAACGGCCAGACGACCGAGACCGATTGGACGGCTGTGCGTCTGATCACCGAGGCGGACATCAGCGCTATTCAGAGCGGAAACGCTCCTGCCAATCTCGCAGCACCAGCGACGCGAAGCGCGGGCTCGCCCTTTTACCGCAAACCCGTCTTTTGGCTTTTTGTCGCTCTGACGGCTGGAGGCGCCTATTATTTTCTCAACCGACCGGACGATTCGGCCGATGAAACTAAAGTCGATATCATTGTCGAATGGAACTGATAACCGCCGATTCCATCAGTGAGGATAAACCATGTTCAAGCATCTCGTGATTATCGCCCTCTTTTTTGCGATCGGCCCGGCCTGCCAGTCACTTGCACCCACATCTCCCCACGCCATCGAGACGATAACGGTGCGAACGGCTTTTGATCTCGCAGCCAGCGGCCTTTCCGCTTCCAGCCTGACGCGTATGGCCCTGGTGGTCAGCGCCGAGGATATGGACACGCTGCGCACCGATCTTACCCTGAGCGGTGGCCACGCCAGCGGCAGCATCGACGTGCCGGCCGGCAGCAATCGCACTTTTAGCGCTCTCGGCTATCGAGGTACCGACCTCGTGCTGCAGGGATCCACCAAAGTCAATCTGGAAAAAGGCAAAGAGACCCAAGTCAAGATCGATCTAACCTATTTGTTATCTACTGTTATTCTCTCGCCGCCGCGCGTGAGCGTTGCCGCCGATTCACAGTTCACCCTCTATCTCGCAGCGCGGCAGGTGCAGAAACTGGCGGCGTTTGGCGCTCGAGTCGTTTTCGATCCGACGCGGCTGCGGGTGGTGGAACTGGGGCGGGAAAACGCATTCCTGACCTCCAACGGCGGCAGCGTCACCCAGATGCAATTCAGCCGCGACAATACCCTCGGTCGCGTCGATGTGGTGTTGGGCGTTTTCCCGGCCTCCAAGGCCGTCAGCGGCAGCGGCAACATCGCTCGCATCGTCTTTCAACCACTTCAAAGCGGCTCGACTACCATCGAGTTACACATCGACACCGAAACCGATGCCGATCTGGGACTCTATGACGACCAGGCCAATCCGATTCAGGCCCTGGCACTGGCATGCGCCGTCGCTGTCGGCAATACGCCCTGATAGCCAGCGAATTGAACTGATGGATCACCCAAGCCCGAGGTCTCGATGAAAAATCTTTACATGATCGCACTCGTTGGAATTTTGTCGATTGTCAGCCTGGTTCAGGCGGCGAATTACAACGCCATCCATGCCGTTGATTCGCTGACCATCTGGGTAGCCGGCCAACAAGGTGCGATTCGACGCAGCACAGATGGCGGACAAACCTGGCAGGACGTCTCGACCGACGCTAACAATTCCTTCCATGACATCTTTGCGATCGACGCACAATCGGCCATCGCCGTCGGCGCGGGTTATCGAAGCGATGGGCTCCTTCAAAAACAATACTATTTAACCGCTGAAACGGTCAACAGCGGACAAACCTGGCAGGAAACCCTGGGCGAGACAGGCGAGATTTTAAATCAAGCCGAAGGAGTATCAATCACCTGGAATGCCGATGAAGACATCTGGTCGTATGCGCTGGCTGTGGTTTCCGGCAAACTCTATTATTCATCAGGCAGTGTGGCCAATCCCCGACCATGGGAATCCGGTTACAGCAACCAGGGCTTTTACTTTTTTGACGTCCACACCCGTGGCAATTATGGGTGGGCTGTCGGCGGCAGCGGCATCATCTACAAAACCTACAATTACGGCAAAGAGTGGTGGCGCAAAGACTGCGACACCGACAGCGACATCGTCGCGGTCTATTTTGCCGACGCCGAACACGGCTGGGCTGTAACCTATGGCGGCGAAGTGCTCTCGACTGACGACGTCGGGGACACGTGGAGCGTGCAGAAAATTGACGACGATTTTCTTGTCGGTGTCCATTTTTACAATACACTAAACGGTATCGTTGTCGGTATCAGCGGGCAGGTGTTTCATACCCGCGACGGCGGCATAAACTGGCAGCGCCTGGATCTCGGCCTCGGCGCCAACACCACCTTTTTCGACGTCGCCATGCTGACGCCGAAGAAGGCGATCGCGGTCGGCTGGGATGACCTCATTCTGCCGATCGATCTCGATGGTGCCTCCGCCCCTGTCGTCGATCCACAAACCATTTCAGCACTCTGGGGGCCTCCAGATCAACTGAATCAATGGCAAACCTTTACCGTGCCCCTGACCGCGGCATCGTTCGGCGTCGATGACGCCACCTTTGCCGGCGTTCTGGCTTCGGTCAGCAAAATCCGTTTTCGCACCGAAATGAATGATGGCGCGGATACCGGCAAAATCGATGTTGTGCGCATCGGCGACCGCTTTTTTAGCGATTTTCGCTTTGGTCAGGAGGACTGGGCTGCCGAAGGCGACGGCACCATGTCCTGGATTGAAAGCGATGGACCGGATGGCAACGGCTATATCCAGATCGCTGACTGGACATCCGGGGACTGGCATTATGCGGTTGCGCCGCCCTCCTGGAGCGGTGACTTGAGAGGGCTGATCGGGCAGGATGTCACCTTTGCCTATCAGACCAACGCCCACTCTTCCAATTACCGAGGTGCGATCGAGATCAGCAACGAGGCGATCAACCGGCTGCTGCTGACCACACCCCGTTGGACTCTGCCTCCCGGATCGAGCGAACAGTTGACATTTAGACTCTCCAAGTCCTTAGCGCAGGATCTGACCATTCAGCTCGATTCCTCTAACCCGGGCAGCTTTACCATTGCTGCGAATACAACCATTCCCGCCGGACAAACCAGCGCCAGCATAGGGGTCACCACACCCACCGACGCAGTTGACGGCAGCAGCTCGGTGATCACCGCCACCGCTGCCGGATTTCCGGCTACCAGGCTCACGCTGACCATCGACAAGGCCGCTGCCGAGACCATTATTGCTCCGAATGCCACCTATAACGGGACGCTCGCCGGTCAGGTCCGAGTCTATTATGCTGTACCCGTGACAGCCGACGGGAATCTCGCCGTCACCCTGACTCCCACCCAAAACGCCAACATCCAGCTCATGCTCTGCACACCGGAAAAAAATGAGATCGTCAGAGCCGACTCTTGGGGAAATCCGCTGACATTAAACGTCAACGGCCTCAAGCCCGACACATATTATATTTCCCTTTGGGGATATTATGACGCCAACAACGACGTCGCCTTTTCGATACAAACCCAATTTGGCGCTGCAGCGTTGCAAAACGATGTTGAGCCAAACGATACTTTTGCCGAGGCAAATGTTTTGCCTCTCAACGGTCAGAAAACGGGCCACATCGGGTACGACGGCCGGTGGCAAACCAATCCGGCTGATCTGGTGGATTGGTGGCAGGTCACCACGGTTGAGGATGGCAGATTGACCGTTACCATCAGCCAGATCGAGGAGGTCAACCTGCAGCTCGCCATCTACCGACCCGATGGTATAACGGAAATAATTCGACAGGACACATGGGGCGACACCACCAGCCTGACCATCAACAACATGAGGAACGGCACCTTTTTTGTGCATGTCTATCGATATTCGAACAATTTTACACCGTATACCCTGCAAAATACCTTCGTACCTGCATCAGGCAACAACGATCCGGAACCAAACGATTCAGCAGCGACGGCGGCAGAACTTGCTCTGGCGAAAACAGTCGCCGGACATCTCGGTTATAACGGTTACCGAGAATCCCTTGGCCTGGATACGATCGACTGGTGGCATTTCACCCTCACAGAGAGCACAGACCTGCAAATCAAACTCACCCAGAATGCCGCCGCCAATCTGAGGATGCGGTTGTTCAAAGCCGACAGCGTCACGGTTGTTCACAACGGCAGTGACACCCAGGGTGCCGGCTATGAAATGAATGTCGCCAATGCCGCTCCGGCGAAATACTATCTGAGCATCATGACTTATGGGGTTCACGATTCTTACTCGCTCAGCACCGGGACGCCAACAGCAGAGCCACAGACTCTTTCCGCCGTTTGGGGCCCGCCGAATCCCCTGAATCAATGGCAGACCTTTACCGTTCCCCTGACCGCCGCCCAGTTTGGCGTCGACGACGCCACTTTTGCCGGCGTGCTCGCCAGCGTCAGCAAAATCCGTTTTCGCACCGAGATGAACAGCGGACCCGATACCGGTAAACTCGATGTTGTGCGCATCGGCGACCGCTTTTTCAGCGATTTTCGCTTCGGCCAGGAGGACTGGGCCGCCGAAGGCGACGGCACCATGAGCTGGATTGACAGCGGTGGGCTCGACGGCAATGGCTATATTCAAGTTGCCGATTGGGCCTCCGGCGATTGGCATTATGCAGTCGCACCGCCCTCATGGAGCGGCGACTGGAGCGCTTTGATCGGCCAGAATATCACGTTTGCCTACCAAACCGATCACGTCTGTTGCGGCTATACCGGCGTCATTGAAATCAGCAACGAACCGGTCAACCGGCTGCTGCTGACCACACCCCGTTGGACTCTGCCGCCCGGATCGAGCGAACAGCTGATCCTCAGGCTGAGCCAACCGCTGGACCAGGATCTGACCATCGGTCTCAATTCTTCCAATACGTCCAGTTTTACCGTGACAGCCAGCGCCCAGATCCCGGCCGGACAGACCTCGATCACCACGCCGGTCACCGCCAAAGCCGACGCCACCGAGGGCAGCACATCGGTGATCACGGCCACAGCCAGCGGATTTCCTCCGGCCCGACTCACCCTGACCATCGGCGAAACCGTGAAGCCCGACAGCGGCGTCGGCGTGCGCATCAATGCCATCGACACGAATAATTTTCCCACCCTCTCCTGCTGGATCTCTGCCCTCGATCGAACCGACAACACCCCGATCGAGGGAATAACGGCTGCCCAGATCACGCTGACTGAAGACGGCGTGGCCCAGGCGCCAACCAGCGTTCAAGCCGTGGGACCTGGTATGGACGGCAAGGCCGATATCGTCTTTGTCGTCGATGTCACCGGCGGAATGGCGAATTATCTGGAAAAATTCAAAAACTGGGCCTCCTGCATCGATGAATGGCTCAACGATGCGACCGTCGGCATCGATGGGCGATACGGTCTGGTCACGTTTGCCGAAGAGGTGCTGAGCGCGACCGGCCTGGTGACTGATTTTGCCGAAATCCAGGCACAAATCGGTGCCATCTCTCCACAAGCGACCATCGACGGTAAAGCCAACGCCCTCAACGCCCTGGCCAAAGCCGCAGAATTCGACTATCGCCCCAACTCTGTTCGCCTGGTGGTTCTGCTGACCGACAAACCCTACTATCAGCAGGGTCAAGGCGGTGCCGGCAGCACCACCCTGAACACGGTAACTCTGGCGCTCGAGCTTTATGTCAAACAAATCAGCGCGATGGTCATCGCTCCAGACCTGCTCGATTTTCACGAATTGGCACAGGAAGCAGAGGGCCTCTTTTTTGAACTCGACATCGATGACCTGTCTATGATATTTTGTCGAATCGGTCGTCTTCTCGGCAGCCAGACGGTCGTCACCTTTGTCAGCAGCAATACTCAGGCGACCGACGATGTTCGTTCCCTGCGCCTGACCCTGACACACGATGCAAAAACCCACGAAACGGAACAGCTCTTTGTGGTCGGTGCGACTCGGGTACGGGTCACGCCACCCGAGATCATCGGACGTGTCGGCAACACCTTTGAGGTGGCAGTGGAGGTGGAAAACATGGTCGATCTCGGTCTGGTGCACTTTTACCTGCAATACGACCCGAGCAAGATCAAAGCCGAACAGATCGTGGAAAGCGATTTCCTTTCCCAGGGCGGCTCTTCCACGACGTTTGTGGCGGCCATCGAACCGAACAATTCGCGCATCGACATCAGCGCCACGCGGCTAAACGATAGCGGAATCGGTGCCGGCGGCAGCGGCATTTTGTGCCGCGTTTCCTTTTCCGTGCTTGTGCCGGATTGTGGCAGCACCATCGCCATTCCGGCGACGGATCGAGTGTTCAAAACGCTGAACGATACGCCGATCGCGGTCACGACCCAGGCGGCGACAATCTATCCCATCTCCACCGGCGGTCAATCCGACTTGCTGGGCGATTTCGACGAAGATCTGGATATCGATACCCGCGATTTTGCGCTGCTGGCAACCTACTGGAAACCGAGCAACACCGCCATCGGAGATATTGGCCCTGGGAGTGGCACGCCGCCCTTTCTCACCGTTTTGCCGGACAATCAGGTCAATTTCGAAGATCTCTTTGTCTTTACCCGCATGTGGAACTGGTATCACGCCAATCTGGCCGCCCAACAACCATTGCATTCGCTGCAAAAATCGCCGGTCGCCGGTCTCGAATGGCGCCTGCAGAACGCCGACAATGCTTCGCTGCGCTGTGAGCTGTGGGCGGAAAACCTGCCCAACGCGGCCATGGGGCGACTGATCCTCAGCTATCCGGCCGACGACTGGCGCCTGATCCAGGCCTCACCCGGAGGTCTGCCCGGCGTGTCTGCCGCCTGGTTCGTGGATCACGACGATCGCTCCGGTTCGATCGAAATCGCCATGGCTCGGCTGGTTCAGGGGGATGAATCGCCGGTCTGGAGCGGAAGCGGATCCCTTGTGGTTCTTGAGCTCGCTGCTCACGGCCAAACCACCGGCGCCCTGAGCGCGAAAACGGTCGATCTGCGCGATCCAAACGGAGAGTCGCTGTCGCTGCGCATTGCCGAGGATCTGCCGTTGGTCGCGACAGCGACGCCGTCGCACTTTAACCTCGAGCCCAACTATCCCAATCCCTTTAACAACCGCACCCGGCTGACCTTCAATGTGCCGCAGCAGGCATGGGTGCAGATTCGCATCACCGATGTGTTGGGAAGACCGGTAAAAACCGTGCTCGACCAGACCTGTCAAGCCGGACAGCACACGATGGATTGGCGAGGAACGGATGACCGGGGACAACCGGTGGCCAGCGGGATTTACTGGATTCACATGCAGAGCGGATCGTTTAACCAAAGTCGGCGGATTCTTTTCCTCAAATAGATCATCAGTCGCCGGAGAGCGAGCAGATTCTTCTCCTCTGCTCGGTTCTCCGGCTCGACTGTCGCTCTGTCCCTTGCAGGATTCTCTCGCTGCAGAAAGAATCGCCCGCCGCTCTTATCCCACTGCCTACTTAAACCAAATCGACAATCGAACCGAAATCCGGGTCAAAGAACCTTTTATAGCTGCGGATGGCGAATCCGTCGGTCATGGCGGCGAGATGATCGCAGAGCCAGCGCGCCTTTTTTGTTGGGTCGTTTTCGCGGCGCACCAATGTTTCGTAAGATGGAGGCAACAATCGGCTCTCCCCTGCCCCATCGCCGAGATAGGTTTCGGCAAAGGCGTCAAAGAGCCGGCTGAGGATGCGGTTTTCTTTGTATTCCAGCTGAAAAATCTGTGCGGATTGAAAGACGAGGTCAAAGGAGAGCTTTTTGTACAGTTCCGCCTGTCTTTTGATCTCGGGATCGATGGCCAGGCGATAGCTGTAGCGTTGGGTCAGATCGTTCATAAACGTCTGTTGCGGTTGCAGCCCACAGGCCTGAATGAACCGGCCGATCAAAAACGAAAAGGAGCGATTGACCCGCCTTTCGCGGATAAAACGGAGAATTTCCAGCAGATGCCGGGCGGCATCGCTTTCCAGGTTCTCCTCTTGCCCCCAGCGCTCGATCTTTTCAATGGTCAAAAAACCGGCATTGATACCGTCGACGATATCGTTGATGGAATAGGCGGTATCGTCGGCCCAATCCATGATTTGGCACTCGATGCTGCGAAAGCGGTCGCGTGTTTTGCCGGGAGGACGCTCGGCGGGAAAGTCGCGCCCCCCGAGGACAAAATCGAGATAGCGCGCCTGATCGTCATAGATAAAGTGGTTGAGCGGATTATCGAGAAACCGGTGCAGGGTTTTATATTTGAGAACGCCATCCAGCAGAGCGCGGGTCGGGTTCATGCCGGTGCGGCGATCCGATTCCGAATAAATCGTCTCGGTGAGGATACGCAGTGTCTGGGCGTTTCCCTCAAAGCCGCCATAAGCGGACATGAGCCGGTTCAGCGTTTTTTCTCCCGCATGGCCAAACGGCGGATGTCCCAGATCGTGCGACAGACAAATCGCTTCTACCAGATCATAGTCGATAAAGCGATCATCTGCCAACTCGGCACTCGTGTGTTGCAGAAACTGGCAGATGGAACGGCCGATCTGCGCCACCTCAAGCGAATGGGTCAAGCGGGTGCGATAGAAATCATATTCGCCCGATAGAAAGACCTGGGTTTTGGCCTGAAGGCGACGAAAGGCGGACGTGTAAAGGATGCGGTCGCGATCTTTTTGAAAGGGCGACCGAATATCGTCTGTGCGACGGCGATCGACGCATTCAAAGTCAAAGTCGGTGTAAAAGCTGTTGTTTCGCATGCTCTGCAGTCCTGTGCGGGGATACGAAAAGTATCGATTTGAAAGGGCGCCGGCCGGCGCCCTATTCGATCGATTAGAACGCCAGGGTGACACCCAGGTTGAAATTGAGCAGATCCGTAGTCGACTGGCTGGGGTTATAAATCACTTTGCCTTCATCCGTACGCTCGACATCGCCCTTTTTCAGATATTCCGCTTCACCGCCTTTGAGGTAGCGAACGCCGAAATCGATAAACACACCGGCAATGCGCGATTCACCGGGTTCCAGCGGTTTTTGGGTTCCATCATAGACGCGGATCATCACGCCGCCACCGCCGCCGTAGCAAAAAGCGCCGTCGGAAAAATTGGTGGAACTGGCGACATTTTCATCGATATCGAGATTTTCGCTGCGAATGGTGGTCTCGGTCCAGAGATAGTTAAACCCGAGCAAGCCGTCGATATAGGGACGAAATGCGCCCTGCTGGGGTTGGGCCCGCAACAGCAGATGTCCCTGAAAAATGTTGTTGCTGGTAGTGACATCCACAGTCACATCCGGAATCGTCAGACTAAAGGGTGCCTGACGGGTTTCGCTGCCATAGATCAGAAATCCAGCCGACGCACCGAGCAGAAACGGGGTTTGAGGGAAATTGTAAAGAAAATTTCCACCCAGACCAAAACCCAGGTTCTCCACCTCTTCAGCGAATTCGCCCTGGGGTGAACCGAGTTTAAAGTGGATACTCGCCTGTATGCCGGATTGAGCAAAAAGGCTGGTTCCGGCCAGGGAAAGAATCAACAGAAAGATCGGCATGTTTTTTTTCATCGCGATTTCCTTTCAGTAACAAGAGTAGAGTGTCAGACAGGCCAAAAAACTGCAAGCGATATGACTACAAAAGCGATAAATTGGCAGAGAAACATCCATCCGGTTGCCCGCACCGAGAGTTGTTTTTTCAACAAAGCGGGCAGGAATTGAAAAGCAAACAACACCGCAACCGGCAGCAGACTGGCCAGATGGTGGGCAAAGGCGACCGGGCGCTGCAGATTGAACGACAGAATCAGCCCGCTGAGATAGAGCAGGAGCATCGAGATGCGCGCAGCCTGGGCAACCACGGTTTCGCCCGGTGTGATACGCTCTTCTTTCCGGCGCACCAGACGGATGCCGAGAAAAAAGTAGAAAACCAGAGCCGCACCAGCCAAAACGGCGTGCAGCAGACCCAGCGTTTCGCTCATGGGTTCTCTCTCCGATTGATCAGGGTTTTGAAAACCGGCACCAGTGCGTCGACGATGGGAACGGCGCCCTGGCGAATGACATCTGTGACAGGCAAGACGAATTTGCTTTGCGTTTGCTGAATCACCTCTCGAGCCTCTTGATCGGACAAGCTTGCGGTGTTCAAGGCGATCGCTATCACCCGCGCGGGGAAAACGGGAGCGGTGACCCGTTCATAAAGATCGATCAACAGGCCGAGATCCGCGACCGGCGTATCGACTGATCCGCGCATGATTTTGCGATCGACCTGATGACAGAGAACCAAAACCTGGGGGCAAAAGCCATGCAGCATGCTCAGGGTCACTCCCGAATAGAGCGGATGGGTGATCGCACCCTGCCCTTCGATTACCAGAATATCGCGAGCGCTGTTCTCGAGCACGAGGCGTTCGGCGGCACCGGCGACGTAATCGGCGATGACATGGTCGATGGCAATGCCTTTGCCGGAAATGGTGATGCCGGATTGGCCGGTGGCGATAAATTCGCTGTCATAGCCCCGTCGCCGAAATTCGCGGTCGATCTCCAGTGAAGCGACTTTTTTGCCGCAATTGCAGTCCGAACCCACCGTATGGATGCGCAGACCGCGGTGTTTGGCGGCGCGGCAGCCGTTGACCGACAGATCGGCCGGGGGCAGGCGCAAATCGATCAGTTCGGATCCGCTGCGTTGCGCCCGTTCGACCCACTCGGGGCAATCGTTCAGCAACGTGTGCATGCCGCTGATAATCGCCAACCCGCAGTCGATCGCCTCGCGAATCAGTGCGCGCCAGTTGTCCGGCACTCGTCCTCCCGCAGGGGTGATGCCCAGCAGCAGCGCGTTGCCGCCCAGGCGAATGCCATGCTGCAGATCGGCGACAATCGGTATGCCCTGACCGCAGCCCAGCAAATCGCCCGCATCCCGACCTGCCACAGTCGAATCCAAAAGGGCGACGACCTGCTCGGGGCGATAGCGCAACAAACTGGCCGCCAATTTGGCCGGCGTCGGATGCGTCTGGCCTTCAGTCAGAATAATATAGCGCCGTCCGGATCGACCGATCGTCGCTGCATGTGGTTCGTTCATCTTTACGTCCTGCTGGGCAAAAAGTTACAGACGGCAAATCAGAACCTTGGCCGGAATCCCTCGCCTAAAACCTCGTGCACATTGTTGACGATAATAAAGGCATGCGGGTCGATCTGCTTGACCCGCTGGGTCAGGGTCGAAATCTCTTTTCTGCTCAGCACGGTATAAAGGATTTGCTTCTTTTCCCGAGTATAGAGACCATGGCCTTCGAGAATCGTCGCCCCCCGGCTCATCTCTTCGGTGATCAAACGGCTGACATCCTCGGTTTTGGCGGTGATGACCAGCGCGGATTTGGCATAGTCAAAGCCGTCAAGAATGAGATCGATCAACCGGCTGGAAACAATGAGGAGGAAAAAGGCATAAAGCGTCAGCGTCAGCGCCGGGCGATCGACGCCGAGATTCTTGAAATGAATAACCAATCCGGCGATGCTGATCACCAAAAAATCGACAACCATGATCGCCGAACCCGGCTTGACGCCCCAGCGTTTTTGAGCGATGGCAGCCACAATGTCCGATCCCGCCGTGGATCCGCGAAACTTGAAAATAATACCCAGTCCCACGCCCAGCAAAACCGCTCCCACCAGAACCGCAAAAAGAAAATCAGTTTCGATAAGGTTGACGATCGCCGGATTGTCCTGCAAACGCACATGCCGAAAGCCGGGAATGGCGCCTCGCAGAAAATCGATAAAAAAAGAATTGAGCGTAAATCCCACAAAGGTGCGTTTTCCAAAAGTCTTGCCCAATTCCCGCACGCCCCAGATGTAGAGCGGCACATTGAGAGCCCAGATTGTCAACCCGACTGGAATGCGGTCGCCCGACAAGTAGTGAAGGGCCATCGATAGACCACTCACCCCGCCGGGCACGACTTTGGCATCCACCAGAAAAACACCGATCCCCAGAGCCATGAGAAATGCACCAAAGATGATCGCGGCATAATCGATCAAAATGCCTTTCTCACAAAGCCCAAGCTGGCGACAGATCCGCCTGATGATTCCCATGTTTCACCTGTACTTGCTGTTCACTAGCGTTACTCCGGCGCAGAATTTTTGCTAAAAAAACCGACCGGAACGAAACCCTCCTGCCTGGGTGGCAGACCGACTGTTCATCGGCAAGACGTTAAATAAATTTAAATTTACAAAAAATTGAATATCAATACAAGAGAATACGACTCGAATTCGGTCGGCAAAAAAATCCGGAGAGAATAAATAAAACGGGGAAAATGAGCAAAAGCGGGCCGCAACCGTTTCGGCCCGCTTTTACAGGGAGGTCAAAGCTTTTGAATGCGCTGCCAGGTCTCGGATAAACTCATTTCCTGGGTCTGCAACCGGATGTGCCAGATGTCCCCTTTGACCTCAGAATAGAAAGCAAGAGTTTGACCGATTTTGCTGGCCACATTGGAGGCGGTATAGTGCTCTTTGTAGGAATCGCCATTGAGTTGAAACGTGCCGATCGCTGCAAAAAAGAGCGAATCGGGATTGTCGGGAAACATCTCGATAACGGCAAAATGGTCGTTTGCCAGAATTTTGTAGCAGATGCGCGTGATCTCGTCCTGCTTGACCTGCAGTTCCGGTCCTTTGTACTCCCCCTGAACCATGCGCCAGGTTCCGCACAAGCCGGCCGATTCGGGTTCTCCGCAGCGAAGCGTCGGCAAAAGCAGAAACAGCGCGACTATCACGTATCGTTTGTTCATGCGTCCCTCCTTCGGTGTTCGGATTGTGGAGTGCTTGTTTAAACAAAAGCAGTGACAGGGCACAGATTGCGGGATAGGCGTGTGGGGTGGCTAGGGTTCGGCCGAAAGACGAAAAGAGTGGATTTGTGGAGCGTCTGCGTGCGTCGGTTGTAAAAAGGCCCTATTACAGTCTACATAAAAAAGGCTTACATGTCAAGAAGATTGCTCAAAAGCGGGTATAAAGTGTTCGCCAAGCGGGCAGACAGCGCGTTTTCGATCTGGTTGACCCTCAGGGGATAGCCTGCCTGGCGCAGCGATGTGACAAAGTCACTGTGGCCGCGGCCGCGGCGATAGTCGGGCTCGCGCGAGGGATGGCGCAGCAATCGGTCAATCCACTCCAGTTCCGGATCAACGAGTAATGAGGCCTGATAAAAGAACAATCGCCGCGATTTAAACATCGAACTGCCGAGGATCTTGCGCTCCCCCAGGGCGATATCGCTGATGCCCTTTTGCATCAGCGGTTCGATGGAAAAGTGTTCCTCCAGGGCGCGGATCAAAAAAGCGTTGATCAACCGAAAAAAAAAGTAGGGCGAGTCGCTCAGTTCGGAGAGAAAAGCGATGGAAAAACAGAGCACACCGGGCATGAGAACAACGGCGCCGCCGCCGCCGCGCCGTTTGATCACCGGCACCTCAGCCAGCGCACAAGCATTCAGATCGACTTCGTTTTCCGCTTTTTGCGAGTTGCCGATGACCACCAGTTTCTCTGCGGGTTCCCAAAGCGAATAGCAAAAGGGGTTTTCCGCAGTAACTGCGTTCATCAGATCATCATGAATGAGGGCAGAAGGATCGTGGGGAATCATGGTCGTTTCTCTCTAGAGTCCTGTCCGCAAATATACAAACATACAAATCCGAAACCCTTTTTCCAACCTTTAATTTAGCCCGGGTTCACGCAAAAAAGCAAGCCATACGTGGCAAACACGAGTCCCGGTAAAAACCGAGGCCTTCGCTTCAAGGTTTCACTTGATAAATCCGCCACCAGCGGCTATATTCCCTGTAGACACTTTGAACAGATGCCAAATGTCCTCTTCGTTCCAATCCGAATCGACGACCTCATACGGGAGCGAAAAATGGCAATGCGTGGCAATAAAAAGGAACCCGAGCTTTCAGCTTCTGTACCAATGCGAATCATCGGGCCGGCCAGACTCACTGGCCCGATTATCGACGAAAGCGTGCCTATTCCCCTGGCCACTTTTGAAACGCCCCTGTGGCCGTCGACCGAGCGCGGAGCCGGTCTCTCGCGCCACTGTGAGGGCATTCGCGTGGTGATCGTTGATGAACGCATGAGCCGGTCGATACTGGTGCAGGCGAAATCGGCCCAGGCAGCACTCGAGGTGCGCGACGCGCTCGCCGCCGAGCGCCAACAGCTGCAAAACCTGACAGCAGAATCAAGCCGCTTTGCCCGGTTTTTGGACCTTCATTCACAGATTGTCGGCGACCTTCTCTACATTCGCCTCGAATTCGCCACCGGTGATGCGGCCGGGCACAACATGGCCACCAAAGCGGCAGACCGGATCATGCGCTGGGTTTTGTCCGCTTTTCCGCAGGTGCGCTATGTTTCCATTTCCGGCAATTATTGCACCGACAAAAAAGTATCGGCTGTCAACGGCATTCTCGGACGCGGCAAGAACACCATCGCCGAGATGGGGGTTAGCCACAGAATGTGCGAACGCTTTCTCAAAACGACGCCGGAAAAAATTGTCGACCTCAACATCAAAAAAAACCTGCTTGGCAGTCTGATATCCGGCGGCGTGCGCAGCGCCAACGCCCATTTCGCCAATATGCTGCTGGCTTTTTATCTGGCGACCGGGCAGGATGCCGCCAACATCGTCGAGGGATCGCAGGGCTTTACCCATGCGGAAAATCGCGACGGCGATCTCTATTTTTCCGTCACACTGCCCAATCTGATCATCGGAACCGTGGGAAGCGGCAAGACACTCGATTTTGTGCGCCACAATCTCCATCTGCTGGGCTGTGACGAGAATCGCGAGCCCGGCGAAAACGCCCGACGATTGGCGGCCATCGCCGCAGCAGCGGTCTGGTGCGGCGAGATTTCGCTGCTGGCAGCACAGACCAATCCGGGGGAATTGATGCAGGCTCACGAACGTCTGGAACGCCTATGAACGATCTCACCAACGACCGCAAGCTGCAGCACATTGGCATCATCACTGCAGACGAGCAAAGCGACCGGCGAATGCACTATTTCGAACGTATCCGCTTTAAACACCGCGCGCTGCCGCAAGTCGATTTCAAACGGATCGACACGCGCACCACGATCATGGGCAAAACGCTTTCCTTTCCGTTGCTCATTTCCTCCATGACCGGCGGTGACCACAAGTTGCTGCGCCGCATCAATCGCAACCTCGCGCTGGCCGCTGAAAAAACCGGCGTAGCCATGGGCGTGGGCTCGCAGCGAGTGATGTTCACCCAACCCAAAGCACAAGCCAGCTTTCGCCTGCGAGGCCATGCGCCTTCAGCTCTGCTCTTTGCCAACCTGGGCGCCGTGCAGCTCAACACCGGTTTTGGCATCGACCACGCTCGCCGAGCGATCGAAATCCTGGAGGCCGATGCCCTCATTTTTCATCTCAACCCCCTGCAGGAAGCCGTGCAGCCCGAAGGCGACACCGATTTCTCGGCTCTGGCCGAAAAGATCGGCGGCGTCGCCGAAGAACTCGACAGACCGGTCATTCTCAAAGAAGTGGGGGCTGGATTCAGCGAAAAAGACGCCGAATTGGCGATTCAGGCCGGGATTCGCTATATCGATGTAGCGGGAAGCGGCGGCACCAGCTGGAGCCGCATCGAACATCACCGCCATGCAGAGAATTCGGAAAAGGCAATCGGCCTCACCTTTCAGGACTGGGGCTTGCCCACGCCGGTCTCGCTCCAGCTGCTGCAGCCCTATCTGGGACGCCTGACTCTGTTCGCTTCGGGAGGCATTCGTTCCGGAATCGACATGGCCAAAGCTCTGATTCTCGGCGCTTCCCTCTGTGGCATGGCCTCACCGTTTTTGCGCCCGGCCATGGAATCGGCCGAGGCTGTCGTTCAAGCGATCGAACGAATTCAACTGGAATTTCAGACCACCCTCTTTTTGTTGGGAATTGCCGAAACTGCACAGCTGCACCTGAACAACGCGCTGCTGGTCGAGTAAACGAGCGCATCTCTGAGCGCCTGTCGATTCATCGGTTTCAGCCGTTTATCAGTCAATCCGGATTCGGTGCTTCGCACTGAATCCCCAATAAATACAATAATAAAGTGCTTTTGGTTGGATTCTGTTGACACAGAATCCGGGGCCAACTCATAAAGGAAGCCGAAATGAAGATCGGTATCGAAGCCACGAGTTTTTATTCGTCGCATTATTACCTGGATTTAAAAACACTGGCCATTCAGCGGGGAGTGGAGCCGGAAAAATTTTACCATTCCATCGGCCAGGAAAAAATGGCGGTTCCTCCGCCGGATGAAGATGTCGTCACGCTGGCGGCCAACGCCGCAGAGCAGGCATTGCAGGGAGTGGATCGCGAGCGGATCGAGGCGATCTTTTTCGCCACCGAATCGGGCATCGACCAATCCAAGGCCGCTGGCATCTATGTCCACCGCCTGCTCGATCTTCAGCCCCATTGTCGGGTGGTAGAGCTGAAACAGGCGTGTTACAGCGGCACCATCGGAGTGCAAGCAGCCGCCGCTCTGGTGCACCGCAATCCGGAGAGCAAAGCACTGGTCATCACCGCGGATGTCGCTCGCTATGGACTCGGCTCGGCCGGTGAATCGACCCAGGGCGCCGGTGCCGTGGCCCTGGTCGTCTCGGCGAATCCGAAAATTCTTGCCCTCGATCCTGAAGCCGGCTATTATACTCAGGATGTGATGGATTTCTGGCGACCCAATTACCGCGATGAAGCACTGGTCGACGGCAAGCACTCGGTGCGGGTCTATTTGCGCGCCCTCGGCGCCAGCTGGGAACAGTACAGCCGCCGCTCCGGTCGCACCTGGCCGGATTTTGCGCGTTTTTGTTTTCATCTGCCTTTTACCCGCATGGGAGAACAAGCCATTCGCCACCTGGCTAAAAACTGCGGCCAAACCGATCTCGGCGACAAAGAGCTGAATGCGCTGATCGGCGATGGCCTGATCTACAACCGCCTGGTCGGCAATCTTTATAGCGGCTCGCTCTATCTCAGCCTGATCTCCCTGCTCGAAAACACGCAAGAAAACCTCGAGAACAAACGGATCGCTCTCTTTAGCTACGGTTCCGGCTGTGTCGGTGAATTTTTCAGCGGTGTGGTTGCGCCCGAATACCGACAGGCGCTGCCGATCGAGCGCCATCGCGCGCTCATACGCGACCGGCAGGAACTCGATTATACGGCATACAGCCGATTCTATTCCTATGCGCTCCCCACGGACGGTAGCACTAACAAAATACCGGAAAACGAAACCGGACGGTTCCGGCTCTCCGGCTTGTCGCAACACCAGCGAATCTATGAAAAACGGTCATGAAGGCTGTTTCGCCCGGCAAAATCATTCTCAGTGGCGAACACGCCGTGGTGCAGGGAAAACCGGCGCTGGCCCTGGCCGTCAATCGTCACGTCACAGTCGAGTTGCATCACCTCGACAGGCCGCACCTGATCTTTGTTGTGCCCAGCCTTGGCTTACGCCAGGAGCTATCGCTGCCCGAATGGAGAGAGAGCTGCCGGGGCATGCAGGAGCGTTACCGGGAATTCGCGGCAGGCCGTTTGCCGATCGCAGCGGTGGCGCCAAAGCCGCTCGATCTGGCGAGCGCTGCCCTGTGGGTTTTCCATAGCCAGTTTGATCCTCCCGCCACCGGTCTGGAATTCGTCATTCATTCGGCGCTGGTGATGGGCGGCGGCATGGGCTCGTCCGCGGCGACGGGCGCTGCTCTGCTCGTCGCTCTGGCCGCCTGGCACGGCCAGCATGAGGACGCCGACCGGCTCTATCCACTGCTTTTCGAGGTGGAAAAACTGCAGCATGGCCGTCCCAGTGGTGTCGATCCTTATGTCGTTCTGCACGGTGGATTCGTCCGTTTTCAGTCGGGAGAGGCGCTCAAGCTCGATGCCGCCGAACTGCCGCGTTTTACCCTCTATGACAGCGGTCGACCACAATCGACCACGGGCGAATGCGTCGCTCGTGCAGCGGAACACCGCCAGGATGCGGGTCTGTGGCACGAATTCGAGCAAGTCACGGAGCGCTTACAGCGAGCGCTCGAGGAAACCGATCCAACCGCCCTGTTGGAGGCGATCCGCGCCAACCATCGCTTGCTCTGCCGTATCGGCGTGGTGCCGATGCGCGTGCAGCAGTTTGTCGCGGCCGTCGAAGCCCTGGGCAGCGCTGCGAAAATTTCCGGCGCCGGCACCATTCGCGGCGACCAGGCCGGACTCATTCTGGTGCCGGGAGAACCGCTGCCGGAAAAAGTGGTACAGCAATTCGGCTATCGTCCCCTATTCGTTCAAGGAGAAATGCAAGGTGCGCGAATCGATTCGCGTTTCGGCGCCCGGTAAGTTGATGCTGCTGGGCGAACACGCCGTATTGCACGGCAAGCACGCGCTGGTCTGCGCCGTCGACCAGCGCCTGCGGCTAACACTGACCCCGAAACCGGACAATACGCTGACCATTCATTCCGAACTGGGCACCTACACCTCCGCCCTGACGCATCTCGAAGCGGATTCGAGATTTCGCTTTCTCATCGCTGCCTGTGAGGCGCGCATCCACGAGTTTCCCTCGGGAGCAGAGCTAAAAGTGGAATCGGATTTTTCCCATCGCGTCGGTCTGGGCTCATCCGCGGC
>JAFGJN010000303.1 GCA_016929055.1 Candidatus Zhuqueibacterota bacterium
ATGCTTGCGTTGCTTTGGCTCCCGACTGCAGCGGCGCATGATTTCCCGAACCGCGACAAAGCAGTTTGCGCGGTTCGGGATTCGATCGCGGGCAGCTTGCAGATTTGCCTTCTTGAAAAACTGCTGGTCAAGCTCGGTTTCAACCTGGCGATCGTTTGCACACGCATCCCGCAGAGGACAGGCTGGAACGCCAGGTCCAAGACCGCCGTCTTGTCCGTGATGCCACCGCTGCTCTTTCATAGCGTCAAAGCAAAGGAATAGGTGTGTGCTTGACGCGGATGCGGATCGCCTACAGCATAGGTATCGATCGTGACTTTTCCGTCCCTGGCAATTGTCATGACTCGAAACATCGGCGTGTGCCTTGTTTCATCGGGAACTTTGGTTCGTTCCAGGGCCGGAATGTGGAGATAGTGAACATGATCGATTTTTTTCGAATGGTTTACCCGATCCATATCCATGTGAAGATCGCCCGAGACGACAACAGCGAGATTGGGCTGGGGAATGACTTTTTCGCTGAACAAGGGGTTGTGAATGCCTTTGTCGGGATTTTCGGGATAGACACCCACCTGGGCACCATGCACCACCAGCACCACCGGTTTCGGCGCCAGGCTTTGAATCTGCTCGAGAATCCATTCGACGCCGCTGTCGTCAAAATCGCGGCCATGATCCGGCGAGGCAAAAACGAATGCCAGCTGCTGGTAATCCAGTATATAGCGTGGACTCGCGACTTTGCTGTTCCACTGCTGCGCATAGTGAAGATAGCGCTCCACACCCGTATCATGCTCTTCGTTTCCCATAATCGGATAGAATAAAAGTGCAAGGTTTTGCAGAACCCGAGTCGCGGCCTGGTATTGGATTTCCGTTCCTTTGTGGGCAATGTCGCCGACACCGATAACAAAATCGATTTTCTGTTTCTGGGCAAGGGCGTTGATCTGCTCGACAGCAGCCGCCATACCGGGAAATTCAGCCAGCGGTTTGGGTTCGGCATCGCCTAAAAACGCCACTCGAAGAAGGGGAGCATCGGTTTTGCCGCACATGGCGGTGAGCAACACGACCAAAAGCAAGAGTAAACGGATGGTTTTGACTTTTATACAATCCTCCTTTTTCGGGGTTGAGTGCAGAAGCAGAGGTTGACCCTGCTTTTGTGTCTGATTCCTGGTGTGGCGAATGGAATGCGAGATGAACGGATTGAATCCGGAGCCGCCTTGACTGCAGGTATTATAGATGAGGCCGTCGGCAGGAGAATCCCTCGCGTGTTTATTCATGGATCTGATTTTTCACAAAATTACAGATCTCTGTCAACGCCTTGGTTGCCTCTGGAAAGAGCGGTGAGAAAAGGGGAAACGCGTGAACCATTTTCTCCCACTTGCTCAATGTGACCGCCATACCCTGTTCTTTGGCTTTTTGGGCGACATTTACGCAATCATCCAGATGGATTTCATGAGTGCCGACGCAGATATGAAGCGGCGGGAGACCTGAAAAATCTCCCATCAGCGGAGAGAGGAGAGGCAGAGTGGGATCGTTGTCGGCGATATAGAGTTTAGTCCAGACATCCCAGGAGCCCATGGGGGCGATATCATTTTTCGCATTGTAACGAAAAGAATCGGCCAGACATCTGAGGTCGGTTACGGGTGAAATTGAAAAGGCCGCTTTGGGCAGTCCGATTTTCTTTTGCTTTAGCGCCAAAAGCAGGGAGAGGGTCAGTGTTCCTCCTGCGGATTCACCGCCGACAACAATATCTTCGGGCCTGTAGCCATTTTCCAAAAGCCATTGGTATACGGCAACACAGTCATCTACAGCAGCCGGGAACGGGTGTTCCGGCGCCAGGCGGTAATCAAAGACCAGGGACGTTAATCGACATCCCTGGGCAAATTTTGCAACATGCATGCGATGCGTTTGACAAGAACCGGATATAAAGCCTCCGCCATGGATATAGAGCAGTATCTTGCCTTCAACCGGTTGTTCCGGAACAATCCATTCCGCTTGAATGGTATTCAGGGTCTGTTTTCGGGTGGTGACGCTTTTAGGCATTTTCATTTTTGCTGTCGCCTTGTCCACCTCTTTTCTGAATTTGTCGACCGAAAAGCCGGCATCGACAACCTCCGGCTTGAGTCTCATTTTGAACAGATGTCGGTTTTTAATCAACCCGATAACGATCCTGCTTTGAATGGTTGGCATAGAATTTTCCTTTTTTTAACTAACGACGTTTAGTCCCGCCGCACCGATGGTTTTGTCGTTCACCGGCATTCGGATTAGGTGTTTACATGCCCAGTCGCTTCTTCAGGGGAGCGAGCACAGTTGAAAAGGGAGGGCCGCAGTGTACGCTTTCGTGATCAACGTAAAGGGTCGGGCAACAGGGATTGTCGCGTTTGAGCTTGCGCCATTCGTCAAAAGCTTTTTCGTAAGCGGTGACAGCCGTCCTGGCAGCTTCCTCATCCAGGGGCCGTTTGACTATGCGCTCCTCGGCAAGCAGCAACTGAATTCTCCACAACTGTTCGATCACCTGATACTTGATCCGTCCATAGGTGGTGGATACCCGCATGAATTCCGTGTCGCGGGGATCTTTTAATGTGATCCGAGCCGCCAATTCTTCCGCCTCTTTCCACTGGGCCACAGCACGGCTCTTTTCGGCAAGGCACGCATCCACCTTGCCGGTTTTTACCTGTCCATCGACATTCACTGCGGTCAGATAGTGGTCGCGGCACCACCAGTCGGAAACGCGCGATATCGTGCTTTGTTGACCTAAAAAGGTTGCATCCGTTGCCAGCAACAAGAGTTTGCGGAAATTTTTAGACTCTTTATCATTCAGGCCGAGTTCATTGGCTGCAAATTCGTGCAAGTAATACTCTTCCGAGTTTTCCGGATTCAGAGTCCAGTGCCGCAGAACATATTCATTGATCGTATTCCACAGCTCGTTATCGATATAGGGACCAACCCATCCATCCCCCCAGCACCAGATCCAGATGCCCTGAATCTTGCTGTCCGAGAGCAGGTCTTTCAGTCCCTTGGACTGTTCCATTTCTTTCCAGCCATCGATAATACCCTGGCCAATATAGTAGGGATGTGAACAACGCCCATACAATCCGGCCTGATTCACCGATACTTCAACGATTTGCTGGTGCTTTCCGTGGCCCAATGTGGTGTTGAACGGCAGACCTCGAATAAAATCGGCGTTGACATGTTTGATTGAAAAAAACAGTTTCGAATGGGGTTCCACCGCCTCCGTTGCCTGGGTGTACCAATCCAGCCGGGTATGCAGCTCACCAAAATCCCAGGTGCGATAGATCAGGGTCTTGTTGCGTTTGACGCAGATCTCCTCCCGCAGAATGTTGATGAGAATCGCGTGTTCTTGCGGGGAATTGACCGGTTTCGTCCCTCTGTGAAAGGGTGTGTCGTGCAGGTAGGTTTCACCAAAGCGCACCGTGATTCCTGCCATGTCCGGGTACCGCCAAAAGAGCTCTGCCATTTGTGCGCGCACGACTTGTTGCGTCATCTGGGAGCGAATCGAAAGTTTGCCGTCCACTTTCATTTGATCGCCAACTTTCTCCCAGAGCGATTGGGGGACGACGAGAACATCGGTGAATGGATAAAGCGGCATGTCCTGTTTGCGGGCATTTTCGATCTTGAGCCGAACGCTGTGGGCGTGACGCTCGATCCACATGCGTTCCTCTCCCGGTTCACTCAGCACACCAGGGAAAGCCTGGTCGTAGGTCAGTCCGCACTGGGGATAGAGCTTGGGGATTTGCCCGCTGTAACCTCGTTGACGGAGAAAACCGGGTTCGTCCCAGCGGGTTGCAAAGGGGGGCTCTCCCGGATTGTGGTGCACCATGTTGAGGAGAAGGGGAAACCGCCGTGTTTGTCCAGGCTGTTCTGATGCCAGTGTTGCGGCACAGGCAAACAAGGTGAATGAAAGCGATGCGATCCAAAAGAAAAGCGGCATCGCAAGAGTGAATAGTGGGTTCGCGATTTTTAGGGCTGTCGCTTGGCGCACCATCCGGTTTTCCTTGTTTGGTTCTGGTTCCAACACCCTGCTTCACTGGCGTGAAGGGGTATGGTTGCTATTCAGAGTTGCTACGTTCTCTTTCACTGAAGGCTGACCCTTCTCAAATTGCGATACGCACCACCTAATGATACGAGCCGATCCCCCAATATAAAAAGTTGATCGCCAAAAGATGAATCGGCCTGAAAATCACGTAAAAAATCTTCCAGGCGATAAAAATTCCGATAAACAGAAAGGACGGATTTCGAACAAAATCCATATAACCACGAGCCGTATCATCTTGCAAAAACAGGGGAACAGTACCGCTGCCATCCAGGGGTGGCAGCGGCAACAAGTTGAAACACCCTAAAATCAGATTGAGTGAAAACAGAATGCTCAGTAATGTCGCAATAGAGGCAAAAATACCAGATTGAGCCTCTGTGACAGAGGAAAAAGCAATTGACTCGGGTGCATAAAAGATATCAGCTAAAATTCCTGCTCGAATCAACAATCCAGCACAGAGGGCGATACTCAGATTCGCTGCCGGGCCGGCTAACGACATGAGTACGGAGCGTTTTGGATAGCGGATTGCCAAAAATGGATCATACGGGGCGCTTGCCCAGCCAAACATCCACCCCCCCATCGCATAGGAAAGAAACGGAATAGCGACCATTCCTATCGGTTCGCGTCGAACATGGGGCCGAGGATCGAGAGACGTCTGACCGCCTTCGTAAGCTGTTGAATCGCCCAATTTAAGGCCAATAAAGGCATGCGCAGCTTCATGACAGACCGTAGAAAACACAA
>JAFGJN010000304.1 GCA_016929055.1 Candidatus Zhuqueibacterota bacterium
CCTCTCTGCTCAACCTCGCCGGCACTCTGGCCTGGAGCATGGACGAGACGAGCTATGGATTCGTGCGCGGGGATTCGCTCACGATCTACAACATTGCCGATCTGGAAGACGAAGTGGTTGAAGACTCGAGCTGGAGCGTGGAAGGTGGAGACGATTTTCGCCAAAAGCCGCCCGCCCGCTTGTGTATCGGCACCGCTTTTGAAATCCGCGACTGGCTTTTAACCCTCGACTATCTTCAGGGATTCAGCCGCACCGCCTGGCACGGTACCACACCCCAATTCGCTCTGGGCGCCGAGTGGCGGCCACTGCGCTGGCTGCCGCTGCGCGCGGGATGCGCGCTGGGCGGCGACCTGGGCGTCGGCACCAGCATCGGTCTGGGCATTCACCCGGGCGGATTCATTTTCGATCTGGCGCTGATGAACAACGGCTTTGTCACTCCCGGACAATCCAAAGGCTGGATCGCTGCCGTGGAAATCGCCATGATCCTGCGCTGACCGCTCACCCCGGGGTGAGAAATTTTTCGTAAATACGAAGAGTACGGACTTTGGTCATGCCAAGCTTGATCACCGCATCGCGCATGGCATAATTGTCCTCGAGGATATAATTGGCTTCCACCACGGCATCGATGCCTTTGAGCGCTTCCCACAGGCGCAAGTAGAGCAGCGTATCGATGCCCTTGCGCTGAAATTCCGGCACAATCCCCAGGGCCCAGATACGAAAAACGCAGATGGTTTGCTGTTTGAACAGCAACCGGTACAGGGCTTTGGGAAAGAGCCGGCCATTGCAGCCGGTCAACAGCTGGAGAATATCGGGCAAGGCGATGCAAAAACCGATCGGTTCGCCTCTTGCCTCGACAATCTGCACCAGTTCCGGCCGCACGATCATTTTCAGATCGCGCGCAACCCCTTCAGCCTCTGCCTCGCTCACCGGTGCGTAGCCCCAGTTGTTCCGCAGTGACCGGTTGCTCAAATCGACGATCATCCGCACATCCCGCAGCAAGTTTTTCATGTCGATCGCTCGCAGCGCGAGGTCATATTTCGCAGCGATGCGGCGATAGTGGCGAAAAAAACGATCCGGCATGGGATAATCGCGTGTTCGCCCAACAAAGACCTCGAGATCCTTGACCTTGTGCAGACCCTGGCGCTCAAACAGTGCGGCATAATAAGGCGGATTGTAGGGGGACATGAGCCGAGACGGTGTACAAAAATCATCAATGACCACACCCCAGTTCTGAGACTCAAAGCTGATCGGCCCGCGCATGCGGTTCATTCCTTGCCGCTGCAGCCAGACCTCGCAGGCCTGCAAAAGTTCTGAGGCAATCCACGAATCGTCGATCGACTCAAAACTGCCGAAAAAACCGGTTTTCTCCCCCCAGTGACGGTTGTATCCCTCATCGACAAAGGCCGCGGCACGGCCGACAGTTTTCCCCCTGTCCGTTGCCAGAAAAAGCACATGATCGCCGTGCTGCAGCATTGCGTTTTTGCGGATATCAAAGAGCTTGTTCTGTTCCGAGCGCAGCGGCGGAATCCACAGGGGATCGGAGCGGTAAAACCAATAGGGAAAATCGATAAACTCGCGCTTTTGTCTCGCTGTCGCAAGGGTCTGGACTTTCATTCGCGGGCTCCTCGATTCTGTGGATCGAACAGATAACCGGCGCTGCGTACACTGATAAAATAGATCGGCCGGGAAGGATGGGGTTCAAAATATTTGCGCAGCCGAGCGATAAAATTGTCAACGGTTCGGGTATCGATTTCGGCAGTCAAATGCCAGACATTTTCCAGCAACTCGCGGCGGGAGATGATCCGTCCCTCGTGCTCGACAAAATAGCGCAACAATTCGCCTTCCTGCTGAGTCAAACGAAAGGTGCGATTGCCGGAACGGACGGTCAGATCGGCAAAATCGACCCGGCACTTGCCAATTTTTATCCCGGCTTTCGATTGGTCGTCTTGCCGATACCAGCCTTTGCGCTTGAGCATGCCGCGAATCCGCAACAACAGCTCTTTGAGGTGGAAAGGTTTGGTCAGATAATCATCAGCTCCAGACTCTAACCCTCTGATCCGATCCTCGGCACCGGTTTTGGCGGTCAGCATCAACAGGGGGATTCGGGTGGAAATCGTACGAATTTTTTCGGCGACCTGGAATCCGTCGATATAGGGCAGCATGAGATCGAGAATGACCAAATCGACCGTCTGTGCATCGAACAACTCCAAGCCCTGTCGTCCTTCACGCGCCCAGGTGACCCGATATCCCTCTTCCTCCAGATTGAACACCAGCGCTTTTGCGAGATTTTCTTCATCCTCGATCAAAAGGATGTGACAGTTATTCGTCACAATCGGCCTTTCGTAAAATTCCTTTTCCCTGCCTGATTGTATCGGCAAAAGCGAGCAGCCGATCGAGCGCGCGTTTGTTCCCTTCCGGATAGATCGGCATTTCAATCGCAAATGTGGTACCCCGTCCTTTTCCCGCGCTGTACACTCCAACTCGTCCCCCATGAACCCGTATAATTTCCTTTACCCAATACAGACCCAGACCCGTTCCTTTGATCGTCGGGCTGTTTGGATCGTGCAATCGATAAAACTTTTCGAAAACCTTTTTCTGTTTTTTTTGCGCCAGTCCGATCCCCTGGTCGCTGAACTTGATCAACGCAAAGCGGGCAGAACGGCTCAAGAGAATATCGATTCGCGGCGGTTCCGGGCTGTATTTGATCGCATTTTCCATAAGGTTGTTGAACACCATCATCAAAGCGTTCGCATCGGCAACGAGCTGGCATTCCAGGCGTCCGCTAAGGCGAACAGCCGAATCGGGCACTTTGAACTGATGCCGGCTTTCCCGAATCAGTCGAGCAATCAGCTCATCCGCATCGTGCAGCTGAAAATCATAGGCGATCTTTTTCTGCTCCAGAGCGGCGATATCGAGGATCGAATTGATCAAGCGCTTCAGACGCCGGGTGTCCTGAAGCATCAACTCGTAAAATTCTTTTTGCTTTTCCGAAGAAACCTGCCGTTCCTGCAGGGTCTCCAGATAGAGCTGGATCGAGGTCAGAGGCGATTTCAATTCGTGGGTGACTGCAGCGATAAAGGTGTCGTAAAGGCGGTTGAGGGTCAACTGCAAATAGTAATTGCGAAAAATCAACAACAGGGCGATAGAGACGGCGACAAGCAAGACCATTCCGCCGATAAACGTCACCAGACCCGAAGGTTTATCGAGGGTACGCGGAGAAACCCACTCGCTGACCCGGCTGAAAAATAGATGGTTGGATATATAGGCATAAATCCACAGTCCGACCAGCGAAAACCAGGCGGTGAGAGCCAGGATAAATATGACGACCGGGCGGACGGCAGAAGAGGATCTGTTCATCGCTGCGCTGTCTTTTACACTTGTTTTACAGTTCTCTACACAAAAGCATCGTATATTAAGGTAAGAGATCAAGAGCAACAAGTAAAGGACTATTCACTGTCGACTGAAAAATCGCCCGATTGACGGGCGAGCGCGGATAGGTTTCCTTTATGAAATCGAGGAGAGTTCAAATGAAAATATTGCTCGTCTATCCAGAAACGCCGGCCACCTTTTGGAGTTTCAAAAACGCCATCCAGTTTGTTTCGAAAAAGGCATCGGACATTCCCCTGGGGATGATCACCGTTGCAGCGTTGTTGCCGGCGGAATGGGAGAAAAAATTGGTCGATCTGAACGTCACATCGCTGAAGGATCAGGATCTCGAATGGGCGGACTATGTTTTTCTGGGCGGAATGAATATCCAGATCGAGTCGTTTCGAGAGGTCATTCGGCGCTGCAAGGCCCGAGGAATCAAAGTGGTGGCCGGCGGACCCCTGGTCACCTTTAATCCCGAACAATTTCCCGAGGTGGATCATTTTGTTCTCAATGAAGCCGAAAACAGCCTGCCGCAATTCATCGCCGATCTGCAAAACGGCAGGCCAAAACCGGTCTATCGTTCACCCGAGTTTCCCGACCTCAGTCGCTCGCCACAGCCGCTTTGGGAGTTGCTCGATCGAAAAAAATATGCCCAGATGAGCGTCCAGTATTCCCGCGGCTGTCCCTTTGATTGCGAATTCTGCAGCATCACCTTGCTGAACGGCCGCAAAGCACGGAGCAAATCCCGCCAACAATTTCTGGGCGAACTCACATCGCTCTATGAGCTCGGCTGGCGCGGCAATGTTTTTATCGTCGACGACAATTTTATCGGCAACAAGAGCAAACTCAAGACCGATATACTGCCGGCACTCATCGACTGGTCAAAAAAACGGCGCTATCCGTTTCATTTTACCACCGAAGTGTCGATCAACCTCGCTGATGATCACGAACTGATCGATCAGATGGTCAAGGCCGGTTTCGTTCACACCTTTATCGGTATCGAAACGCCCAACGAGCAGAGTCTGCAGGAATGCGGCAAGTCACAAAACCGCCGGCGCAATCTCGTCGATTCGGTGAAAAAGCTGCAGCGTCGAGGGCTGACTGTTTCCGGTGGTTTCATTGTCGGATTTGACCACGATCCGCCTTCGATTTTCGAACAGCAGATTCGCTTTATCCAGCAGAGCGGCATCGTCACTGCCATGGTCGGACTGCTCAACGCGCCGACCGGCACGCGACTGTTCGAGCGGCTGAAAACCGAGAACCGTTTGCTCCGAATCATGAGCGGCGACAACATGGACGGTTCGATGAACTTTGTCCCCAAAATGGATCCCAGGGCATTGATTCAGGGCTACAAACATATCCTGCGCACCGTCTATGCCCAAAAAGCCTACTATGAACGCATGGTCATGTTCTTGCGTGAATATCACATTCCGAAAAAAATGCCGCAGCATATCTCCGGTGTCGAAATTCTCGCTTTTTTTCGCTCGCTCTGGAAACTCGGTGTCAGGGAAAAGGGCCGGCGCTATTACTGGAAACTCTTGCTGCACTGTCTGCTGCGCTATCCGCGCAAGCTCTCTACAGCCATGACGCTGGCGATCTATGGTTTTCATTTTCGCCGCGTCGTGGAAGCGTTATAAAAGCTTGGGCCTGGCAAACAAAACCTGCCGGTCGCGCCAGGGCTGCAGCAGATGATAGAGCGGCGTCAGTTCGATGCTGCCACAGCGGCAAGTGTTTTCATTGTTCTGAATCAACTCGGCGTCAGGCAGTGCGATCTCGCCCTGCTGCGGCCGATCGACGGCCAGGATCAGCGGACCCCGCCGCACAGTGCCATACCCCGGCAGGCAGCGCTCGCCCAAAGCTGGCAGCCGGCGGAGCACCGGATCGAACCGATAGACAAGAGTGTCGCCGGCGCTGACGCGATGGTCGAGAAGCACGAATCCGTCGCCTCTCTTCACGGGCAGGGATTCGTCGTTGAGGGTCAAGCTCGCGGGCTGAAGAAAAGAAGGTGCAAACAATCGCCATTCCAGGCCGAATGGATTCGAACAATCGACCACGGTGATCGTACAGCTCCCTCCGACTGGATAGCTGCTCTTTTGTTCCACAGTCACCTCTCCCCCATCGAGACGCAAAACCGCGCGGTTGTCGGCAAAGAACGGGACAAAAACCGTATTTTCGCGGGTAAAATAAGCGGATTGGGCGACAAAGCTCAGTCCTTCGCCGCCGCGCATGGTGCAGCACCAGTGGGCTTCTTGCATACGGATTTCCAGAAAGGGCGAATCCGCACCGCAGCAGCTGTTGCAGCCGAACCCGCCGTTGGGACGCTGGGTGGCGGCCAGGGCATTGTAAGTGATGTGATGCGCATCCTCGAGGTAAAGTGCCGTTCCGGTGGCGCGCCACAGAGTCACCGCCGTCATCAGGGCGTCGATGATGGCACAGGGCTCGCTGTGCGACGGTCGGCCAAACCAGCCGTGGTTTTCATAATTTTCGCTCATGGCGAGGCGTTTATAGAGATCGAATCTCACGGCAACGGCATCGACCAACGAGCGATCGCTGGTCGCCTCGGCATAACGCATCAGTCCGCGCAGGGCTGAGAGTGTGGCATGAGTTTGCGCGCGAATGGCGTCGAGGTCAAAGCGGAGAAAAACCTCGATCATCTCCTCGATCAGGGGACGCAGTTTGTCATCCTGCAAAAGCGACCAGGCCTGCACCAGGCCGTCGAGCAGAATAAAAACACAACCCACGTCGGTGGAGAGAATCCAGCCGTCGACGCGCTGCAGCCGGCGCGTGCCGATGATACCGCCGCCTTGTTCCCGCGCCCGCGGATCGAGCGGATAGCTCGTCTGCACCCGGCCGCGCAGAGGCAGGACGAGATGGTCGAGGATACGACGGATCATTTCGAGCAGAGCAGGATCGCCTTTCCATCGATAGAGTTCGCAGAGCGCTCGCAGAACCCAGCCATGCGAGGCGAGCTGCTGCTCGTCCCAGCCGCCGCGGTCTTGAATATCGCCGAAATAGCCGAGCCGGTTCATCTTTTGCGGGAAAAGCTGGAGAATGGGGGCGAGAAACCGGGGTTGTCTTTGCGTGGCCTGGGCCAGAAGCGCCAGCGCCAGAACCGTTCGGCCCTCGGTATCGCCGGGCCAGTAAAAGCTCTCTTCGTTGGTCAGAAAGACTTTGTGCGGCTGGTATTTTTCCTCTTCCAGCCGGTCGAAATTCCGCTGCAACCGCACGGCCAATTCGCCGCCGGCCTGCTGATCCATAAGCGTCAGGGGTCTGGGCCAGGTCATCGGATTCATATTATCTCTTCAGCAATCGTCTCGGTTTATCAAGATTGTCGTCTGTGACACCCGTACCCGTGTGCCCATGGCGGTTCTGACATTCGTTCATTACATGTTTACACCGTTCAGCTCAACCCGTTTTTCACTCGTTGGAATAAATCAGCATTGGTGTCCGGTAACCGGACACCAGTGATAAATTGGCAACCGGCCCTGGTTTTTGGGGCTATCCATTCAACCCCCAAACTGCACAGGCGGTTGTTCAGAAAAAATAAAAAAATTGCGGAGCGCGACCCCGCAGGCCGCCGTTCTTGCGGCCGAGGAGGCGCGCGCAGCCGCCGCAGGACCCCGCAGGCGGCGCGCCGATCCGAGTGATCTCATTCCATACCATGCACCCGCGCAGGCGCGCAGCCGAGGAGGCCGGAGGCGCATTA
>JAFGJN010000305.1 GCA_016929055.1 Candidatus Zhuqueibacterota bacterium
CGGGGTGTGCTAACCAGCTGCACCACGACCCCGACTAGAAACTCTAACTTGCGACCTCCCCGACACGTCGGGGTGTGCTAACCAGCTACGCTGCTGCACCGCGACCCCGACTGGGGGAATAATAGTGTATCTCTATTCACACGGCCCGGGCGAACCGCTGTGTTCGTGTGGGCCGTACTGGATTCGAACCAGTGACCTCCTGCTTGTAAGGCAGGCGCTCTGAACCAGCTGAGCTAACAGCCCGTCGGTCAGGATTGCTGGGCGCCCGATTTCCGATGCCACATAATGGCCGCGGGAATCAGGATGCAATAAGCCAACACCAAAACAATCGGAGCTGCCGTCAGCGAGATATGCCCTTCCGCTGGTCCGATGCTCAACAGAATATACCCGACAACCAGCGAAACGAACGCCAACCCGAACAGCAGATAGTTGATTTTGGAAAAGCCAACAGGCTTTTCACTCGCTTTTATTTTTTTTCTCTGTTTGTTCACAGTTGGAAAATATACACAAAAAAATAAATTTTGTCAAGGAATTTCTGGCCTGATCTGGATGTATGGCGTCAATCTATTGCTGACATTCTGCTCTCCTTTTGTTATCTTCTCTCATTTCCCCTTGCTTTGCCTTCCCAATTATAATATCTTTTATAAAACCGCTCGCTGGGAGGCGGTATCCTCAAGACTCGCTCGTCATCCGGTTCCCGCCAACACCGGGGCAGCTCCGATTCAGGAAGCCTGGCCCACTTGTCTTTCATCATCCTTTGTGACTGGTTCATGAGGGCAACTATGCCGGAATCAAAATCAGCTTTCCAGGTTATGCGAATCCTCACGACTCTTTTGTTGACGCTTACAGTCGAATCGATTCAAGCGAACACGCTTCAGGAAACAGAAAAAGCTGCGCGGCTGACCGCCATTCGACTCTTTGATGCGCTCAAAGCGATCGAAGCTTATCTCGAGACGCCGCCGCAAGAGCAAACTCGGGCTCCAAATTTGAAGCTCAAACCCGGTGCCGACGAACAGGTGGCGGCTGTTCTCGACCGCAACAAGCCGGCCCTCGCGCTTCTCGAACGGCTCGTCGTCGCTGCGGAGAATGACTTTAAACGCCGTTACGGCGACATCGAACCCGGCAGAGACGACGTCCAGGGTCAGGCCGACCTCCGCTCCCTCTACCGTATCCGCAAATATGGCAACGCGGCGCGCTCCACTTTTGACAGCTATGCGGCCCTCATCGGCGCCACTCCGCCACTCCCTGTTCAACCCGGCAAATCCGGGCCTTTGGTGCGCGGAACGATCCGCGCTGGCATGGGCTCCAACACCGCGACAACAGAAATCAAGGGCGGGGATAAAAGCGAAACCAGCGTCACCCGATCGGATCTGGCTGTCGATCTGACCGCGGATCTGACGCCGCAGGACAAGCTCGTTCTTCGCGCCTCTCGACGAGAAGAAATCCGCTTTGCCCCCCTGTCGCAAATTCGAGGCGATCTGGATTATACCCGCCGCCTGAGTCCTCAAGGCGCACTCGGCGGCCGCGTCGGTTTTGATCAGTATCAAAACGATGCCAACGACTCGACCGATGTGAACCGCACCGCATTCGGCATTCGCGGCGTTTTGACGCCCTCTCCGGGGCTTCGCGCCAACGCCGATTTTACCCTGACAACCGCGGCCTACCCCAACAACACACCCCTCGATTACAAAGAGTCGCGCCTGAACCTGAACGCGGCAGGCGAGGTGTCGCCAAAAGCGGCCTGGGGAGTCGAATACAGCCGAGCATCGCAAGACCTGGAGGATAACACCGGGGTTGCCGATCATTCCCGCGACCAGATCGCCGGCACGGTCACGCTTCGCACCGGCGAACGCTCGACTCTGGCGGTGAACGCGCGCAGCGACGGGTTTGCGTTCGATACGTCAAGTCCGCGCAGCTATCGCCGCCAGACCCTGGAACTCAAAGGCCGCAGCCGCAGCGGGATCGGCCGCTCTTCCACCTGGGCTCTCTCTTTTCGCAGCAAGGATTATGAGGCGATCCAAGAGAGAAACTATCGCGAGTACCGCGGCGACTTGCAAACGCGCAGCGGACTGGGTACCAACCAGGAGCGATCGTCGCAGTTTTTCCTCAACTATCGCAGCTTTGAGGGAAAAGAGAATCCCGCCTATCTGGACTATCTCGAAACGCGGTGGGATCTGCGCCGGGCCAGCTCGATGCTTTTCTGGGAATCGAACCTTTATGTGCTCTATTTTTTCAAAGATGGCTCCACCGAGCGAAACAGCCGCATCAGCCAATTCCTCTGGTGCGGAATTCTTTTGGCGGCCAATCAGGGCATCGTCGTCGGACCCTATGTGGCGACCGATACCGATCTTGTGACCGTCAGCGGATCGAATGTCGGCCCCTTTGAAAGCCGGGCCAACCGGGTCCGCTATGGCGTCAAAGGCAATGTACGACTGTACAAACAGCCATTATCGATTGATGGCCAGGCGCGCTATGAAGTCGCGCAAACCTACAACATTCCGGACTCGCCTGCACCGGTGCGGCTGGAGATCCAGGTCAACGCCAGCTATGCCGTCACTCCGGTTGTGGATGCCACCCTTCGCTTGCAAAATTACTCGATCGGCGCCGACGATCCCGGCGCCATTCAAACCAGCGAATTCGACGTGTTGGTCGGATTGGCTTATCACCTGGGGCGCAGTCAATAACGCCCGACAGGGCTTTCGGCATTGCCTTTTTTTGAATAAAGGAGGGTAGGATTCCAATGACAGGAAATCGGGCAATCGCAAAATTTTGTTTGGTCGCTCTGCTCGTGCTTCAGGCTGCGCACCCCTCATCTTTGGTGGCTGATGCGGCTTTTCAGCAGCAGGAAGCGGCCTGGCAGGATTTCAGCAACTGGAATAAAGCCATCGGCGTCAGCAGCCATGCCTTTCAGGAGCTCATGGGCGACGACGATACCAAAGCCTTGATCGAGGATTACGGCAACGCCGTGCTCGTCATCACTATCAGCAAGGAATTGTTCCACTCTGGCGACATGACGGCCGCTGTGCTTCTCATCAAGGACAAGCTGCAGGACAAGATCATCGAAAAGATCGCACCCGGATTCCACGCCTGGATGGGCTGGATGACCTGGGCCAAGACGGGCATGGAGCTGTTCAAGGATCTGGTTTTCGATCCGATGGTCGAGCAAAGCCAGATCGATACCTATGTCGGGCTGCGCCGGGCCGGGAACGAGCCCGAGGATGCCTTTGCCGGTGTGCGCGGTTATGGCTATATCGTCGAGCGCGCCAAGAAGGAATTCCGCCGCCAGTACGGTGACCAACCCTTTCAGACAGACTCTGACGACCTGTTGCCCGCCTGGGAAGAGAAATTCCTGCAATTTATCAAGGCGGGCATGGAAAGCAAATACCAGGAAAAGCTCCATGAGGAGCTGATCGAACGTTTTCAGGCCGAGGCGGCCGCGCAGCAGGCGCGACTGTCGGAACTGCGCGAACAGCTGCTCCTGCGTTTGCAGCAAGCGCAAGTGGGCCGTTTGCAGCTCGATCCATCCACAGCCGAGCTCTCTATCGGCGAAGAGGTCGTTTTTACCGCCATTGCCGTCTATGCCGATCCCTCGGCACCGCGTTCCGCTGCGGACGTCACAGCCGATTGCATCTGGAGCGGCTCGCCCGGTGACAATATCTATGTGGCGCGCTCGTCCGATGCGGGTCGAACCCTCACCATCACCGCCGACTATTACGGTGTTGTTGGGAGTGCCAGCGTTACTGTTTTGTCAACCGATTGTGGAGACCATGGCAGCTGGAATTCGTCCACTCGACAATGCGATTGCGATTCGGGCTATGTCTGGCACAAAGAACTGCAGGAATGCGTGGAAACGGATTTTATTCAGGAAGGCCAGGTGGAAGAGGTCCTGGGCGACCTGGAGGTTCCTTTTTATGATGCGATCCGAATGTTCGACGACCATTACGACAATTTTGTCGCCGCCATCAGCGCGAGTGCCGACCGTTCGGCTGATGCCATTTGTGCAGACGCTGCTCTGGCTTTTTCGTTCACGCGGGCGGCGGCTGCCTATGAACTCGTCGCTTCGCTCTATGCAGAGGCGCTCGATCGGGTGGGACGGGGCATGAGCGGATTGAACTGGCAGGCTGTGGCCGCTGGAATCTATGAAACAGATATCCACGTCCTCGACCAGATCCGGCTCGAGATGTTTCACAAGGATTATCAAAAGGTCAGCGAAAAGGGCGAAAACCTGCCCACACTTCTGGCCCAATATGCGCCCGGCTGCGATCCCGAAGAGATGATCGCGCTTGGCAGCCGAAGCGGCGAGATCGATCAGAATGCCGAGACCGGTGTCGACGGCGGTGGTTTTATCGGCAGCGGCGGTGACCCCGGCGGCGGCGGAAGCGGCAGCGGTGAGCTGCGCATGGTGCGAACCGGCGAACCCTTTACCCAGATCAAGAATCGCGCCTTTTGTTCGGGCGGAACCCTGACGATCAATGTCACACCTCCTGCTTTTCCCGAGGTCATAAGGCCCGGGGACACGGTGACCCTGACGGTTGCCTTTACCTGGTCGGCCAGCGGCAGCAACCTCGATGACTGGGAAGTGGTCGCGGTTGTCTTTTTCGGCGAAGAGATCAAGGAAAGTCAGGCTTTTACTGCTTTTTCCGGCTCGCGCACGGAACGCTTTTCTTTTTCGGCCACAGAGTCGCTGTTTCAGGATGCGGCTATGGCCATCAACATCACCGTCGGCGGCGGTATCGTCTGCCAGGGCGGCTCTTCAGATGATGCGGTCACACAGTATACCCAGGCTTATGTTCGTATGGGCAGCAGATAAAGAGAAATCTGGGTCAAACGGCAAAACAGCGAACCTGCTCTGCAGCTCATGAAAACCGCCGTTGTTTTTATATCAGACCGGTTGGGTGGTGTCCCGGTTTGGGGGACACCTATGAAAACGCCTCGAATGCGGTTCAAGGAATCGGATTCGGGAGCATGAATCCGAAGGAGCCTTTGCATGACCCGGAAAAATTCGATCAAAAGACGAGAATTCATCAAATTGCCCGCTGGCGCTCGATATTCCCGCCAAGATGTCGCGAATGCATGCGCTGTTGGCGTGAAGTATCAGGTGTAATCCCAAAAACAGCAGATAGGCGAGTTAAACGAAAAGAAATGAGCACGAGATGATCACCGATTCCATCGATTGGCAAAAAGATTTTCCGCTTGAGGACGAGTTTGAAGATTTTACCGGCAAAAAACGAGTTTTTCGTGTCGACTGCCATAACAGTCCGCTCGGCTATACGGTCAGGGCGGTGGAGGTCAATCCCAAAGACGAAGGATACGAGTTCAGCGTTTACAGCGAGACGAATCCCTATGACGCCCTCGGACGCCTGAGGGAAAAAGCTCGCCGGGCAATGGCGGTTCGCCACCTGAGCAGCAATCGCGACATGCTGCACGACAAACTCTGCGGCCGAATCACCGTGGATGAGGATGGCGCTCCACTGTTGGTTGTGGACGGTATCGGCGTCGACAGGGATGACCTCGCCCGCATTCTGTCGATGTATGAGGGATTTGTCTTTACCCTGACAATCGAGAACGCCTTGAAATAAGGCGGCGTGATGTACAAACTTCCGGTCGTATGGGGTTTGTGCCAGAGAGCATTTCGTTATTCAATTTTGCAAGAGAGAATTTTTTGCCCCAGGCGTACCTGAAATTTCATGGCGTCGGATTCACCTACGAGAGCGCGGTGGAGCCCCTTTTTAGCGATCTGTCGCTGCACTTTGCGCCGGGTTGGTCGGGCGTGGTCGGTGCCAACGGCACGGGCAAGACGACGCTGCTGAAATTGGCGGCCGGTTTGTTGCAGCCCGATGCCGGTCGCATCGAGGCGCCGGTACAGCGAATCTATTGTCCGCAGCGCACCGACGAGCCGCCGGCAAACCTGGCCGATCTGCTGCACGGAACCGACAAATCCGCTGTCGTCATTCGCGGCCGGCTCGGTGTTCAGAACGACTGGCTTGAGCGCTGGCCGACGCTGTCGCACGGCGAACGAAAACGGGCGCAGATCGCGGTGGCGCTGTGGCTGGAGCCCGAGATCCTGGCCATCGACGAACCCACGAATCACGTCGACGCCGAGGCGCGCGAGGTGCTGCTGCACGCCCTGCAGTCGTTTTCCGGCATCGGCCTGCTGGTGAGCCACGACCGCGAATTGCTGGACACCCTGTGCCGGAACTGCCTGTTTATCGATCCGCCGGAGGTCGTGGTTCGGCCCGGCAACTATAGCACAGGCGCCGAGATCGCTTCAGCCGACGAGCGCACCGTGCACAAGCAGCGGGAACAGAAAAAACAGGCGCTGCAGAAATTGCAGCGCGAAGTCGGTCGCCGCCGCGATCTGGCCAACCGTTCGGGCCAAAAGCGATCGAAAAAGGGACTCGCCCGGCACGACCGCGATGGCCGACAAAAAATCGATGCCGCGCGAGTCACGGGCAAGGATGCCGTGGGCGGCAAGCTGCTGCGCCAGCTGGACGGCCGCCTGGAGCAGGCGGAGCACGAGCTGGACGATGTTCGGGTCAAGAAACGCTACGCGATGGGCATCTGGCTGCCCGGATCGGTGTCGACGCGCAATGCGCTTTTTCAGCACGAGCCGGGCAGCCTTGCTCTTGGCCCGGCCGGCAAAGTGATCTTGCCGCATCTGACGATTCGCCCCACCGATCGCATCGCCCTCACCGGTGCCAACGGCAGCGGCAAAAGCACCCTGCTGCGCTGGCTGTTGCCGCAGCTCAATGTGCCGGCCGCGAACCTCACCTATCTGCCGCAGGAAATCGATGCCGAACAGTCGCGGCAAATCCTCGCCGAGGCACGGGCTCTGCCCAACGAGCAGCTGGGACACGTGATGACCCTCATCAGCCGTCTCGGCTCGCGCCCGCATCGCCTGCTGGAGAGCGCCGAACCCAGTCCGGGCGAGGTGCGCAAACTGCTGCTGGCCCTGGGTATGACCCGCCTGCCGCACATCATTATCATGGACGAACCGACCAACCATCTGGATCTGCCGTCGATCGAATGCCTGGAATCGGCCCTGGCAGAGTGCCCCTGCGCCCTGTTGCTGGTCAGCCACGATCGGCGCTTTTTGCGCGCTCTGACGACTGAGGAATGGCACCTGAGCCGGAATGAAGATGCGGAGGAGGGGGAGAAAGGGGGTAAAGTGACTAAAGTGAGGAGAAGTGAATAAAGTGACTAAAGTGAGCTAAGGTGGTCAAGTGAGCTAAAGTGACTAAAGTGAGCTAAAGTGGCAAAGTGAGCGGTAGCGAATAAAAATGGCTGTTGACTTGAACAGCAAAAATCGATATCATTCATTCAAGGGGGATTAGCGACTTCCCTGCCTTTCATTTGTACTCACGCCTGCCAATCTCCCCGTTCTTTTGATTCAACAAGCGCATAGGGCTTTGACTTTTGACCCGATCGTTGGTCGGTGTTTTCATGTGTGCAGATCCGTCGGTTCGGGCATTTCGTCCGTATCGTCGACAAAACCGCATTTTTAAGGAGGAGGTTGGATCATGCGAATCAACCGGGTTAGCCGAATTTTGCCGCTTGTGCTGGGGCACATTCTCATCATTATTTCGCCATTGACCGGGCTCGAGGATTATGCCGATCTGGTTTTTTTCAACGGTAAAATCATCACGGTCGATGCAAACGACACGATTGTAGAGGCAGTGGCGGTCAAGGACAGCCTGATTTACCGGGTGGGCAGCAACCAGGACATTCAGCCGCTCATCGGGCCGGAAACAGATGTGCGTAATCTCAACGGCCGCTGCATGACCCCGGGGATGATCGATGCCCATACCCATCTCATGTATTACGGCCAGGGTGAACTCGATTTTGTCAATCTGCGGCCGCCGGCAGTGCAAACCGTTGAAGATGTGGTGGCAAAAATTCAGGAGCGGGTGCAATCGATCCAGCCGGGCGAGTGGGTCATCGGCGATGGCTTTTTTCACCTGGAAAAGATGCCGACTCGCCACGATCTCGATCCGGTTTCTCCGGACAACCCGGTTTTTTTGAACAGCCTCGGCGGCCATTACGGAACCGCGAACAGCAAAGCGCTCGAGATCGCCGAAATTGATTCCCTCACCCCGGATCCGGTGGGGGGAATCATCGACAGAGACTCGACCGGCGCGTTGACCGGGTTGTTCTGGAATCATCCGGCCATGGATCTGGTGCGCAGGTATTTCCCGCCTTTTGATGTGCAGCTTTTGACCGATTGCGTGCTGTTCGCTCAGGAAAAGTATCTGGCCATGGGCGTCACCAGTTTTCAGGACGTGAACACCCGCAGTATCGATCGGCTTCGCGGCTATATCGATGCCGTCGATTCGCTCAAACTCAGAGGATACTTGTCATTTACGATTGAAAAACCGCATGAAGCGGTATTCAGCGCAGAAAATTTCCCCCCGACTCAAGGCCCCAAGCTTTCGCTCATCAGCGATAAATTCTTGCTCGACGGTCAGCCGCCGACCTCCTACACCTATGAACCGCATTTTGGACCGAGTTATGATCTGCCCACCTGGAATCCCGACACACTGAAAAAAGCGGTCAAAACCCTGCATCGCGCTGGCCATCAATTGGCCTTTCATGCCATGGGCGATGCGGCGATCGACCTGGCTCTGGATGCCATAGAAGACGCGCTCAACGATGCACCGCGTCCCGACCATCGGCATCGCCTCGAACATGTGATGATCCCCACATCCGAATCCATTCAGCGGATGAAGGAATTGGGTGTCATCGCTTCCGTACAGCCGGCGGCGATCTATACCAGCGGCGATTCCTACATTCGAGTATGGGGCGTTGAAACCACTCGGCGTTTGAAACCCATTCGATCCTTTTTGGATGCAGGCATTCCCCTGGCCCTGGGCACCGACTATCCGACTGTGCCGCAGTTGCATCCCAAGTATACTCTGTGGGCGGCACTGGTGCGAATGACCTCGAGCGGTGTTTACATTGCGCCCGAAGAGCGGATTACGATCCAGGAAGCCTTGCGCGCCCATACCATGGGTTCCGCCTATGCTGCTTTCGAAGAAGAGGTCAAAGGATCGATCGAGGAAGGAAAATATGCCGATTTTACCATCTGGTCGGATGATCTCTATTCGATTCCGGTGAGCGAGATACCGAATCTGTGGGTTTTGGGCGTCGTTGTGGGGGGTATCGTTTATGATAACCCCGCTGTTTCGGTAAAAGATGAGCCGAAAACCGAGTCCCCGCAAACGTACACCCTTCACTATGCCTATCCCAATCCCTTCAATTCATCGACCACCATTGCCTACAATCTCGAAAATCCGGGATGGACCTCGCTCCGGATCTACAACTCGGTCGGACAGCAGGTCAAAACCCTGGTCGATCATACCCAGATACCGGGCAAGTATGTGGTCCGCTGGGACGCGACGAACCAGGCCGGTATACGGGTTCCTTCGGGTCAATACTTTTTTCAGTTGACACAAAACAATCGGGTGATCGTTCAAAAGGGTTTGGTGGTCAATTGAGTTGTTCTTTCGCCGACAAATCGGAGAAAACATGATGCAACCGTCTAGCCGGCTCTTAGGCCAGGAAGTGTTGGCCATTCTGAGTGTTGTGCTTTTTCCCCTCATCTTATTAGCCCAGCCGGTCACGCTGGTCGATTTCGGCGCCGATGCCGGCGGCACCACTTTTGGTCTGGCGGAATGGAACCGGCTCTTGCTCGGCGGCAATCTGGCCTATTCTGCCGCCGGTCCCGGGGGTGTGGTGCAGGTTGCCGATTTGGGCGAATATGCTGATTTTCGCGGTGTGGGCGGCACGCCGCGGCGCTTTGCCGTCGGCGAGCGCATCGTCGTCACCTGGTACAACACATCGGACGAGGTTTTCCGTTTCACGGCGCGCATCAGCTTTACCGACGGCGACCGGCCGCAAGGCGGTAACTTTAGCGGCAACTGGTACACCATGCGCAGTTTCGATGACTATCGCGTCACCTATGTCGAGATCCAGGCGTACGGCACCGCCCGCACCGTTTTCAACATCACCGACCGCGGTGTGCACAAAAGCGATTCTCTCTATTCGCTGATCAACATCAACACCCATATCGAGTGGTTTCAGACCGCCCAGAAGCGCTTTCTGCTCTGCGACCGGATCGAGCTTTGGGATGACGCCGACGTCACCCCGCCCGCAGCGGTAGCCAATCTGCGCGCGACCCCGGTCTCTCATTCCCGCATCGATCTCGAGTGGGACGTGTCCCAAGACGACGTCGGTGTGACCGGGTATCTCGTCTATCTGAACGCTGAGGTGGAGGGCTATAGCGAGCAGCCGAGCTATGCGGCGGTTCTGCTCGAACCGGCGCACCCCTGTTCCTTTGCGGTTGCAGCTATTGACGCCGCCGGCAATGAAAGCGCGCCGAGCCTGGCCGTAACTGCGTCGACACAGGCCTTTAGTCGGCCGGCGGGAGCTCTGGATCCGGCTGGATTCGACTATCTCGGCGCCTTTAAACTGCCCGAATCCTTTTCCTGGGGCGGCGAGGCCCTGGCTTTTCGCAGCGACGGCGATCCCGAATCCACCGACGGTTTTCCCGGATCGCTCTATGTCACCGACCTCAACCAGGTCCAGGCCGGATTCGTCGGCGAGGTGAGCATACCTGCGCCGCACAAAAGCGACGAACGCGATGCGGCCGTCCTGCCCGAAGCGCGAGTTCTGACAGCGCCGGTCAACATTCGTCCAGCCTCGATCGACGGCTGGGGCGATTACGTCGATATCTGGCGCACGGGACTGGAGTATGTGCCGGCGCAGAATCGCCTCTACAGCGTCTGGAGCGTTCACTATACCGTCACCGGCGAAAAACACGCCTCGCTCAGCTGCACCGATGCCGGCGCC
>JAFGJN010000306.1 GCA_016929055.1 Candidatus Zhuqueibacterota bacterium
GTCTCGGCCAGTTTGCGCTCCAGTTCGATCTGCTCCAGGGTCGCTTCAGCCTGCACCACACGGTTGACGACACCTCGCTCAAATGAAATGGGGGAAAGCGTGCCGCGGCCCTTGAATTCCAGCAGCGCCCGTTCAACCTCCTCCAGGCGATCCTGGGCCTCATGCCGTTGTTGATCGATAAAACGCACCATGTTCTGGGCACTTTCCAATTCGATCTCCTGGTTGCGGCGGCGAAAAACCTGGGCGACCAGATCGGCAGTTCGATAAGCGACCAGCGCCGAACCAGCGCGCAGACTGAGAGTCAGGAGCTTGGTCTCATCGTTCAAGGATAGCGACAGATTTCGCATGGCCGCCTGCCTGGCCTCTTCAAGCGCTTCTTCTCCCAGCGCCACCAGCAGACTGTCCTGATCGATGGCCTGCTGAATCTGCTCATAAAACAGATCGCTAAAGACGATGGTGTTATAATACTCAACCGATCGGCTCTGATCGAGCAGATAATAGTAATATGGCATTGAGGCATAACCGTCCAAACCAGCCCCTGTATCCAGCTCGATGCCAAAAGTCGTGCTCGAGCCATAGACATCTGGACGTGTAAGCTGATACAGCGAGACTGCCAGCACACAGACGACAAAGACGACCAGAATGAGGAACTTGCGCCGAAAGATCAGTTCGAGATAATCGCGCAACTCCCATTCCCGCGTCGTCTCTAAATCAGACGACATCATTTTTCTCTCCCCTCACCGGAACAAGCCGTTCCCCATCAAAAGGGACTGCACACCCAAACGCCCACTTCGTTTGCGCTATGCCGATACTCCGGCTGCTCCCATTGTACGTCGTACTCGAATGGCTAACCCGAGGTGCTCGATAGGATGCCTGAAAAATAAAACGATTTGCTTTTTATGCTCTGCGGCTGGAATTGGCCGTTCGCCCTATCGGCGATGACAAAACGCCTCAATGAGCAATCAGCCCCCGGGATGCCTGGATCAAAAGGTTAGCATTCTATAGTATAAAGATTCCGAGAAAAAAACAAGAAAAAAATGAAAATTATTCGATGTTTGTGGTTAAATGCTTTGCTCGCTTTTACGCTTTTAAGAACCGAAAAACTCGGGCGATTGGTTCAAATCGAGAGGGAGAAACGCCGAGTCGCACCGGAATACAAAAAAACCGCTGGTTCAGCAAATTGCGTCTCACCCCTGACGCCAGGGTTTGCGGTTCTGACAACCAACCCACCGGCCTATCGATGTGACAGTGCCCTTGCGCAGGGACGCTAACTGGGTATACTGAGAAAAAATGAACACGGATGGGAAATGAGGGACAGGTAAGAGCGGGGCAGACGACAGACGATAGGAAGAGTCGTTACCAGAGAGGTAGGATACTCCGCGGTCTGAATGATAAGAGGAGTGGCGGTGGAGCGTGCGTCGACAGGCTCTGCTACTTGCGGTCACACTCGCAGAGACAGGATGTACCCGCGCCACTGCAAAAGCTGGCCTGCCCGTTGCGCGTCTTGAGGTCACACCAAAATATCGCGATCAGCACGGCGAGAAGCAGATCGAAAACGAGTTCACGGCCGGCGCGCAAATCGGCATGACCGCGGGTAAGCTTTGCATTCATCTCGATCCCGGCACCGGCTGGTCAAAAAGGCGACTAAAGGGGCCATCAGTCGACTCGAGTTCGCTCGGGGTTCCGGTCTGGGCCACTCGGCCCTCAGCCAGCATGATAATACGGTCGGCTATTCGCAAGGTCGACAGCCGGTGGCTGATCAGCAGCGCCACCCGGCCTCGAGCGCGTTCCTTCCAGGCCTCGAGCATTTGGTATTCGCTGCGCGCGTCGAGGGCGCTGGTCGGTTCGTCAAAAATCAGGATCGGCGCGTCGCGCACAAAAGCCCGAGCCACAGCGATGCGCTGCCATTCCCCTCTGCTCAATTCCTCCCCTTCCTCGAACCACTTGCCGAGCACTGTTTCATAGCCTTGTGGCAGGCCCTCGATCACTCCGGCGGCGCCGGCGAGGCGCGCTGCTTGCTCGATACAATCGTCATGCGCCGGCAAGCGAACATCGCCAAAACGGATATTCTCCCGAGCGCTGAGATGATAGGTCTCGAAATCCTGAAATATCACCGCTAAAAGCCGCCAATATTCGGTCGGATTAAAATTGCGGATATCGATGCCGTCCAGACAAATCCGGCCGCCAATCGGGTCATAGAGGCGGCAAATGAGCTTCATCAGGGTGCTCTTGCCGGAACCGTTGGCACCGGCCAGGGCCAGGCGCTCGCCCGGTGCCGCTGTGAAAGAGACGTCGCGCAGCGCCCAACGCTCGCTGCCGGGATAACGAAACGACACCCCTTCGATGCTCAGACCGCTCCGCACCGGCACAGGAACGGCACGCGGGGCCGTCGCGCGCGGCATGAGCGGTTCAAGCGCCAGAAAACTAAAGAGATGCGATACGAATCGCGCGTCTTCATAAATGTCGCCCAATCCGGTAAAGAGCGAACGCAGAGCATTGAGCGCCTGCTGAAACGCCTGAAAATACATCACCAGACTGCCAAGGGTGATGGCGCCAGCCAGGGTGCGGCCGATCAGCAGCAGATAAAAGCCGGTTGCTACCGCTGTTGCCAAAAGCTGGGTGACCAGGGTGCCGCGGGTGCGGCGGCCGTCGATGCGAAAACGCTCCACCCGCAAACGCCGCGCCAGAGCGCGATAGCGGCGCTGAAAGAGCCGTCCCAGATTCGACAGGCGCACGCCCTTGGCCCATTCGCGATCCGTCAGCATCCAGTGATAATGAAAACTCTTGCGCTCCAGTATGCTGCTCTGTTTTTGCCAGGCATAGAGCACATCGGCAAAATGGAGGCGAAAGATCAACGCCGGCAACAGGGTCAGCAACAGCAACAGCGGAATCGACCAGTGCAGAAAAAAAAGCAAGCCCACCAACCCGATCAGGGTCAGGCTCTGATGCAGAACCGACTGCAGCCGATCCACCAACTGAGAGGGCCGATAGAGGGCCTGATGCTGAGCCCGATGCAGAGTGTCGAAAAAAGCGGGATTTTCATAATAGGCGAAATCGATCTCTACCGATTTGCGGTGCAGCTCTTCCATGATGTGTTCCTGCACCAGCGCCGACTGGTGTTGTTTGAGCCAGCTCTGCACATTTCCGATCACCGTGTTTAAAAAGGCCAACACACCCGCCAAAACAGCCAACAAGACGATGGAATAAGGCGTGGTAACGACCAGACCGGGACGCAGGGCAGCGGTCACGGCATCGAGGATCAGCTTGCCGGTATAGAGCACGGCCAACGGCAGAAGGCTCTGCAGCACCAGCAGCACCAGACCGATGATAAAGAACGCATGAGAGCTCTGCCAGACCAGTCGAATGGAGCGAAAAATATGCGGCAACAAATCGCGGCGCAATTCGCGAGGATCGAACGAGGAGAGACGCTTGGAGCGGCGGGACATATCAGGCTACCTTTCGGCCTGAATCGCGGCGGCGCGGGCATGCGCCACCGCACAGAAAAAGTGCGTTTCCCCGTCCATGCGTCCTGTTTCAAGATAGGCATGCGCCGGGCACCAGAGGCACAAGTTCACAATCGGACATTTGCGGCAGGTCTGCAAAAACTTTAGATCCTGCGAACGCATGTCGCGCACGTGCGGCACAAATTCCTCCCACGCCTGGCGCAGCGATGTCTCGCGCAGATTGACCGTCGTTCCCGGTGCCCAGAGCGACTGGCAAAGTCGGAAAGTACCATCATAACCTATGCTAACATTTGCGTTGCCAGCACCGCAGTGAAAGAGGTGATCACAGTTGTAATGGCCAAGTTCTTCATTGATCAGGGCGTCGCACCCCTTGAGCAATGAGCCAAAGCGCGCGACGTCAGCGCGCTCCAGCGCCACGATCTCTTGAGGCGTCAGGCGTTCCGATATGATCTCTTTATTGCGCGCCTGATCGCGGTCGTAGCGCAGGTGCAACACCGGATCAAACCGGTAAAAGTCCTTGGTACGGCGTCGACCAAAATCAGCAATTGCCTCCATTTCACCCAGATTGGAGCGCAAGGCCATGGCTTTGAGGCGCACGCGAATGCCGGCGTCAAAAAGAGCATCGAGACCCTTGACGAAACGCGCGAATGAACCGGTCTTTCGAGTGACGCGTTCAAAGGTCGCTGCTGTTGCGCCATAGATGGTCACTTCGACGTCGCGCGGCGGATAGTTTTTGAACAGAGCGATATGTTCGGGAGTGATCAGGGTGGCGTTGGTAAAAACCGATAGCAGCAAGCCCTTGCGTTTCAACATCAGATAGATATCGACGAAATCTGTCCGCAGCAGCGGCTCGCCGCCGGTCAGCAGGCACCAGAGAGCGCCGAGCTCAATCGCCTGATCGGCAATGTGGCCGATCTCATCGACAGACAGTTCCCTGGCTTTGGCCTCCCTATCGTTCGCCGGCAGATTGATGTAACAATGGCGGCAGTTGAGGTTGCAGCGCGCGGTCAGATCCAGGTCAAAACTGTAAAGGGTGCGCCTGGCCGCTAATTTTTTCCACAGAGCAAAATCCTGAATCTCGATATTCAAAGTTTGACTCATCGGATTAATTCCCCAAAAAATGGGCAGAACAGCGGATTGTTCGCTCAGCCGCTGTTCAATCGATTCTGCCCTGCCCTGACAGCATGCCCTGAAAATTGATACTATCGAGGACGATCTGATGTTTGTTCAGCAGCCAGACCACCGTCAGGAACTCGTTTCGTGTAAGCTCGCTTTTGCTTTCTGCGCAGAATCGATTATAGAGTTGTCCCAAGGATTCTTTTCGGTTGAACAAATCGATCAGCAGCTGCAGTTTTGCTTCATCCAACTGCGGGCAATTTAAGGCTTCGCGCGTGTTGAATTTTCCGCATCCACCGACTATCTCTTTGATAAAGATAATTTCTTGTCGTGTTGGCAAATAAAACAGAGCGTGCAGCTTGATCAACGGGTGCAGAACGAAAACAGCATCGTCTTTTATTTTTTCCAAAAAAAGATCACAATCGAGTTTCTTTGGCGTCAGATCAGCCGAAACCCTTTTGTGAGGAAAAACCGAAACAAGTCGCCATCCGGATTGACATTGAAAATCGCGGCAGACCTGCGGTCGGTTTTCATAGATGCTGCAGAGATCGTTCTCAAGATAAATACAGCGTCCATCAGGGTGTTTGTCAAGACGGTATGTGCGATGCCGGCAATTTATTTGCAATGACAGGCACTCTTTGGCGGTTAATCTGCACAGGGCTTTGGCCAGATAGTGACCGCTATGGAATTCTTTTGCAGAAATTCCGACATCCCAATCGCGGCAACATGCGGCATGACAGATGTCGAGCATCTCTAAACATTCACCGTGAAAGATGACCTTGCGCGATTTTCCGTCGATTTCTATGCGGCCCAAATTCATCACTTTTTTCACACTTTTGTTTAAACAGATTCAGTCGACATTTTATCTCCCGCACCCGCCGGCTACAAGTCGAAAAATATCAACCAAAGCCGGAGTTATCTAGAAATTTTCCAGTAAACAGGGCGAAGAAAACGTACCAAAGGAACGAGCAGCCCAAAACGCGAAAAATAGGCAATGGCTCTGCGCTCCCAACCCAGACCGAGTCTGACACATTTGCCAAGGTGCTCGACTCCTATGATTTTTCCCAGGACGGCACTCTGCGGCACCCAGCCATCCGGTTTTGGAGAGTTATCGCCCCGCATCAGAAAGGCGCCGCCAGAAGAACGGATCGCACGGTGTATTTTCAACCGTTCGCCCCGCCTGTCAATAAAGGCTATCACATCGCCGTTGCGAATTTTGCCGAAAATCGGCGCCACAATGATGATATCGCCGTTGCGGATAAAAGGGGCCATGCTGCCACCGTTGGCCTGAAATCGAAACGGAACACCCCTTTCCAGCACTGCTGCCATCAATTCAGCAAAGGCGCGGTTGGGAAACAATTGCGGCACCGGATCCATGGCTACTGCACAGTGATGATTTTCCGTTGCGCCAATTCTTGAATCAAGCCCACTGTATCGCGCTCGATCTCTTCGACCGGAGCGTCATACTCTGTGGCCAACTCGGTGGCAATTTGCTTCAAATCGGCGATCCCATCCAAACGCTGCCAGATCTGTTTCCCGGTTTCGTTCAAAGTAAAGAGTTCATCCTCCATGTCGCCGATGCCAGCGGTCAAGGGAATGATAATCACTTCGCCTTCGATCTCGCGCGCAACCACATCTTGTGAAGGTGCGCAAATACTGTTCAGTGTGATAGATGGTACCATTGCTGATCATTGCCTCTTATTTTTGATGGTGTGAAAACTCTTTTGGCAGATCGCTGCGCGGTAAAGCGGGTTTTGGGATTGTTTAAATTCGAGCACATCGAGACCGCCAGCCGTGAGCTCTGATCGAATTTGTTCATCCGATGAAAAGGCGTGGATAAATTCAATATTTCCCCACAGAAAATTCCCCGATTCATAGTCCCGATTTGCTAACATCAGCGCAATCAACCGTCGCAAGACCAACAGTTTTGACTTTGAGTCAGCGCCTTCCTGGCGGTGAAACTGGCAGATAATATATCCGCCGGGTTTGAGGGCACGTGCGAGTTTTTGGACCAGATTCACTCGGCGCAAACGAGTAGGAACGCATGAATACATGGCGCGCGATATCCAGATCATATCATACGAATTTTCCGCCACATCGAGCCGCGAGATTTCCTGAATCAAGCCTTTGATCTCCACTCCCCTTGCGGTCGCATTTTCTATCGATCTTTCCACCGACGCCTGGACAAAATCCACACCGGTCACTTGAAATCCCATTCGGGCAAAAACGATCGCCTCCCTTCCGCCACCCACTCCCAGCACCAGCACTTTTCCGGTTTTGGCCGGAATGGCATTGATCAGTTCCGTCTCATCCCTGCTCAGACCGGAATCCACCAGGGCATCTTCGCACCAGTCCTAGAAATTATTTGCCCTGCTGTAGGTTTGTCGGCTGAACTCGATGAGATCGTCGGCCTTCATGACCGCCACTGGAAGGGAGCTGATGAACGCGCCCAGTCGAAGGAGAAAACGGCCTGTCTTGATGCGAATGCTCATGATATCTCAAGATTTTGCCAGTGAGTCGATTCTTTGACCCCAATCCTTGACTTCCCATGCCATTTCATCGCTCTTGAGCAGGCCCAGGAAGCGCGCCTGGGCATGGGCAATCTGGCAGAAATAGTCGACCGGCGTGTCCAGGGTGCCGTGTTCGGCCCAGGATTTCGCCGGACACTGTTCACACAGACCATATAAAAAACACTGCGCGCATCGCTGCAGATAGTCAGGGTTCGTCGCCTTTAGCTCGCGCAGGCGCGGGAAAAACTCGGTCAGCGCTTCGCGCAAGGATCCTTTGGCAAGATCAAACACCGTCTGCGGATGTCGGAGCATCAGGCACATCTGGTATTTTCCATAGGCATCCACGCAGCCCGATTTTCCCGCGCCACAGTTGAACAAAAGATCGCCCGAAGGTTGGCAAAACTTGGCACAAAAACCGGCCATCTCTTTGCGATAAACTGCTTCCCTTCGCGCCAACAAAACCAAACTTTTTTCAGGGGAGATTCGCAGCGAGCGGATCAGTTCATTCTTTGCAATCGAATCTCTGCGGGCGCGAAGATCAAAATAACAAGATAAAGCTGGATCTCCGTTCATCCACGGATTGCGGGCGACCCATTCTTCCAATGCCTCGAGATCATCGCTGTTTTGCGGCAGCAATGCCGTTTTGATCACATAGGCTATTTTTCGATCATCAAGAAGCTCGATCCCGCGCTTGAATTCAGCAAACGCGCCGGGTCTAGCAGCGACGGCATCGTAGGATTCCGGCCGCATACCATAGACGCTGATTTCGATTTTTTTTAAAGGCGGTATTTGAACAAACAGATCCGCCAGTTCCGGCGTGATCAGGCGGGCGTTGGTAAACAACATGACCCTTAAACCGAGGCGGCGGGCGAAAAGATAGAGCTCGCTAAAATCATCGCGCAACAAAGGCTCCCCGCCGGTGAACCGAACCGTCAGGGCACCCAAATCTGCCGCTTGCTGCAAAATGTTTTTCCAGCGATCTGTCGATAATTCACGCGCGATTGCAGTTGGATCATCTTTCGGCAGATTGATATAACAGTGCAAACAGGCATTGTTACAACGTTCGGTCAATTCGATATCCAGAGTGCTGAGCAGCGGTTGCGAGTTCTTGAACAGACCACTGCTTTGAATATCTTTTTTTATCGCTCTTTGCTTCTCGACTATGGATGCACCTCTCGATCGATCTGGACAAGTGAGAGAAAGTGTGATCTCGATTCCCGACTGATCAGGGCCGCACGTGCTGCAAAATATCGATCGATTTGTCTTTTGGGTTTAAACGCAATCGATAGGCCGGCAATTGTGAAAAAATCTTTTCAGCCAGACCGAGTGTCCTGTCCCACCACTCCTCTGCCAGCAAGGGTTGGACTAGAAAAGATCGTATGGCCTCCGCTCGATCTTTTGGATGCTCGACAGGGATGAGATCGTTTTTTTCAGATTCTTGCAGATAAAACACCGCACTCAGAGTTGCGCTGTTGCCGGAGACTTTATCCAATTTACAGCGACCGGGAAAACCATACATTTGAATAGCGTCCGGCCAACTCCGAACAATAACGCACTCTTTGGCGAGTAGCTCTCCCCGACCGCGGATCATTTTCAGAACAGCCGACTTTTGATCTGTAAATCGTCCGACGAACAAAACACCCTTGCCGTCCAGTATACATCCGGCAGAGCGAATGAAAAAAGCCTGGCGCTCTGCCAGCATTCGTGCCAACACAACCTGATCAGATGGCAGAGAAAACAGGGTATCGAGTTTTATTTTTTTGCTCAGATCTATTTTGGTAAATATTTTACCTCGGCTGTGATCCGGATTGAAAATCGCCAGGGTCTGAGGTTCTCTGCCATGATCACCTGACAGTCCGACATAGGTATGGGAATGATGCGGTTGGCTGTACATTTCCCAGGAAAGACGCCGATAGACCCTTTTCCCCAATCGCAAATCCTTCAGGGAAGGAATAGAGGCGGCATGATGGATTGTTACCCGATCTTTTCCGGGTTGATTGACCCGAAACGACCGGTAAACCGGCGGAAACGACTCTTCGGTCAGCTCAAATTCAGCGCCCATCAGCAGGGTCATTCCTGCGATCTGATAATACTGGATATGCGACGATTGCCATTCGTGCTCATATTTTACGGCTTGTTGCGCGACCCGACACAGAAACTCTACTTTGGCGGAATAGCGACCGTGCTCGAGGTAGGCATATACCGCACACCACCGGCAATGCCTGCGCAATTCGCAGGATCCGCAGTTCTCTCTGTATTCCGCTCCGCCGCGGACTTTGTCCTTGAGAGAGGGGATGAACTCATCCCAGCCTTGTTGAAAGGTGCCCTGCCGCAGATCATAGCGCAAATCCGGATCTTTGATAAAACAGCAAAAAGAGAGCTGCCCATAGGGGTCGATATGGAAATCGCGTTGTGCATCGATGCACGCGGCGAACAGGCGATCATCGGGCTGTGTCTCTTTTTCTGAATGGGTTTCGCAGGCGATTTCACCAAGCTGCAGGTTATCGCTCAGAGTGGCCAAGGGATTCGGACGATCCAGCTTGACCACCTCGGCCGGATCCAACCGCTGAGATCGAATTTGGTTATTGCGGGAAACCGATCGGCAGGATGAGAGCCAGAGCCATGGCGCGCCCACCCGATAGTGCGGGCTCAACGATTGCGCCAGCGCCAGCATCGCATCATATTGGAAATAGTTTGCCTGCATCGGCACGATTTGCACGGTAAAACCAACGCCCGCCTCTTTCAGGTAAGAAAATCCTCGCATGGTGGCTTCGAACGAGCCGGGATTGCGGGTCACGCGATCGTGCACATCGGCGGTTGCTCCATAGAGCGCGACCATCTTTCTGCCCTTGCGCTTCAGCAACCGAGCGATCTCTGGGGTAATCAATGTGCCGTTGGTGTTGATTTTATACGTCACCGATTTGCGGGTGATAAAATCAAAAATATCGGCAAAATCAGGCCGCAGCATCGGTTCACCGCCTGAAATAGACCAAGCCTGGCAGCCCATGGCACGGGCGTCCTGGACAATTCGAAAAATTTCGTCACATGTCAATTCTTTCTCACCTTGAGGGGCATTGCAGGGAAGCCATAACCAGCAGTGAATACAGTTGTTGTTGCAGCGATAGGTGAGATCGAGGCTGCCATCCAGGGGCAGCCTCGGCAGAGTCATCCGTTTTTCACTCTTCATCACTTTGCTTCTGAGGTGAGCCAGATTGTGGGTGCAGTGGGCAAATAAATTCCATCGATGATACCAACAAAAGGCAATCCAGATGGTGACTTAACTATCTCCTCCTCCCCGATTTTTACAGTTGCTACAGTTTGCTTGAAGACCAACAGCGCAGCTGTCCTGTTTCGCTAACTCGGGGCCTGTGCCAGGCGGGACGTGTATAGCCTTACATGATTCAAAAACACTCTCTTCCGGCATACCTCTGGTGAGAACCACCAGCTGCGGCAATTCCCATGTTTTCTTTTGCTGTTCCATCACCTCTCCCCTATCGCTTAGTTAATATTTCCCCTTACCGGTGTCCTATTGGGGACACGCCGCACACCCCGATTGATTTAAAAACAACAAGGGTTTTTCTTAACAACAGATCAGGTTTGCTATTTTGCCGTTTGGCCCAAGTTTTAATTTATCAATTGACTAATCATGTTCCTAAAATCTGTCTTGAACAGCAATTTTGTTTATTATCTAGTTAAATTGATTGCTGTCCGGTAATTGGACAGAGTTATTGTAATATAATAAAATCAATTACAAAAACCAACAAAAATAGTTATTTCGCCCCAAAAGCGCTTTAAACACTTTTTGCTGTCGCGCAAAAATCAACCATCTGGCAATTATTTTGCACGGTATCCATGCGCTGATCAATGTGAAAACGACGCTGATCTTTTGTAACTCGCCGGTATCGGGGTTAACCTGCTTTTGCCGATTTTAACGCCAGTTTTTCCAGTTCAGTTAAAATCAAATTGCTCCTGTCAAAGCGCATGACATAAAAGTTGCCCTCAGCGATCAGCCTCTCGGCGACGTCGAGTGTTTTATTCCACCACTCTGCAGTGACAAAAGATTTGATCACATGGCCCAACAAACGCCGGCTGATCTGCTGGCGATCGTTCAGCGGCGTCAGGCTGTTTTCGCCTGCCTTTTCTAAAAAACAGATCGCCTGTAAAGGCGCAGAGGCCGGCGAAACCACCGGTATATCGCCGTGGCTCCAGGTGCCATAGACGCGCCATCCCTCGTCCTTTTGCCTGATAATGTTGCGGTCGTCGCACAGGATCTCGACATCAAGATCTCCTCGGGCAGCCGCATCGATGAGCAGTTGGGTGGTGGTCGATTTGCCCGCCTCCGAATGGCCGACAAAGAGCATGCTTTGACCTTCCACTATAGCGCCGGCTGAATGCAAAAAAAAGCCGTTGCGATAGGCCAATAACCAGACGATCACAATCTGATCAGAAGGAAGAAAAAACAGTGACCGACTTTTGCCGGCAAGAAAGGCAGTAGAGTCGGGATGATAGATCTCTGCATGCGAATAGTCCGGTGCAAAAGTGATGATCTTCCATAATCCGCCGCCCGGCAAAATGCCCA